>JBFIJN010000582.1:0-5066 GCA_041600735.1 Nannocystaceae bacterium
CTCGGGCCCCTGCTCGCGCGCGCGCTCGAGCAGCGCGCGCGTCTGCTCGTAGAGCTCGGCTTGATCTTGGTGTCCTTCGAGCAGCTCGAGTGCCTGCTCGAGTGGCTCGCGCGCGGCGGCCGGCTGCCCCGCGGCGACTAGCGCCTCGCCGAGCTGCGCAAACGAGCTCGCGGTCTCGGGGTGACGCGGGCCGAGCACCTCGCGGCGCAGCGCCAGCGCCTCGCGATGGAGCCGCAGCGCCTCCTCGTGCTCGCCGAGCGCCGTGTGCACCAGCGCCTGGTTGGCGTGGATCGCCGCGATCAGCGGGTGCTTGGCCCCCGAGGTGGCTTCGACGATCTCGAGCGCCCGCTCGAGCTGCGCCATCGCAGCGACCTGGTCGCCCTGGTCGTGCGCCAGCCCGCCCATGTTCATGCACGTGATGGCCACGAGGAAGTCGTCGGGCCCGAGCGTCTTCTCGAACAGCTGCAGCGCCTGCTCGTAGTACTCGAGCGCGCGCTTCGGATCGCCGAGGGCCTTGTGCACGTTGCCGATGTTCGCCAGCGTGCCGGCCACATTCGGGTGGTGCGCGCCCTGGGTGCGCTCGAGCACCGAGAACGCGGCCGTGTAGCGCTCGAGCGCGAGCTCGGGCTTGCCCAGCGACTCGTAGATGGTGCCGAGGTTCACGAGCGTGCCCGCCGTATAAGGATGCTCGGGCCCGTAGGCGCGGTCGTAGATCTCGTGGGCCCGCTGCTGCACCGCCAAGGCCTCGTCGTAGCGCCCCTGCGAAGACTCCACATTGCTCATGTTGAGCAGCGACGAGGCCACGTGGGGGTGCTCGGGACCGAAGACCTGCTCGCGGATCGCCAGCGCCCGCTCGTGCAGCTCGAGCGCCTTGTCGTAGCGCCCCTGCTGATCGTGGACGAGCGCGAGGTTGTTGAGCACGCTGGCCACCCACGGGTGCTCCGGGCCGAGCTGCTGCTCGCGCAGCGCCAGCGCGCGCTCGAGCTGTGCCGTGGCCTTGTCGGGGTCGCCGCGGTCGCCCGCGAGCACGCCGGCGTTGTTGAGGTACGAGGCCTCGACCGACGGATCGTGCACGCGCTGCAGCGCCGCCCGAGCGAACCGCTCCCACCGCTCACCCTCGTCGGGGTGACCCAAGCGCGTGCCCCTCACGTGGATCAGCTGGATGGCCGCGCGCGCCTGCAAGGAATCGAGACCCTCTCGCTGGGCCATGAAGTAGGTCTGCTCGAGCAGCCGATCGGCCGCCTCGTAGTGGCCGATCTCCTCCTCGATGCCGGCCAGCCCAAAGCGCGCCTTGACCTCGAGCGGCGGGTGCCCCAGCGCCTGCGCGCGCTCCAGCGCGGCGCGAGCATCGGCCTCGACTTGCTTGGCCTGGCCCCCGTCGACGAGCGCCTTGAGCCTCGCGAGCTCCTCCTCGAGGTCGTCGGCCTCGGCCACCAGCGCGGGATCGCTGGGCGGCGGCACCTGAGCCTGCAGGTACTGCGGATCTGCGCACAGCTCGATGAGCGGCAGCGCGCCCACGGCCGACCCCGCGCGCTCGACCACCCCGACATCCGCGCTGCCGAGCGTCCGCACCAGCGCCCGCAGGCTGCGGCGCCGATCGTCCAGGCACAGCATGCGCGCATCCATCAGCGCCTCGGGCTGCTCGTGCCGCACGTGGGTCGACTCGCACGCATCGACGTGCGCGGCCTCCCAGCGGCTGGCGTAGTCGTGGAGCTGCGGCTCGATGCGAGTCCATGTATCGGAGGCGTAGCCCACCGCGGTGGACGTCACGGCGCGCTCGAGCTCGGCGGCCGTGGCCTCGTCCCAGATCCCCGCGAGCTTGTCGTGGGCCCCGTTGCACAGACCGTCGTCGACCACCGCGTGCCGCAGCCCGACCACCGCCCCCCCGAGCCCCAGCGCAGCGATCCCCGCGACCAGGTATCGCCGCCTGCGGCGCTGGCGATCGCGGGTGAGCGCGGCCAGTAGCTGGGTCATCGAGGCGTAGCGCTCGTCGGGTCGCGCGGCGAGACCTCGCAGCACGACCGCGTGCAGCCAGCGCGGCACGACGCGCTCGGGGTCGAGCCGTGGGCGCGTCGTCGACTTCACGCGATACCAATCGTCGGACTCCTCGGTCGCGAACGGGCGGCGCCCGTAGAGCGCCTCCCACAGCGTCACGCAGAACCCGTACTGGTCGCTGCGATGATCCGCCGTGCGCCCCAGGTGCTGCTCGGGCGCCATATAGGAGGGCGTGCCGACGACCGTCCCCATCTGCGTGAGGTCCTCGGTGAACGACGAGAGCATCTCGAGGCTATCGTTGCTGCGGGAGCGGGCCTTCGAGGCCACGCTGACCGTCTCGTCGCGCACGCGACCCACGATCGGGATCGACTCCGGCGAGGCACGGCTGCGGCGAAGGTCCGGGCCCGGCTCGGCCCCGTGCTCGCTGACGCTGCCGCGCGCCAAGCCGAAGTCCATCACGCGCACGCGCCCGTCGTCGCCCACGAGCACGTTGCCCGGCTTGAAGTCGCGATGGACGAGCCCGCCCTCGTGCGCCGCGGCCAGCCCTTGCCCCGCCGCCACGAACACCGCGAGCACCTCGGCCGCCGAGCGCCGCTCCGCATCGAGCCACTGCCGCAGGCTGCGGCCGCGCACGAGCTCCATCGCCAGGAACAAGCGCGAGCCCTCGGCCGCCACGTCGTACACGGGCAGCACATTGGGGTGCGAGAGCTTGGCCATCGCCTGGGCCTCGCGCAGCAAGCGAGCGCGCGCATCAGAGGTCACCCGACGCAGCAGCTTGAGCGCGACCTCGCGATCGAGCTGCGGATCGTAGGCTCGGTACACGCGACCCATGCCGCCCGAGCCGATCTCCTCGATGATCACGTAGCGACCGAGGAACCGCGGCGCCTCGTCGGTGGGCTCGTCCCGCGACGGCGTGGGCCCCGTCTGCGCCAGCCCGTGGATCACGGTGACCGTGACGTCGTCATCGTCACCGGTCAGCGCGCTCGAGGCAGTTCCCAAACCGGACACCTTCTTCATCGTAAGTGAAACACTCAAGCTAGATCACGAATTTTTTTGCCTGTGAACATGGATAGTTAGTTATATGGCTCGGAGCGCGGGGCGTGGGGACGACCCCCATTTCCACGCAGATCCTGCATCCGCGCCTCGTAGGATTTCGTAGACAGGTCGCAATTAGTTATGGTAGTTGTGTTTTGTGCGGAAATCTAGCCTTGGCCTTCTCATTGGTGGTTCGACCCTGGCCTTTGCGTTTGCGGCTTTCGCGCCAGCGGAGGCCCGCGCCTGCGGGGGCACCTTCTGCGATGGGGCGCTGCCCACGTCGATGCCGGTCGATCAGACCGGCGAGACGATCCTCTTCGCGATCGACAACGGCTACGTCGAGGCGCACATCCAGATCGAGTACGACGGCGGTGACGCGGACCAGTTCGCGTGGCTCGTGCCAGTCCCCGAGGTCCCCGAGATCGAGGTGGGCTCGTTCCGTCTCGTCCAAGCCGTGCTCGATGGCACGCGCCCGGTCTACGGCGTGCAGAATCGATCGATCTGCGACGACCCGTCGGCCGGCGACGGCACCGGCTCGACGTTCATCTCGGCCCCCGACGGCGGCGGCGCGGGCTGGGGCGAGGACCCGGTCGTGGTGGCGCAAGACGTCGTGGGCGCGTTCCAGTACGCGATCTTGCAAGGCGGCAGCGCCGAGACCGTGACCGAGTGGCTGCTCGACAACGGCTACTCCGTGCAGACCGAGGCGCCCGCGATCCTCGACGAGTACATCGCCGAGGGTCACGTGTTCGTGGCCTTCCGCCTGCGCCACGGGCAGGGCGTCGAGGACATCCACCCGGTGCTCGTCCGCTACCCCGGCACCGAGCCCTGCATCCCCATCCGGCTCACGCGCGTGGCCGCCAAGGAAGACATGGACATCCGCGCGCTGTTCCTGGGCGAGGCGCGAGTGGTGCCCACCAACTATCGCCACGTGCAGCTCAACCGCGCGCGGCTCGACTGGCCGAGCTTCGGCGCCAACTACCGCGAGCTGGTCACCCTGGCCGTCGACGCGCCCATGGCCGATGGGCGCGCCTTCGTGAGCGAGTACGCGGGCACCACCGCGGTGATCGACGCCAGCACGCTCGATAGCTCGCAGCTCGACGCGAGCGTGCTCGAGAGCATTCGCGCGGTCGATGCGGTCGCGGCCCTCGAGGCGATGGGCGTGGTGCTCTGCGATGCCGAGCAGTGCCAGTGGCTGCACGAGCTGAGCTCGTCGCTCTTGCACGAGTTCCTGCCGGTACCCGAGGGCGTGGAAGAGCACGCGTTCTACTCGTGCCTCAGCTGCTACGCGGGCCTCATCGACCCCCGCGCCTGGAGTGCGCCCGCGTTCGCAGCCGCCTTCCAGGAGCGCATCGTGGCTCCCATGCAGCACGGCGAGGAGCTGCTCGCCACGTGGCCGTATGTCACGCGGCTCTACACCACGATCTCGCCGCACGAGATGACCACCGATCCCATGTTCGCCGAGAACGACGCGCTGGCCGACGTGCCCAGCCGCTACGGGGCCGAGCGCCAGCAAGACTGCTGCGGCGACGTGATGCGGCTGCCCGGCGGTCGCATGGTGTGGCTGCTCGACGGCGTGTGGCCAGCGTGGGGCGACGAGATGCCGTGGGCCGAGCGCGTCGAAGAGTATGCAGCCGCAGGCGGCGCGCCGATCGTGCTCGTCGACGAGACCGCCACGATCAATGCCTTGATCGAGGCCTGGAACGCGCAAGCCAATTGCAACGGCACGGGTGCAACCGGCGGATCGGACAGCAGCGGGGACGAGGGCGGCAGCGGCATGCCCGGCGACGGGGGCGGAACCTCGGGCGCGGGGGCGACCTCGGACGAGCCTGGGATCGACGGCGACCAGGTCGGCGGCTGCGGCTGCACCACCGCACCCGCCGGCCCCGCGTGGCTGCTGATGCTCGCCGGCTTGGGCCTGGGTGCGGTGACGCGACGGAGGTGGTCATGATCGGCCGCAGCGCGCGGGCGCTCGCCCTGCTGACCCCCGTGACGCTGCTGATCGCCGCGGGCTGCGGACCGCTCGTCGACGTCGACGA
>JBFIJN010000583.1:0-5059 GCA_041600735.1 Nannocystaceae bacterium
GTGGCCGCGACCGTCAGCGCCGTGCTGGCCGCGGTCATCGCCTGCACCGAGAAGCCGCAGTGCACCGGCTCGGTTCCGATGCCCTCGACCGAGAGCTTCACATCGAGGTGCCACTCGCTCGAGTGCCACATGTTCGCCTCGCTGAGCAGGAACCGGCACCCGCCGATCTCGACGGGCTCGCCCGGCGGCCAGCCGCTCAGCGTCGCGCGGGGGGGTGGCGCTCGATCACACCCGAGCGGGCCCACGGCCGCCGCTACCGCGAGAAACACCCAGCCGTGCACACGAGCGGCCATTCGCTGAGCGTACCACGCTCGGCGGCCGTGGTGCTGGTCGCGGTCACGCTCGAGAGGGTGAGCACCGCGCACATCGGCGCCGGCCGACCTTCACATGGTAGAGAGCGTGCTGAAGACGGCAACTCACCGTCGCGGGCCGAGGAATCGATCGCCGTTGTAGTGCAACATGTGGCCCGGCATGTCGGCGAGCCAAACCTCCGTCTCCCACGCGATCTCGTCCGCGTGGCGCTTGTACTCGCGAAAGTTCAGGAACGCCGACACATAGACCATACCGGCCTTGCATCCCCTCAGCACAGCCTCGAGCTCGATCTGCCGCTTGGCGGTGACGGGCCCGTGGGAGGTCACCGCCTCGATCAGGAACAGCCAATTGCGGCGTCGATCCCAGGCAACGACATCGGGCAGCTTGTCGTGCTTCGCAATCGCAACGCCGATGCGGCGCAAGCCAACGTCATCCACATGAAGTGTCTTGTGATCCGTATCTCCCATGTAGAGGAGCAGAAACTCCGGAGCGAAGTGCGGCAGGAACAGCTCCACGATCCCCCGCTGCAACACGTTGTGTCGACCGGGAGACAAGATCAGCTGCCCTCCATCGGGCAGGGTCACGGGCACTGCGCTGAGGTTCCGTGCCTTTGCATAGACCCCAGCCAACCCCCCGCCCGCAGAGTCACGGAACGCGGCCGCGACCTTCGCGAAACGAGGAGTCCCGAACGCTCGCAAGACCTCCAAGGCCTCAGCCGAGAGTGCGTAGTGGGTACGCGGGCTATTGGTCGCCAAGTCTGGCTCGTCGGGGTTGCGCCGGAGCACGGCCCCTTGCACGAACTGGTGGATCGCTTGTCGACGAATCGTCTCCCGCGTGTTCTCCGCGTACCTCTTCTTATAGCGTCGGCCAGCAAAGATGATCACATCATGAGGCTTCAGCCTGACATCTCGAGCGCGGGCCCACGGCGTCCTCGGTCCGACATCCGCAAACGCCAGCAACGTGTAGGCGGCGTTGTCGTTCTGCTGCCGCTTGGGCATACCAAGCGCATCGAGGACTTCACGCGCGTCATCGAGCTTCGACACCGAGCAAGGTCTCCGTCATGTCTGCGGTTGCACCACCGCGGACGGCCGCACCAAGTGCAGTGATCGCCGCGAGCGATGGCAGCGGCATCGCCCGAATATCGGTAGCATTGACCTGGGTGTTGCCGTTCATGACGCGAAAATAGGCGTCGAGGACCTGCGAGTTGAAGAGCGCCGCCAAACCCAGTGCTTCATCCTCCGATAGCGTGCCCCCCGGTCGATGTATGAAGTTGATGTGATTCTCCAGGCCGAGCCATGCCCCGCCGATCTGTCCGCGAAGCAGGGGTGCGGCGGTCAGACGTCGGGCCTCCTCCTTGGCCGAGAATCGACGCATCAACACGTAGGTCGAGTTCGGCACGAGTAGTCTCTCACCGGCGCTTGCCAGGATGTGCTCGGGCTTGCGAAACCCACCGGCAAGCGGCCAAGTGACCCCCTCGGCTCGCACGTGCTGCATCCACAGCAACGGGGCCACCGCTGCCCCGTTGGGACTCTCGCACAACAGTTCCTTCGCGCGAAACGGCACCACTGGTCCGGTCGAGACCTCGAGTCCATGATCGGCGAGGTTGTGCGACCACGACCGCACACGCCGCAAGACAGCGACGTCGGTGTCGTTGGCGGGTAGTGCGAGGAGTGCGTTCGGATCGGCGGGATCGAAGATCGTGCGACGGGGCACATTGACGACCGAGCAGTCGCCTAGATCGGCCATACCCGCCGAAGACGAAACCGCGACCCTGTCTTGCATGGTGGGCCGCTGCGGCTGCTGCTGCACTCTCCGGTAGCGCACCACGATGTTCTCTTGGAGCACGCCGTCGTCACGAAAGGCGTCCTTTCTCGACTCGAACACATGGACTCTGGTCAAGCTCATCCGATGGTGGAAGTCGCGGCGAAAGGGGCGAAAATAGAGGCCGGAAGCGAAGCTACGCGGAATGATGAAGCAGAGCTCACCGCCCGGGAGGAGCAACCGAGACGAGACCTCCATGAACCGCGTGTAGATGTTGGGAGAGCCGCCGGCCCTGCCATCGGCCGGTGACATCTTGAAGTAGGGCGGGTTGGCGATTACAACGTCGAACGGCGCGAGCACTGGCGTGCCCAGCTCGGGTTCCGCGAGGGCTAGTACATCGGTATCGAGGATCGATGAGACGAACCCGGGCCCCAACACCGCGGCCGCGCGGGCGTGGGCGACTTCGAGCTGCGCGCGTGCCCGCGGCTCGGGCTCGACAGCGACGAGCTCTACCCTCTGCACACCGCGACCAAGGAGGTGCACCGCGGCCGCGATCCCGAGAATGCCCGTCCCTGCCCCCGGGTCCAGAACGCGAGTGCAGTCGCGGTCGGCGGTGTCGAGCAGAGTCGCCATGAACGCCGCGACCGGAGGCGCGGTGAAGTACTGCCCCCACTGCTTTCGCTCAAGTGCGGGTGTCTCGAGGCGCAGCGCCTCCGAGCGGTCGAAGGCCCCCGCTAGGAGCTCGGCGAGCACGTCTGGCCAGGGAGTCCCCTCGTCGCGGTTCTTGGCGAGCGCGGTCCGCATGAGCCGCCATCCTATGATGACGACGATCGACAAGGAACACACCGGGCAGATCGGCGCGCTAGCCGTCGCTCACCCGCCGTGCGCCGCTCCCTGGTGCTGCACCAGCGGTAGCCGGCGCCCCGCGCGGCTCGTCTCGGTGATCGCCGCATACCAATTCGTGAACGGCAGATGCGGCGGCCCCCGGCGCAGCTCGTCCCACACCTGGCGTCCCAGCGCGAGGAACCTCGGATACTGCTCGCGCTTCCATCGCGCCGCCTGCGGGGCGAAGCGGCCGCGACCGAGGCGAGCGATCGCGAAGTCGGGGGCAAATCCGTGCTGGATCGGGACGATGGCGCCGTCTTCTTGCAGCACCAGCGGCGAGACCAGGGCGGCGAGCGGCACGTGCTCGATGTCGGCGAGCTCGGGGGTGCTCACCGCGAACGCGCGACAGGGCTCGCGCTCGACGAGCGGTCGATCGGCCACGTCGAGCTGGAGCTCGATCCGGTCGCCGTAGTGTCGCTTGAGTCGAGCCACCTCCATGAAGGCAAACGCGAGCTCGGTGTCGTCGGGCGGCACCAAGGCGTACTCCAGCGCTCGACCCACCTGCTCGAGCGGGTGGATCTGAAGCAGGCGCGCGCCCTCGGAGACGGCGAGCGCGGCGGCGCCCGCTAGCTCGGGAAGGTTGTGCTGGGTGAGCGTGAAGATCAGCGCGAAGGGCACGCCGGCGGCTCGCACATGCGAGAGGTGCGATTGCATTCGATCGAACGCCCCGTCGCCGCGCAGGCGATCATGGGTCTCGCGCGTCCCGTCGATGCTGATCGCGAGCAGCGAGACGTGCGGAGCGATCGACCCGAGGCGGCGCGGCGTGAGCAGCGAGCCGTTGGTCGTGACGGTCGTGAACAGCCCGCGCGCACGCGCCGAGGCCAGCAGCCGCGGCAGTGGACGATAGGTGAGCGGCTCCCCACCCGAGATGCCGACCGCATTGAAGCCCTCGTCGACGAGCTCGGGGAGCAGCGCCTCGAGCTCTTCCACCGGAATCTCATCCACGTGCTCGGGCCCGGAGACCGAGTAACAGTGCTTGCACCGCAGATTGCAGCGCAGCGTGGGATGGATCTGGATCACATTGACCGCTTCACCGGTGGGGCCCATGACATGACTTCCTCTGTGCGCTCGGGGCGGTGAACCAAGTAGAGCGCCCCGAGCGAGCGCAGAGCGCCGCTCGGGGCGAGGGGCTCAGTGCTTCATCTCGGTCGGGCGAGCGATCTCCACATCGATGCGGACCGACTCGGCACCGTACGGACCGGCCTTCATCGTCGCCTGCACGCCTTCACGATTGAGGGCCATGACCTCGGAGACCACGTGGCCGACGACTTCCGTCTTGACCTCGAGGGTCGCGCGGATGAGGTCGATTCTGGGCTGGCCATACTTCCACCACCACTTGACCTCGTAGTCTTGCCGAGCCCTCGTGAGGGCCTTGGCAAATGCCTTGTGATCGCCATGCGGAAGATCGAACATCCGCATTGATCCACGCTCGTCCTTTTTCTGTTCCATATCGTTCACCCTGGTGACCGCAGCATGCTGCGTCGACGGGTGGAAGCTAGCAGGAAGGCTCACCGAGGGACCGCGTGGATCGGTGCTCGCCGGGTGAAACGCTTGCTACTCCGCGGCGCTCGCGACCGCAGGATTTTCCGGGCTCTCGAGCCGCAGCAGCGAGCCCACTGGCCCGCGTGCGAGTGCGAGTGCGAGTGCGAGTGCTAGCGCTTGCGCGGCCGCGCGAGCCCGTACTGGTCCAAGCGTGCGAGCAGCGTGTTGCGCGAGATCCCCAGCATCTTCGCCGCGCGGGTCTGGTTGCCCGCGCACTGCTCGAGCGCATCGATGATGCGCACGCGCTCGGGATCATCCTCGCCCGCCACGGGCGCCGGCACGGCAGCAAATGGGCCGGTCAGCCCGGTCAGCCCAGCCGCGGCGGGCCCGGCACCGACGGCCTCCATCTTGACCGGCAGCTGCTCGAGGGTGATCACATCACCGGTCGTCAACAGCACGGCGCGCTCGATCGTGTTCTGTAGCTCGCGGATGTTGCCCGGCCACGGATAGCGGGTGAGCCAGTCGAGCGCCTCGGGGGTGAGCCGCGGAGCCTTGTCGTGCCCGGCACGCTTGCTCGCATCCGCGATGAACTTGAGCGCGAGTCCTTCGATCTCGCCCA
>JBFIJN010000584.1:0-5052 GCA_041600735.1 Nannocystaceae bacterium
GGAGCAGGCGATTGAGCAGTGGATGCTCGACCTCGCTCGACACGGGCGCGCGGCCTTCGTCACCGCTGCCGCTGCGGCGGCCCGCTACGCGTACCCGCGCGTGATGGAGCTCGGCGGCGACATGGCGATCGAGTTCGGCTTTCAGGAAGGTGCCGAGTCCATGGACGGCGAGGCGGCTGGCACCCAGGTCTGTCGCGTCGAGGCCTGGCTCGCCACGCCGAGCGATGAGACCCTCGAGGCGGTGAAGACGAGCATCGACCCCTCGCGCCAGCTCAACGTGTGGGACGAGGATCTCTACCCCGCGCCCGACGCGATGTGGTTCTGGTTCCTCGAGGTCGCCCACCTCACCGCCAGCGCGGCGACCTCGTCCGACGAGTGGAGCGACGGTCGTCGCGAGGAGTCGTACACGTGGCCCGCAGCGGTCTGTGCTGCCCGTGCGGTGGTGTGCGCGCTCAAGGCCGTGCGGACCCCGGACGGCGACGTCGGTCGCGACGCGCAGGAGATTGCGCGGGCGATTCAGGCGGCGTTCTAGGGAGCCTCGAGATCATCCAATCCCGCCCTCGCCGCCATGCGGGCGATGAGTCGCTTCGTCTTCTCTTCCCATTCGCGGCGGCCTCAGCCCGAGGCTCCCTCCGGGGTTGCTCACGGCTCCTCATCTGCGAACATGCGGCCCATGCTCGAGACCTATCCCTTGCATCGCCTGGCCCTGCCGCTCCTGCTCCTCGCCGCGTGCTCGGACCCGCCGCCCGCCGACGATACCTCCGGTTCCACCACCGACGGTCCGGAGCTCACCGGCTCCACCTCGGCGACCTCCACGGGGGCGGACTCTACGGGGGAGGCGGAGTGCGTGCCGGGGGCGGAAGACGTGCAGGCGCTGGGCTCGACGATGGGGTGGCCGGCGGCGTCGGGCAGCACGCAGCGGCTGCGCGAGTTCGTGCAGAGCGAGGATCCGGCGTACACGTACTCGCTGGAGAGCGAGGGGGCGGGGGTGGGCTACTCGACGTACTTCATCCAGATGGACTCGCAGCAGTGGCGCACCGAGGAGGAGATCACGCCATCGGTGTGGAGCCACTGGATGACGCTGGTCGTGCCAGATGTGACCACCACCACCAAGGCACACTTGGTGATCGTGGGCGGGAGCGTGTCCGAAGATCTGCCGAGCGTGGGCGAGCTGCCGATCTTCATCCAGGTGGCGATCACCACGGGCACGCCAGTGGCGGTGCTGGGACAGATTCCGGCGCAGCCCTCGACGGCGCCGGACCGGCCCGAGCCGATGACGGAGGACGATCTCGTGGCCTACTCGTGGCGCAAGGCCATGGACACGCAGGATCCCACGTGGGCGGCGTACTTCCCCATGACCAAGGCGGCGGTGCGGGCGATGGACACGACGCAGGAGTTCTTGGCGGGGAGGACCGGGCAGAGCCCCGATGGGTTCATCGTGACCGGGTTCTCCAAGCGGGGCGCCACGGCTTGGCTGACGGCGGCGGCGGACGATCGCGTGGAGGCGGTGGTTCCCGGGGTCTTCAGCGCGCTGCACCTCGACTACTTGGCCGAGCAGCAGTTCCAGAGCTACGGGGCGTTTGCCGAGGCCGCGGGGGACTATGTGGACGAGCGCGTGCTGCAAGAGGTGCGCTCGCCCGAGGGGTCCTTCTTGCGCGGGGTCGTCGATCCGGTGAGCTACGTCGATGCGCTGACCATGCCGCACTATGTGGTGCAGGCGAGCGGTGACGAGTTCTTCCTCGCCGATGCGGCGCGCGCATTCCTGCACGAGATCCCAGGGGAGGCGCCGCAGCGGATCATCCCCAACGAGTCGCACAGCCTGGGGGAGAACCTCGACGACAACCTCGCGGGGCTCGTCGCTTGGTACCAGGCGATCCTGGCCGAGGAGCCGCGACCCACGCTGACCGAAGAGCTCGTCGATGGCGTGCTCACGATCGAGACCGACCAGGAGCCGACGAGCGTGACGCTGTGGGTGGCCACCACGGACGAGATCCCGGACTTTCGCTTCCCGACGATCGGCGACGCGTGGCAGCCCACGGTGCTCGATCCCGTGGCCGCGCAGACCTACGAGGTCGTGCTGTCGACGCCCGCGCGCGGGTACGCGGGACACCTGGTCGAGCTGCGCTACCCGGGCGTCAATGGCCTGCCCGAGGACCAGGTCTACTCGTCGCATGTGTACATCACCCCCGAGACCCGCCCGTTCGCGCTCGACCAGCCGCTCGGCTCGCCCGTGAGCCTGCCCGAGTGGCGCTGCGATGTGGGCAGCACGCTCGACGTGACGCTCGAGGCGACACTCGAGGAAGCGCTGCCGTTCATGGTCCGCGGCCAGCACATCGTCGATGTGGCCACCCTCGTCGATGTGCTGATGGCCGACCAGACCGCCGACGAGCAGGCGGCGGCCCAGTGCGCGGCGGCCCGCCTGAACATCGAGCTGGGCAACCTGGGCTGGTACACCCGTGCGACCGACGACTCCTTCGTCTGGGAGCACATCGCGACGGCCGAGCAGGAGGGCGCAGAGCAGGCCGCGCTGCGCTGCCAGGCGCTCAATCACCTCTAGTCGCCCGTGCGGCGACCGTGGCCACGGCTCTCGTCGAGCCCGTGGCTGCGGTCCTTGTTGTGTAGTCGACGTGACGTTCTGCCTCGCTCACCGCCGACGCGCTCGCAGATCACCGCGACCTGCTCGCACCGGGAAGCTCCGCGTAGCTCGGGGGCCGAGGTCCACGTGGCGACGACCAAGTCGGTGCGAGCCGGCCTCCCCAACGAGAAGGGCCCGGAGTGAGCTGCGGGACTTCAGCCCTCCTGCGGCGCGATCTCGTCGAAGTTCCACTCCCGCGCCAGATCCTGCCCACACGAGTCGCACTCGAACCAATCATCCTTGATCAAGTTCCGCTCGCCGCACTGTGTACATAGGCGAAAGATGTAGGAGTGCGTAAGCTCGGTCGGGCACGGGACGCCCGCGGCCGTGAGCGCCGAGCGAGCCGCTTGCCAACACTCCGGCTCGGGGCAGTAACCCGTCGACTGGTTCGTAGCCTCGACGATCTCGATCCGTGGCTTCAAGCGCACGGTGAGCTCGCCAGCCGCCAGGACCGGCCCGCCGAGCGCGCAAGCGACATGCTCGGATCTTCGCGGAGCGACCCTTGCTGTACCGTTCGGCACGACGACGAAAGTCACCGTGAGCCGATCCTCGTCCCATTCGTCCTGTTGCTCCGACCAGGCACGGAGGTCATCGGCGGACGTGATCGAGACGCCCGAGGCGTCGTCGGCCACCGCTTCCTTGATCTCGATCGGGCCGACGTAGTCGTAGATCTTGACCATTCCCGCGTCGAGGCTAGCACGGGAGCGATGAGCCCCGACCACGATGAAGGAGAGCGGGTTCCTCGATCGACTTCGCACCAACGGTCTCGATGAATCCGTGTACGACAGCGAGCTCGAAGGCGCCCCATGCGGTTGCGTAGGCGCTATTGGCGCCCAGTCCGATCCCTTCACCCTCCACCCACCCCACCGACTCTCAACCCCTGTCCGTCGCCTCTCCCTCGAGCGCTGAACGAATCTCGATCCACCTCGCTCGACCGCCAGCAATTCCAGTACGTTTCGAGCGGTCAGGATCTCATGGTCTACATCTCCAAGGTCTACACGAAGTCCGGCGACACCGGCGACACGATGCTCGCGAGCGGTGGCCGGGTCCGCAAGTACGCGCCTCGCATCGATGCCTACGGGGCGGTCGACGAGCTCAATGCCTGCATCGGTCTCGTGCGCACCGAGCTCGCTCGCGAGCCGCGGCGGGCCGGGGCGCAGGTGGTGCTCGACGAGATGGATCATCAGCTGTCGCGCATCCAACAAGAGCTGTTCAACCTGGGGGCCGAGCTGGCGACGGCGGAGATCGAGAAGGCCAAGCTGCGGGTCGAGGAGCGGCACGTGGTGCAGCTCGAGCATGAGCTCGATGCGTGGAACGGGCCGCTGCCGCCGCTGCAGAGCTTCATCCTGCCGGGGGGCGGACCGGTGGGCTCGAGCTGCCACCTGGCGCGCACGGTGTGCCGTCGGGCGGAGCGCGAGACGGTGCGGCTGATGGACGGCGAGGGCGAGCAGGTGCGGCCCGAGGCGCTGCGCTACCTCAACCGGCTGTCGGACTACCTGTTCGTGCTGGGCCGCGCGGTCGCGCATCGCATGGGCGACCCCGAGGTGCTGTGGCACCCGGCATCGATCTAGAGCGAGTCGGCGCAGCCGACGAGCCCCCGCGGAGCGACCCCTGCGGTACCCTCGGCCGCGCCCGTCCGGCTCGCCGCACCGATGGACTGGAATGACGTCCGATACTTCCTCGCCCTCGCTCGACTCGGCTCCGTGCGCGCGGCCGGGGCGACGCTGGGGGTGAGCCACTCGACGGTGGCCCGGCGGATCGAGGCGCTCGAGGTCCAGCTCGCGGCGCGGCTGTTCGATCGCAACCGCGACGGCTACGTGCTGACGGAGGCGGGCCAGCAGATGCTCCCCGGAGCGGAGCGGGTGGAGCGGGAGATGGCGGCGCTGGAGCGCGGGCTGGTCGGTCAAGACGAGCGCCTGGCGGGCTCCGTGCGCATCACGTGCTGCGATGAGTACGTCTCGGAGGTGCTGGTCCGCGAGCTGACTCCGTTCTGCGACGAGTTCCCCGAGATCGAGCTGTCGATGACGACCGACGGCCGTCTCTTCGATCTGTCCAAGCGGGAGGCCGACATCGCCGTCCGCGCCCTCGGGGCCGGGGTGCCGCCGCCCGAGCACCTGATCGGCACCAAGTTGGCTCCGGTGGTGGTGGCCAGCTACGTCGCGGTCGCGCACGCGAGCCGTCGAGACCCGGAGCGGCCGGGGACGGAGCCGCGCTGGATCGCGTTCGAGGAGCGCAAGATCTTCGAGCTGATGATCGCGGGCTCGAGCTACCCCGAGGTGCCCCCGTGGGGGCTGTTCTCCTCGCTCTCGCTGATGGTGCAGGCGACGCGAGCGGGGCTGGGGATCGCGATGCTGCCCACCTACGTCGGCGATCGCGAGCCGGCGCTGCGGCGCCTGGCGCGGCCGGATCTGCGGCAC
>JBFIJN010000585.1:0-5045 GCA_041600735.1 Nannocystaceae bacterium
CCACACCGGCACGCTGCGCTACGAAGATCAGGTATTCGAAGGGGTCGGCATCAAGATCAAGGGCGGCTGCGGCTCGTCGCGCAACCTCAACGGCAAGGCCTCGTTCAAGGTCAACCTCGAGTGGGACGACCAGGACGTGCCGGGCTGCCCCCTCGAGCGCCGCCTGCTCGGCCAGACCCACTTCACGTTCAACAACGGGGTGCAGGACACCTCCGCGAGCCACGAGCGCGTGGGCTACGCGTACTTCCGCGACGTCGGGATCCCGACCCCGCGCATCGCCCACGTACAGATCTTCGTCAACGACCAGCTGTGGGGGGTCTACCAGCACGTCGAGACCATCGATCGCCGCTTCCTCTCGCGGTGGTTCGAGTCCAACGACGGCATGCTCTACGAGGGCACGTACTGGTGTGATCTGATCCCCGGCAACCTGCCGCCCACCGACGACGATGACTCGGCCTGCCTCACCCGCGAGTTCGCGCCCAAGGCGTGCAGCGTGCCCCCGCCGGGCGCCGATCCGCTCGACTACGCGCTGCTCCGCGCGATGGTCGAGGAGGTCGAGGCGCTGCCCAATGGAGGGTTCTACCCGGCCATCGAGGGCATCTTCGACTTCGACCGCCTGCTGACCACATGGGCGGCAGAGAGCGTGATCGGGCACTGGGACAACTATGCGTTCTTCATCAAAAACAACTATCGCGTCTATCACGATCCCTCCACCGGGCTGTGGACGCTGATCTCGACCGGGATCGACCAGACGTTCAATACCGACGTGGACCCGTTCGACGTGGATGGCGTGCTGGCGACGCGCTGCCTGGCCGAGCCCGCGTGCGAGGCCGCGTTTGCGGCGCGGCTGCACGAGGTCACCGACCTGTTCGAATCCACCGACATGGCGGGCCGTGCAGAGCTCGTGTTCACGCAGATCTCGCCCTACATCATGGCGGACCCGCGCAAGGAGTACGGCTTTGGCACGTTCCAGGCGCGGCACCAGGATCTGCTGAACTTCATCGCGGCGCGGCCCGAAGAGATCCGCACCTACCTGGCGAACCAGGGGTTCTAGGTCTAGGCCTAGCTTCTGGCGAGGATCGTGCGATCGCATGACGCGGGGGCATCGAGGGCCGGCGCCGGAGGACGCGAAGTGCTTCGCCCCCAAGCAGCTCGCGGCGCTGCGCAGCGCGGTTGCAGAGCTCTCGTGGTTGCTCGGCCACGGCTACGCCGAGCGCTCGGCGCTGGCGCTGGTGGGTGACCGCCACGCGCTCACCGCTCGTCAGCGCAAGGCGGTCTCGCGCTGCGCTGCGGCAGAGCCGGTCGCAGCGGCTCGTCGGGCCCGCCGGGTGGAGACGACGAGGCTCGCGGGGCGGGTGGTTCACGTGGACGGCTTCAACACCATCATCGGGGGCGAGACCGTGTGCAGCGGCGGTGTCGTGCTGCGCGGTCGCGACGGGGCGCACCGCGATCTCGCGTCGGTGCACGGCACCTACGGCCGCGTCGAGGAGACGAGCGAGGTGCTCGAGGCCCTCGCCGAGCTGCTGGCCCCCGCGCGCGCCGTGGTGTGGCTGCTCGATCGCCCGGTGTCGAACAGCGGGCGTCTCGCGGGCCTGCTGCGCGAGCTGGCGGAGGCCAAGGCCCTGCCGTGGGAGGTCGAGCTGGTGTGGGATCCGGATCGCGTGCTGGTCGGCAGCGATGCGGTCGTGGCGACGGCCGACGCCCAGATCCTCGATGCGGGCGTGGAGTGGGTGGATCTGCCGGGCGCGCTGATCGAGCGCGTGGGGGCGCGGGCCTGGGTGATCGATCTTGGGGAGTCGACGATCAGAAGCGCACCGTGAGCGCACCCCCGGCCGAGTCCGGCGAGAAGTACGGCGACACGTGGGCCTGCGGTCGTCGCTGCTGATCTTGGATGTCGCTGTCGATCCGCTTGCGGCGGCTGAGCCCGACGCCGAGCAGCACGCCGCCCAGCGCGGCGCTGCCCAGGCCCGCCAGCGCCGCGACCTTGGCGAAGAAGAAGCGCCGGTCCGCGCGACCGCGGAGCTCGGACTCCGAGACCAGGATGGGGCTGTTGTCCGCCCGGTCGTCGGCGATCGCCCCGGCGATGGTTGCGGGCATGGCCAAGAGCACCAGCGAGATGCCGCCGAGGCCCACGAACACGCCTCCGGCGGCCACCATCGCGTTGGCCCGCCGGCGCTGGTCCATCAGCACCGGATCGGGCGGCGCGAGGGGGGGCGGCGCGGGAGCGACCACGGGTGGAGGAGGCACGGGCTCGGGCTCGGGCGGTTTGTCGATCACGGCGAGCCGCGAGCGGATCTCCTCCAGCTCGCGCTCGACCTCGGCGCGCTGGGCCGCGGCCTTCTCGTCGTCGCCGGTGCGCGTGGCATTGGCGGCGAGGTATCCCTGCAAGGCGGGCTCGGCCCGTCGCAGACACGCTGGATCCTGGCTCGACTCGTACAGGCGTCGCTCTGCGCGGCCGATGTCGAGCAGCAGAGTCTCGCGCGCCTCGTCCCCCTTGGCTCCCTCCGGTGCGCGTCCGTAGGCAACGCGCCAGGCCTCGAGCGCGGCCGTGTCATCGCCGTCCTTCGCGTAGCGATCTCCGGCCTTGCGCGCGCCGGCGAAGCCCTCGGGGACCCCTGCTGCGGGCGCGGCCGCGAGCACGAGCGAAGTGACGTGCAGTGGTGCGGCCGTGGCGGTCATCGGGGCGGCGACCAATGCTAGGCCCTGCACCAAGGCGATCAGTCCTCGAGATCCCATGAATCGCATCATCCCATGCCCCCTGACCGGCTGAAACCGGATCGATCGGGGTAGTCGCGATGAAGCCCGACTGGTTGCACCATCGTCCCGAGATTCGAGCCACATGTAACCTCCCGCACTGTGCTGAATCGATCGCAGTGACTCGACCTGCGCCAGAACAGGCGTCGGAGCGCCGCGGGGTGGGGTGCGGCCTCCCCAGGCGATCGCGCCGCGAAGCCAGTGACTGGGGGTCGAATCCCCAGGCGAGCCCCTGATCTCGCGCAGTTGGGCGTGGCACGGCGCTCGCTTCTTCAGGGGGCATGGAGATCCATTGCAGTGCCTTCACTCATGTCGGTCGTCGTCGCAACAACGAGGATGCCCACGTCGTGCGCCCCGATCTCGGCCTCGTCGCAGTGGCCGATGGCATGGGTGGATACGAAGGTGGCGAGGTCGCGAGTCATCTCGTGGTGGAGAGCTTGGTGGAGCTGTTCGATCGGATCTGCTGCGACCCCGATGCAACCTGGCCCCACGCACCGCGACCCTCGATCGAGCCGCTGGTGGATCTGGTGGGGGTGGGCCTGCTGCAGGCGCACGAGGCGGTGCAGGAGCGCCGTCGTGGCGTGCTCTCGCGGATGGGCTCGACGGCGGCGGTGGTGGCATGGAGCGGGCAGTGGCTGGCGGTGGGGCACGTGGGCGACAGTCGCGTGTATCGATTGCGCGAGGGTGAGCTGGAGGTGCTGACGATCGATCACTCCGTAGCCGAGGAAGCGCGCCGCGCTGGCATGGCCGACGAGGCGGTGGACTCGGCCGGGTTCCGCCACATGCTCACGCGGGCGGTGGGCATGCCGGGCGAGCTCGGGGCCGAGGTGGTCGCGGGGCGGCTGCGAGCGGGCGATGTGCTGCTGCTGTGCTCCGACGGGGTGTGGGAGCCGCTGTCGCCGGCCCAGATCGAAGCGGAGCTCGAGCGGCCGTGCCCGGGCGAGGCCGCGCAGGCGCTGGTGGCCGCGGCCTATGCCGCGGGAGGCACCGACAACCTCACCGCGGTCGTGGTTCGCGTGGTTGGATCATGACTCGCTGGGCAGCAGCCCGTGGCGTCGCAGCAGCGTGCGCAGGTGCTTGCGATCGAGGCCCGCGCGGCGGGCTGCGGCCGAGAGGTTGCCGTCGCTCTCGGCCCACAGCTCGCCGAGGTAGCGGCGCTCGAGCGCCTCGATCACGGCGGCCTTGGCCTCGGCGAACGGCAGATCGGTGCGCACGGTCAGCGGATCGGGGCTGCCGTGAGCCGCACCGACGGCGAGGCGCAGCTGATCGAAGCGCTCGGCGCCGGGAGAGAGAGCGATCGCGCGATCGATCACGTTGCGAAGCTCGCGGACGTTGCCCGGCCAGTCGTGGGCGCACAGCCGCTCCAGGCTGGGGCCGTCGACACCCCCGGGGGCGAGCCCGCGCAGGCGCAGCAGCTCGGCCACGATCGGCGCGATGTCTTCTCGGCGCTCGCGCAGCGAGGGCAGCCGCAGGTGCAGCACCGCGATGCGATAGAAGAGGTCGGCGCGGAAGCGGCCCTCGGCCACGCGGGCGGGCAGCGGCGCCTGCGAGGCGACCACGAGGCGCAGATCGACCGGGAGCTCGCGATCGGCTCCTACTGGGCGGATCGCACGTTCCTCGAGCGCGCGCAGCAGCCGAGCCTGGACCGCTGCGGGCACGCCATCGATCTCGTCGAGGAACAGCGTGCCCCCGCGAGCGCGGGCGAACGCCCCGGTGCGATCGGTGGTGGCCCCGGTGAACGCCCCGCGTACGTGTCCGAACAGCTCCGAGTCCACGAGGGACTCGGGCAGCGCCCCGCAATCGACCGCCACGAACGGACCGCGGCGACGCGCGCTGGCCTCGTGCAGCGCGCGTGCGGCCAGCTCCTTGCCCGTGCCGGTCTCCCCCTCGAGCAGCACCGTCACGTCGGAGCGCGAGGCCAGCTCGAGCACCGCGAAGGCCTGGCGCAGCGCTAGGCTCTCACCCACGAGCTCGCCAAAGCGTCGCGCGCGGCTGGGCGGGAGCTCGAGTGCTTCGGCCAGCGGCTGCAGGCGCAGCACCGTGCGCCCCACCTTGAGCGAGGCCCCGGGCGGCAGGCGGGCTCGGTCGATGCGCGAGCCTTGGTAGTAGGTGCCGTTGGTGCTGCCCTCGTCGTGCACCTCGAACCCATCGCCGTCGGGGCGCACGCGCAGGTGATGGGCCGAGACGCGCTCGTCGGTGAGCACGAGCTCGCAATCGGCGGCGGTGCCCACCCGCTGCTCGTGGCCCTCGCGCAGCGCCACCGCGCGGCCCTCGTCCACGCCCTCGACCAC
>JBFIJN010000586.1:0-5037 GCA_041600735.1 Nannocystaceae bacterium
GAACTATCCTTGGACCCCCCGATCGCGGCCCTCGATCGAAACGAACTATCCTTGGACCCCCCGATCGCGGCCCTCGATCGAAACGAACTATCCTTGGACCCCCCGATCGCGGCCCTCGATCGAAACGACCTCCCTCGTCACCCCGATCGAACGACACCACCACCAATCCCCCATCCACGCCCACGTACAGCGTTCCAGGCCCCGCCTCGCCCCCGCCAAATCGGACATTGATGTCCGATTTGCCGCGCACTCCCCGCTCACCCCAGCACTCGCGCCAGCGTCACCGTCAAGTAGTCCCCCTCGGGAAACCCGAGCAGTCGCGGATGATCCGGCGGCGCGGCCCAGCGATCGATCACCTGCAGCACCACTCGCCGCCCCTCGGCCGCGCGCGCGAGCACCTCTTCGAACGCGTCGCGCCCAACGTGACTGCTACAGCTCGCCGCCAACAACATCCCCCCGGGTGCCAACAACTCCAGGCACGCGCGGTGCAGCAGCTCGTACGCCTTCAGTGCCTTGTCCTTCGCCGCAGCCGAAGGCGCAAAGCTGGGCGGATCCGCCACGATCACATCGAACCGCTCCCCCGCCGCTGCGAGCTCCTTCAACAACTCGGGCACATCCGCCGCGATCGCACGCTGCCGCTCCCGCGGCAGCCCATTCGCGGCCCACGTGCGCTTCGCCAGCGCGATCGCAGGCTTCGCCAGATCCACCGTCACCACCTCCGCCGCGCCACCCTTCCCGGCCGCGGCCGAGAACCCGCCGACGTACGCATACAAGTCCAGCACCCGCCGTCCCTTCGCCAGCCGCCGCACGGTCGCGCGCGAGATCCTCTGATCCAAGAACAACCCGGTCTTCTGCCCGCGCATGAGATCCGCGCACAGCACCATCCCCTGCTCGCGCACCTCCACCACCTCGGGCGGCGGCGGTCCCTCCACGTGCTCCACCGTCCGCTCGCCCCGCGGCCCGGCGCGCACGATGATCGTCGGCACCCCCAGCGCCCGCAGCCGCGGTCGCAGCAACCTCAACAGTTGCTCCCGCCGGCTCGCGGCCGCATCCCCATCGAGCGAGAGCACGGCGTGCGGCCCGTAGAGATCCACGACCACGCCCGGCATTCGATCGCCCTCGCCATGCACCAGCCGCACGGCATCGGTCTGGCGCGGCGCGATCCGCTTGCGCAGCTCCACCGCGGCATCGAAGCGCGCGGCGATCAACGCATCGTCGACCGCATCGTCACCCACGGTCCACAGCCGCACGCCGATCGGCCCGGCCTCGGCGAGACCGCGCGCGACCACGCGGCCGCGCTCGTCGGTCAGCGCCACTTCGGTGCCGGGCGCGGGGATCCGGCCATCGAGCGCGTCGCGGTACACCCACGGGTGTCCGCGGCGGATCGTGCGGACCAGCGAGCGTCCGAGACGGAGGCGGGGGACATCCACGCGCGCGAGGTTACACCCGGTTACGAACCCGTTACGGAGCGGCCACGCCTCGCGCGTACCTTGGGATCATGAGCCCGCGCGCCCGCCGTCCCTTCGATCCCACCCTTCCCCGCGCCCAGCGCCCCGCCCCGGCCCGTGCCGAGGAGGAAGACCCCGAGCTCGACGAGGCGCTCGTGCCCGTCTCCGTGGCGCCACCCCGCGCCCGCGCCCGCACCCCGCTCGAGACGGTGCTCCTCGCGAGCACGGCCGCGCTGCTCGCCGCGGTCGCGTGGCCCATCGCCAGCAGCGGCTGGGGTCCCACCAAGACGGCCGAGCTCGACCCGGCCGAGATCAACACCTTCACGACTCCGCCGCCCATCCCCGCCGCCGCCCCGGTCGTCGCGAGCGCGCCCACGATCCAGATCGCGCTGCTGCTCGACACCAGCAGCAGCATGGACGGCCTCATCGACCAGGCGCGCAGCCAGCTGTGGAGCGTGGCCAATGCGCTCGACAGCGCCACGCTGCACGGCCAGCGCCCCACGCTGGAGATCGCGCTCTACGAGTATGGCAACAGCGAGCTGCCGTTCGAGACGGGGTTCATCCGCCAGGTCTCGCCGTTCACCACTGAGCTCGATCGCGTGGCGCAGGTGCTGTTCGAGCTCGACACGATGGGCGGATCGGAGCACGCCGGTCAGGCGATCGCGCGCTCGCTCGACGAGCTCGAGTGGCGCGAGGGCGGTCTCAAGGTGATCTACATCGCGGGCAACGAGGAGCTCGAGCAGGGGCCCGTGGACTGGCGCGGCGCGATCCAGCGCGCGCGCAGCCGCGGCATCGTGGTCAACACCGTCAACTGCACGGGCGGCGGAGCCCCCGATGTGGGCTGGGCCGATGCGGCCGCGCTCGCGGGCGGGCGCTTCTTGCAGATCGATCACGACGCGGTCGCGGTCCACATCGCGGCGCCCCAAGACGAAGAGATCGCCCGCCTCGGGCTCGCGCTCAACGAGACCTACGTGGGCTACGGCCGCGAGGGCCAGTGGGGGCTCGACAACCAGCTGGCGCAGGACGGCAACGCGGTCAGCAGCGGGCATGGCAGCGCGGTGCAGCGCGCGGTGGCGAAATCCAACGGTAACTATCGCAACCCCAGCTGGGACCTCGTCGATGCGCTCGACAGCCGCACGGTGACGCTCGCGGAGGTGGACCGCGGCGAGCTGCCGGAGGAAGCGCGCGGGCTGTCGACGGCCGAGCTCGACCGCTGGGTCGACGGCAAGCGGAGCGAGCGCGAGTCGATCCGGGCGCGACTCGCCAAGCTGGCGCAAGCGCGAGCCGAGCACGTCGCGGCGGTGAAGGACCAGGCCGAGGGCCCGGCGCGCCTCGACACCGCGATCGTCGAGTCCATCCTCCAGCAAGCCAGGAACGCCGGGTTTACCATCGAGCCCACCGCATGACCGCCGCCGCCCCGCGCCCCTCCGTCGTCCTCGTCGTCGAGGACGACCCCGCCATCCGCGAAGGCCTGGTGGATGCGCTGGGCTTCGGCGGTCATCGGGTGCTGCAGGCCGCCACCGCCCCGGAAGGTGCCGAGGCCGCCCTGCGCAGCCACTGCGATCTCGTGCTCCTCGATCTCATGCTCCCCGGCGGTGATGGGCTCGACGTGCTCAAGGAAGTCCGGCGGCTCAAGCCTCACTTGCCCGTCATCATCATCACCGCGCGGGGGCGCGAGGCCGACCGCGTGCGTGGGCTTCGCATGGGCGCCGACGACTACGTGGTCAAGCCGTTCAGCGTGCGCGAGCTGCTGGCGCGGGTCGACGCGGTGCTGCGCCGCTGCGCGGCCTCGAGCGCGGAGCCCGAGCCCGCCGCCACCCAGTGGCCGATCCCCGAGGGCCACATCGATCTCGCGCGTCGCGAGGTGTGCTTCGACGATGGCACGCGCGAGGCGCTGTCCGACCGCGAGCAGGCGCTCTTGGCCCACCTCGCCCACAACGCCCGCCGCGCGGTGGGCCGCGACGAGCTGCTGCGCGAGGTGTGGGGCCTCGACCCCAGCCGCGTGCAGACGCGCACCGTGGACATGCACGTGGCCCGCCTGCGCGACAAGCTGCGCGACACCGGCGAGCCGCGGGTGATCCTCACCGTGCGCGGCAAGGGCTACATGCTGGGCGAGGTCGGCGAGCTCGGCGAGCGCGGCGAGGTGTCCACGTGAAGCGACCCCGCGGCCCCTGGCTCGTCTTCGGCGCCGCGCTGCTCGTGCTCGTGGCCGTGATGACCGGCGTCACCGCGCGACTCTCCGGGCTCGAGCAGCAGCGCGTGACCGCCGAGCGGCTTGGCGCCCACGAGGAGCAGGTGCGCCTCGCCCTGTGGCGCCTCGACAGCGAGGTCTCCCCGCTGCTCTCGCAAGAGATCGCAGCCGTCGCCGCCCTCGCCCAGGCCCCTGCGGTCGCGCTCACCCTGCCGCGCCCCCCCGAGGTTCGCGCGCGCTTCGTGCTCGAGCCCGACGGCGCGCTGCAGCTGCTGAGCTCGGGTGACGACGCCACCGCCGAGGCGCTCGATCGCGTGCTCCATGGCGTGGATCTGTGGGCCGCCGCCCCGGCGCTCGCCGAGGGTCAGGGCAAGCTGCTCGACAATCCCGCGGCGTCGAGCGACGTGCTGCAAGCCGCGCTCGATGCGGGCAAGCCCGGCGGCGACTTCTACGGCAGCGAGCAACAGACCTACCGCAACGTCAACGAGCTCTCCAACCGGATGAAGGCGGTCGACGACAACCTCGGCAACTACTCGTCGTCGCTAGCGACCGGCAGCTACGGCCTCGACCGAGGAGCGGCCGCGACCACCGCGAGCGGTCCCGCGCGACCGCTGTGGATCGGCGACGAGCTGATCCTCGTACGTCGGGTCACGACGGGCTCGCGCCCGCAGCTGCACGGCAGCTGGCTCGACTGGCCCCGGCTGCGCGAGCGCATGCTCGAGCCGGTCCGCGACGCGCTGCCCAGCGCGCGGCTGCTGCCCACCCGCCCCGGTCACCCCGACGTGCAGCACCTGCTCGCCACGCTCCCCGTGCGCCTCGAGCCCGGTCCCGCGCCCGCGCTCGAGCTCGCCCCCGGCTTGCTCACCCCCTCGCTCGCGCTCGCCTGGCTCGGCCTCGTGGTCGCGGCACTCGCCGTGTTCGCGGTGCTGCGCTCGGCGCTGGCGCTCTCGGAGCGGCGCGCCTCGTTCGTCTCGGCCGTGACCCACGAGATGCGCACCCCGCTGACCAAGTTTCGCATGTACGCCGAGATGCTCGAGGAAGGCATGGTCGACGAGCACAAGCGCAGCCGCTACCTCGCGACCCTGCGCCGCGAGGCCGACCGCCTGGGCGACCTGGTGGAGAACGTGCTCGCCTATGCGCGCATCGAGTCCGACCGCGCGCCGCTCACCCCCGAGACCCTCACCGTGGGCGCGCTCGTCGAGCGCGTGCGCGAGCGCCTCGAGGAGCGCAGCCGCAGCGCCGGGCTCGAGCTCGACGTGGAGCTGGAGCCCGAGCTCTCCCGCGTCGCCGTGCGGGTGGATCCAGCGGCGCTCGAGCAGATCCTGTTCAACCTGGTCGACAACGCGGCCAAGTACGCGCCCTCCGGGGCGCGAAGCGAGCGGCCGCGCCTCGAGCTCC
>JBFIJN010000587.1:0-5028 GCA_041600735.1 Nannocystaceae bacterium
AGCTCGTGGGGCTGTTTCGCGAGGAGAACGCCAGGCTGCAGGGGATCGCGGCGAACGAGCTCACCCTCACTCTCACCACCGGTCCCGGGGTCGAGATCCGCGAGATCGTGGGCCAGTCGTATGTGGTGCCGCAGCCGCAGATCCGGCTCTGGCTCGGCGATCTCAGCCGCGGCGAAGAGCGGGTGGTGGTGGTGCGGCTCTCGGTTGGTCCGCACCGCGGCGGCGCCATGGTCGAGCTGCTCGACGGCACGCTCACGTATCGCGACCCGCGGACTCGTACGATGGTCGATCATCACGCGGTGTTCCTGTCGGCGCGAGCCGAGACCAACATGGCCCTGCTCGCCGAAGCGATCGACCCTGCGGTGGAGCGCGAGATCGAGAGCGCACGAGCAGCCGCACTCACGTTGGAGGCGGTCGCGCTCTACCGCCAGGGCAACGACCTCGATGCCAAGGAGATGCTCCAGCAGGCGGCGCCGTTGGCCGCCGAGGCGGCAAGCCGGCTCGACGACGAGCGCCTGCGCAGCCAGGTCGACGAGATGGAGCAGCTGGCTGGCGAGCTCGAGTCGACCGAGGGGGCAGCGGGCAGCGGCAGCGCCAGCGGACCGCTCCCCGCCCCGCGGATGGAGCAACGGCGGGCCAAAGTCGTTCGCAAGGCCCACGAAAACGCGATGGTCAACTTTCAGGCGCACAAGCACTAGGGGGTGTCCCTCAATGCCACGTGAGTGGGGAACGCCGGCAGCGGGCCGCAGGGCAAGGCGCGAGGAGGGAGTTTGTCGGGTACAAGTGACTGACGAGCAACGCAGCAATGCGGCCCGGGGGCGGTGTTACCCGCTCGCGTGGCAATGAGGGACACCCCCTAGGCCGGCTCGGCCGAGCGCGCCCTCTCGTGGCCTCGGGCGGATGCTCCGGAAGCGCGGCGACGAGCAGGCGTCGTGCTAGGATCGCGCTCCGACCACCGGGACTGGCGGCTGTCACTCGCGCTGGTGGCCCGCCCCTCGGGTCCGCCCTCGGCTCATGAGCTCCGCTGGCACCGATCTGTCTGGAACCACGCTCGACGACCGCTACGTGCTGGTCCGCCGACTCGGCGAGGGTGCCATGGGAACGGTCTACGTGGCCCGCCATCGCTCGCTGGGTCGCGATGTGGCGGTCAAGGTGCTGCACCCGTGGCTCGCGTCGGATCCCAAGCACCGTCGGCGTTTCATGCGTGAGGCCCGCGCCGCGTCGCGGATCAAGCACCCCAACGTCGTCGAGATCATCGATGTGGGCACCACCTCCGACGAGTCGGCCTACTTGGTGATGGAGCTGCTGGTGGGCGCCGACCTCAAGGCGATCGTCGTACGCGATGGCCCGCTGCCGTGGCCACGGGCGCGGCACTTCCTCTTGCAGGCCGTGGCGGCGCTCCGCGAGGCGCACCGCCAGAACGTGATCCACCGCGACATCAAGCCCGCCAACTGCTTCGTGTGCGAGGTTGCCGGGGCCGGGCTGCCCGAGCGCATGAAGCTGCTCGACTTCGGTATCGCCAAGATCGGCGAGGAAGCGAGCGCGAGCCACAGCGGGGTGGCCGGCAAGCAGCTCACGCAGACCGGCGAGCTCGTGGGCACGCTGGCCTATCTCGCGCCCGAGTTCGCGGAGGGCAAGCCGGCGAGTGTGTACACGGACATGTACGCGCTGGGCATCATGGCCTACGAGCTGCTCACCGGGCAGGTGCCGTTTCGCGGGCGCAACGAGTTCCAGGTGCTGGCGCGGCACCTGAGCGAGCCGCCCGTGCGCCCCCGCGTGCTCGTGCCCGAGCTGTCCGAGGCGGCCGAGCTGGTGGTGCTCACGCTGCTGGCCAAGAAGCCCGAGCATCGCTACGAGACCATGGCCGACGTCGAGCAGGCGCTGCTCGCCATCCCCAGCACGAGCGACGGTCCGGTGGTGGTGCCGCGTGGTCGCGAAGCGGGGGGTCCGGGGGTGCGGCGGCGCGAGGGCAGCGGACCCAAGCCGGCGGCGTCGGAGGTTCAGGCGCCGCCGCGGGGGCGGGCGCCATGGAGCGCTCGCACTCGCGAGGGCGGAGTGCCCACGCCGACGCCCGGGCTCGCACCCGCGTGGGACGAGAGCGAGAGCGGCAAGCTCGATCTCGACGATGACGAGCCGGCGCCGCCGCGCGACTGGGGCACGATCGCCACGGTGGTGTTGCTGCTGGTGTTGCTCGGCGCGGGGATCGCATCGGTGGTGCTGCGGCAGCGGGGCGTCGAGCTGCACTGGCCGTGGTCGGATCGGCCCACGCTCGAGAAATCGCGGGGCTAGCCGCGATATCGAGGACTGCGCGTTTTGCGCAGATCGCGGATCCGAAGATTCTCGAAATTCGTTCGATGGAATCACCCTCCGCCGTGAGACCAACCTCGATGAGCCCCTACGGGGGCGCTCTTAGAGGACTATACCCATGCGACGAATTGGATTGATCCCTTGCTTGGGCGCCGTGATGGCGCTTCCCGCCTGCATCTTGACCCACGGGCTCGGCGAGACCGCCGAGGAGACCGGAAGCAGCGCAGGCACCGGTAGCGAGACCGACCCCGAGCCCAGCGGCACCAGCGGCAACAGCCAGTCGGGGACGAGCGTCGGGGACCCGACGGCGACGGGCCAAGTGCCCGGGACCGGGACCGACGACGCGACCGACGATGCGAACGCCACCGACGGCGACCCGAGCTGTGCACAAGACCCGGACTACGTGCGCTGGCAGCCCAACGGCACGAGCTTCAGCCCGCTCGCCGGCGTAGACGCATCGTTCGTGGCGATCCTCGATGGCCAGTGCACGGTGGGCGAGATCAGCGTGGCGACGCCCGAGGTCGGCGACCCGGTGTGGTCGGTGCCGCTGCAGTGCACGGTGCACGGTCGCATCGACGGGGATGCCGAGGTCGAGGGTGGTCTCGCGCCGGTGATCGAGCTGACCGGCACCGTCGACTACAACGAGGTGACCCAGGCGCTGGGCGATGAGGTTCGCCTCAAGCTGGTGCTCGACTGGTGGGGCATGGGCTGGAACGGCTGGCTCGTGCTCGAGAATGCGAGCGGGCTCGAGCTGCTCGATCTGGTGCAGGCGGAGTACGTCGACCCGATCTCGTCGACGTGGAGCGAGCAGGTCGGCGATGTCATGCCTGGACCGTGGCGCTCGAACCTGGCGGTGGGCGTGGCCGAGTCGGAGTGCGGGGGACCGCAGACCAAGTGCAACGAAGAGCCACGCGCGCTGAACGTGGGGATCGGTCCCGACTTCCTGCTGCTGCTGCACGAGGGGCAGGAGGGCATCATGCAGAGCCAGGGCCCGAGCGACCTCTACCGCGCGAGCGTGACCTCGGCGAGCGCGACGCCAGAGCCAACGTGCACGGACATGCCGCTCGCCGACTACGGGCTTGCGATGTGGATCCTGCCGCAATGAAGTCGCGGGCGCGGGACGGCATTGCTCGGCCTCGCCGCAGCGCCGATAATCGCGACGCGTGTGCTTGGCTCGTTGATCGCCCTGCTGCTGTCGGCGAGCCCGCCCGTGGGGCTCGAGACCCGCTGGGACACGAGCCCGGCGTGCGTGGAGGCGCACGCGCTGCCGACCCGGGTGGCGAGCCTCAGCGGACGCGAAGCGATGCCCGCGGCGCGGCTCTCACTCGGGGCCGAGCGCAGCGGGGTGCAGTGGAAGGTCTCGCTCGAGCTCGAGACCCCGGGCTCCTCGAGCGCCGCTCCCTTGCGTCGCACGCTCGAGGGCCGCGACTGCGCCACGCTCACCGAGGCGGTGGCGTTGGTGGTGGCGGTGCAGCTCGATGCGGTCGCGGTGGCGCAGGTGATCGCATCCCGCGAGGCGGCGCCCTCGCTCGAGCAGGTCGAGCTCCCCGAGGTCCTCGAGGTCGCGGAGCCGAGCTCGCCCGCGCCCACGCGCTCGCCTGCGCCGGCGCTACGCGCCTCCGACTCCGACTCCGCGCCGAGCCCCTCGCGACGACCGCGGCCCCGCGCAATCGTGGGGCTCGCCGCCGCGGGCGAGCTCGGGATCTTGCCGCGCGGTGCGGCGGCCTTCGAGCTCACGGGCGGGCTGGGCTGGCCGCGCGCGAGCCTCGAGCTCGGCGCCCTCGCCTCGCTGGGCCCCGATGGCGTGAGCGAGCAATCCCCGGCGGTGGGCGGCCGCTTTCGCCTGTTCACGGGTCTCGTCCGCAGCTGCGGCGTGCCGAGCCAGGGGCGGCTGGCGCTGCCCTTGTGCGGTGGCCTCGAGCTCGGCGACCTACGAGCGGTGGGCACGGGCCTGCAGCACCCGAGCACCGTGAATGCATGGTGGGTCGCGGTGGTCGCGAGCGCTCGACCGCAGTGGTGGGTGAGCCCCCGCTTCCGCGTGGGGGCCCTGCTCGATCTCGTGGTGCCGTTGCGGCGGCATCGCTTCGCCACCGCCGAGGCCGGGCCCGTGCACGAGGTGGCCCCCGTGGCGGTGCGACTCGGCGTCCACGTGTCCGTGCGGCTACCCTGAGGAGAAGGTCTCTGGCGTCGTCATGACATCGCTCGCCGCATCGCACTCACCGCAGTCGCTGGCCGCGGACGATCCCGCGGGTCGCATCGCCGAGCTGTTCGATGCGCACTGCGACTTCGTGTGCCGCGTGCTGCGGCGCCTCGGCGTGCACGAGGCCGCGCTCGACGATGCGGTGCAGGAGGTGTTCATCACGGCCCATCGCCGCTGGTCGAGCTTCGAGGGGCGCAGCAGCGCGCGCAGCTGGCTGTATGGCATCGCGCGGCGCATCGCGTTTCGTCAGCGACGCTCGGCCGACGCTCGCGCCCGTCGCTTCGTGCCCGCCGACGACGAGCGACCCGAGGGCATCGAAGAGCCGTTCGCGCGCGCGCACGCGGCCCATAGCCTCGCCGCCCTGCTGCGCGGCCTCGATGCCGACAAGCGCGCCGTGTTCGTGCTGATGGAGATCGAGGGCATGACGGCGCCCGAGGTGGCCGAGGCGCTCGAGATCCCGCTGGGCACCGCATACTCGCGCCTGCGTGCGGCGTGGCAGGGGCTCGGTCGCGAGGCGGATC
>JBFIJN010000588.1:0-4970 GCA_041600735.1 Nannocystaceae bacterium
AGGCGATGGAAGTCGGCTGGGCTACGAGTGATTGCGGTGCTTGCGATGGTCATGGTGCCCCTGATCTCGTCCCTGGTTGTTCTGGTGCGTCTTCGAGCCGGACGATGCGACATCGCGCTTCGCGTTCTCATACGTGAAGGCTCGCGCGAGGTACGTGGCGTAGAGCCGCCAAGCTTCGACGCGATGCAGATCGCGCTGAGCGAGGTCGGGACCGCCGAGCTCGGGGCGCGGACCAAGGACGCCGTGAATCTCGGCGAGCAGGATCTCGACGAACGGCACGTTCCACGCCTCCCCCTTGCGGCCCGTCGACTTGCGGCCCGCCTGATAGCGCAGGTAGTTCTCCAGCTCCTCCGCGCAGGAGGCCTCGTTGCAGAGGTTCACGAGCCGCGAGAACTGGGTCTTCGACGGCGGGAAGGCCTGCTCCCCCTTGGCATAGGCAGTGGTGAGCGCCTTCTCGGCCGCGAGGACCAGTTCTCGACGAAGGGGACGAAGATGCCGACTAATCTCGATTCGTGTCATGACCATGGCCTCGCTGGCTGATGAAGGGATCGAAGAGAACGAGGTGTCCGTACCCCTGGTGGCGGCGGTCGCCTGCGCCCTCGCGCTCGAGTGTCTTCAGGCTCTCGAGCATGTCTCGCCAGTCGCCGGCGAGCCGGGCCACGTAGACCGCCCCGGCCATCACGGCGAGCTCGGCGAACGGCTGCCCCTTGCGCTGATCCCAGCCGCCGTCGCGTTCGAACCGACGCGCGACCACGATCCACTCGACCTCGCCCAGGTGGCTCGCGAGAGTGGCTCGTCCATCGTCGGTGCCACCATTGCTGGGCAGGAACGGGGCGAGGAAGGTGATCGGAAGCAGGCGCTCGACGCCATCGGTGGTGAGCCCGGCGCGTTGAAGACGCTGGCGCAACGCCGCCTCGAACGCCTCCCCGCGCGTCTCGAGGTCAGGCCGCGACACTGGCTCGACGACCTCGATGGAGACCCGGCCCCAACCCGACGAGGACCCTCGGCCCACGTATACGGGGAGCCCCAGTGCGCTCGAGAGCAACTCCCTGGACTGCGGAGGAACATTGCGGATCGTCCCCTCGAACTCCGCGCCGGGCTCCAGCATCTCGGTGGAGAACAGCGCGCCCTCGCGGGCCGAGCTCGACTGGCGCTCCAACGACACCCGGGTGACGACTCGCCTCGCCAGAGGATGGCGATTGCGGCGGGTTCCCTTGGCGCCACGCAGCGGTGCCTCGCAGCGCTTCGTGCTCGCGCCCTCGCGCGGCGACCCGCAGCGCCGCAGGGTGCTCTGGTCGACCCGTTCGGCCTGATCGGCGGAGGAGATCATCTCGATCGCGATGCGGTCCAGCAAGGTATCGACGACCTCGTGCGTCCCGGGATGCGACTTGCAAGCCCGAGCCGTAATGGGCCAAGGCGCAGCGAGGTCAGCCGTAGAAGCGGTCGTGGATGGATCGACGGGATACAGGAATCCGAACTGCGCCCCGGCGTGCTCGTCGACGAGGGCCTGGAACTCGGGATCGCGAAACGGTTGCTCGGACCGGGCATCGGCGGGCTTGGGCATCGCGCGTGCGATGGCGAAGCCGAGCGCGCCTCGCAGCATCGAGCCTGGGATCTCGAGACGTGTGCCGCGGTAGTTGTCGCTCGCCTCGGCCGTCCCGATGGCCGTGGGCGACTCCAGCCGGACGCGAATGTCGACCGTGCTGGGCGCGCTGAGCGGCCGAGCCACCGTCTCTGCCAAGACGTCATCGCGCCACACGAGCTCGAGCTCGACCCGGCCCAAGCCGATGCTGCGCCCCGAGCCGAGGTGCTTGGTCCCCCGCACGGCCGCTTCCAAGTAGGCATCCAGCTCGGGTTCGACGGTGTGGCCCCGTGCCACGAGCACACGGTCCGTGAGGCTCGGGGTCCTGCGGGTGAAGAGGCGCTCATCCTCCGCGGAGCGCCGGGACCGAGAGATCGCCACGTGTGAGCGCTCCGCCCAGTCCACTGCGTAGCCGTCTTCGAGCACGGCATCGCCCAGGATGAGCGAGGAGAAGCAGCGCTCGGTCGCGTCGATTGCCGGCCTCCGTGTGCCGAACAGGCGACACGGGATGCACGGTGCACCCGCATCGACCGAGCATGAACCCGGCGGAACCGGCGGGTGCGGCTGCGCTGGATCGATGCCCGAGCCGGAGTCACACGCCCCCTGCCCGACCCCGCGCAGGAGGGCCTCCAGCAGCTCGCGCAGCGCCCCACGAAGCGCGGTCGCGGGAATGATCGGGCTGCCATCGCGATCCACGGCATGGGAGGCGCTGAGGCCCGCCGCCACCGCTGAGTGACCGCCGACGAGGATGGTCCCCGTGGGGAACCGAGCCCGGAGCTCGAAGGACCTCATCGGCTTGCTCCTTTCGCGGCCAGAGCCAGCAAGTCAGCAACATCGGACAGGCGCCGGTCGGGGAGATTGCTGGCCAGTGCGGCCGCATCGCGCCAGTCGACTCCGCAGTCCTCGAACCACTGTTTCCACTCTGCGTGGCGCACGACCTGGTAGCGGTAGAGGTTGGCGAGCTCCGCGTCGTCGTGAGGTCGAGGGTCGTGCTGGATGAGCATCGACCGCTGAGAGGAGGAGACCTTCCTCAGCGCGCGCGCCTTCGCGAGGTACCGTTCCCAGGGCTCGGACCCCAGCGGCAGCGCGTCGGGACGGTTCCCCTCCCCGAGTGCCTCGAGTCCTTGGCTGAGCTCTTGGCCCGAGCGAAGCCACGAGAAGTCGAACGCCGAGCGGTGCCCATGACGGAGACAGGCCTTCTTGGCGGAGTCTTCGAGCTCGTGTGCCATGTCGATCAGTCGCGACGCAGGGAAGTGATAGGGGGCGATCACTGCACCCACCCCGACCCCGAGCTTGGAGAGACCCTGGGTGATGACCGCTGGAAGGCGGTCGTCGGCCACCGCGGCGCGGCTGAGCGCGTCGACTTCGCCAGCGAGCCGGGTCACGTAGCCAAGCAGGTGCTCGGGGGGCAAGAAGACGCGGATGTCGTCGCCACCGACCACCGGGTCGACGTAGCGCCCGTCGCCGGGGAGGGCCAGCGTGTGCGCCCGCATGAAGATGGCGCGCACGAGCTCGCTACAGGCGGCATTCTGGGCGAGGTCTTCGAGGCCCGCGAACAGTGCCCCGAGGTTGTTGCCATCGGCCGAGACGACCGCAATCGAGCCTTCGGTGGCGAGGTCTTCGAGGGTCCATCTCTGCTTGGCGGACCTTTTCCCGCGCTCGACGACCCTTGCGCAGAGCGTGCAGGCCGGAACGGGCCCTTCGGGACCTGCGTAGGTCCCGTCGATCTCGCGGATCTTGCAATCGGTGCATCTGCCTTCGTGGGTCGGCGGAACGGGGACTCGTGGCGCCTCGGCGCGGTCCTTTGCGCCGTCGAGTCGAAGGCGCAGCCACCTGAGGCTCGCCGCTGGCTTCGCGACATCGAGCGGCGCCATGGCCACGGCGAGCTGGCCACCGCAGGTCGTTTCCGCGTAGCGTCGCCGCAGCTCCGCGATGGCCGTGGCTGCGCCCGCCGTCGAGACGACACGCAGGCCCCGACCACCGCCCGCGAAGATGATCCCTCCGCCTCCCGCCGAAGGGGCTTCGCTGCGGTTCGCCTCGTCGAAGTCGTCCACCAGCTTGCTCGCCCCCTGCATGGCGAGAGGGCGACCGTTGGCGGCGATGAGCTCCTGGATGCCCACGGCCTCGAACCCGACCAAGCACGGGTCGTTGCCTGCCTTGTCGAGGGCGGTGGCGACCCGTCCGTGGATCGCCTGCATGTCGAGGCGGGGAAGATCGGGCCGGGCCGTGGGGACCGGTGGGCCAGCGTTCCCATCGGTCCTTGCATCCGACCTGGTGGCGAATGCATGGGCTGGAGGGGTGATGGCGGTTCGATTTCGTCGTTTCTTCGACATGGGACGGGAGGGCACCGAGCGGGCGTCGCGGGCCACTAGGGTATCAGTGGCGCGCTCGGGCGGTTCGATCCTTTGTGGCATTCGATTTGTTTCTCCGAGGCGCGCATCCGAGCGTAGCGGCTCCTCTGCGCCATTTCTATCCCTCGCCCGACACCGACCACGGTGCTCTCTATCGAACCAAAGGATCGATCCGCCTCCAGCGGCAACGGATATCCTGCAAGCTCCCGAGAGCGCTCGGCGAGTCACGCGATTGGTTCACGAGGACGAGGTACGACCATGCTGGAACACGAGCTCAGACAAGCCATCGCCAAGGACCCGCGTGGGGTCATCATCATCGTCGGCGCTGGCGTCACGCTCGGCGCGCTCGCAGGCACCGAGCACCAAGCCCGGGCTTCGTGGAGCGGTCTCATCCGCGACGGGCTCGAGTACGCGGTCGCCCATGGGCGGCTCGACCCCGCCGACGGAGATCGCCTCCGCGGGCTGCTGGAGAGCAAGAACGCCGACATGTGGATCTTGGCCGCCGAGCGACTCACCACCGCCCTCGATGGGCCGACGGGCGGCGACTTCAAGGCCTGGCTGCGCCGCTCGGTGGGTGCGCTCGCGGACTCGATCCGTGAGCGCTCGGTGCTCGATCCGCTCGTCGAGCTCTCGCGCCTTGGCGCCACCATTGCCACCGTGAACTACGACGGCGTGCTCGAGGAGGCCACGGGACTACCACCCGTGACGTGGCGGCAGCCGTCCAGAGTCGAGCGGGTGCTGAGGCGTGATGAGCGGGGGATCTTGCACTTCCACGGTTACTGGGAGGATCCGACGTCGATCGTGCTCGGTTGCTCGTCGTATGGTGAGGTGGTCCGCGACGAGCATGCGCGTGCCGTACTCGAGGGCATCCGGCTGTTTCACACCCTCGTGTTCGTCGGTCACGGTGCGGGGCTCTCGGACCCGAACTGGGGGAGCTTCCTGGCGTGGACCGCCCAGGTATACCGAGGCAGCGAGTATCCGCACTATCGGATTGCCCGCGAGGCGGAGCTCGCCGAGCTGCGCACGTCCGAGCTGCA
>JBFIJN010000589.1:0-4963 GCA_041600735.1 Nannocystaceae bacterium
CCGCGCGCCTGGCCCTGCGGCCCGCTGCCGGCGTTCCCCACTCCCGTGGCAATGAGGGACACCCCCTAGGCGGCTAGATCACCGGACAGCCGCACGCGCACTCGGGCGGATCGAAGGTCTCGCCGTCGAAGCTGCAGGGCATGAACTCTTGCGAGGGGCCCGAGCAGGTCTGCCCCTCGTTGTCGACGAAGATCTCGACCGCGCCGATCTCGAGGCCCACGCTGCTGTACCAGACGACGGTCGTGCCGTCGGGGCAGGTGGGATCGAAGAAGCCCCCGCAGCCGTCGTCGCCCTGAGACGTGGTGAAGCAGTGACCCGAGCGGATCCCAACGTCGGAGCAGACGCCGTCGTTCGAGACCCACGTGGTGACCTCGAACCACCCGCAGCCCTCGATCTCCTGGCTCGCGTTGGCGCACTGCGTGGGGGTGGAGGCCTCGGCGCAGCTCGTGACCACGCCGCCGGTGGTGTCCTCGGCGGAGGAGCTCTCGCCGCTCTCCGATGCGCTGGTGCCCGACAGCGAGGTGGACGACTCGGTCTCGCTGCCTTCGCTGGTCATGCCGTCGGTGGCGGAGCCCTCGGTCTCGCTGTCGGCGACGGTGGCCCCGATCTCCTTGGAGCCCGGGCTGCAGGCCGAGAGCAGGCCCATCACGCCAAGCAGAGCAAGGGTTGGGATCGCGCGAGGAATAAGCGTCAAGCGTTGCATACCCGCTTGGTCTCCCGATCCCGCGGCGCCTGTCATCACTTTGTTCGAGAAACTTCGCAGGCCTCGGCGACGCGCGTGGTCAGGGTTGCGCGGGGGTAGCGGCGCAGGAACAGCTGAGCCTCGCCGCGGCCCTGGGTGGTCTGGCCGAGGTTGCACAGCGCGATCGCGCGATAGCCCTCGCGCTCCATCACCAGCTGGCCGCGGGCGAAGGCCTCGGCATGCTCGGCGAGGCGCTCGAGGGCGTGCTGCGGCTCGCTGCGCTCGAGCGCGGCCTTGGCCGAGGTGATGAGCGCCACCTCACGACGAAGCGCATCGGCCTCGGCCTCGGTAGGCTCCGCCGGAGTGGCGGGAGCTGGCTCCGCGCTCGGCGGGCGGAGGGGAGCCGGTGAGGGCGTCGAGGTCGCGATGCTCACCGGTGCCGGGTCGGGGTCTCGTTCGACGGCTTGCGGCTCGCTCGAGGGCTGGCGCGCCACGGCATCGGCCGACGACCCCGAGTCTTCCGCCGGCGCATCGCTCTTCGTCGGAGGCGCGAGCGCAGCGGGCGGAGGCTCCGTCGCTTCGCGATCGAGCGCGAGCCCGAGCGTCAGCAACCCAGCGCTGCCCAGCGCGAGCACCACCGCGACCGCCTTCCACGTCGCGATCGCGGGCACGGTGGTGGCGGCCGAGCCCGCGCCGAGCCGCACCGCCAACAAGGCCGCCACCCGGCGCTGCGCGCCCTTGGGCGGCTCGGTGGCTCGCGCGGTGGCGTGCACGAGGCGAGCGCGCTGCGGCCCCACGCCCATGCGCTCGAGCGTGCTCTGCAGCGCCCGTCGCCCCGCCTTGATGCGCGAGTAGGCGGTGTCGACGTTGAGGCCGAGCATCTGTGCGACCTCGGGCCCGCTGAGCTCTTCGAACACATGGAGCGTGATGGCGGCCCGCTTGTCGCCGTCGAGCTCGTCGAGCGCACGCAGCAGCAACGCGCTCATCTGACGCTGGTCCACGAGCTCGTCGATCTCGACGCCGGCCTCGCGCTGCGGGGCCTCGGCGTGGGGGGCCCACGCGCGGTGCTTGCGGTCGGCTCGCTCGAGCGTGCGGCGCTGGCGAAAGGCGACGCGGCGCACGATCCCGAACAGCCACGAGCGCACGCTGCTGCGCCCCTCGAATGTGGGGAGCCGCCGATGGGCAATGGTGAACACGTCTTGCGCCGCATCCTCGACGGTCGCCATGGGCACGCCCAGCCGCAGCAGGCTCGACCACACGAAGCCGAAGTGGTCGCGATAGAGCACGCGGAAGCTGACGGGGGTCTCCACAGGGCGCGCAACCTTGGTCTCCGCCACCGCGGAGGTCTGTCAGGGGAATCGTACTTCGAATCCCGCGACCAGCCGCAGCGCGGCCGGACCGACGCGAAACAGGGGGTCGAGCCCGCGCACGTGGAAGCTCGGTCGCGTGAGCGCGACCACGCCCTGCGCTCCGAGGTAGAGGCCTAGGCGTGGACGAGGGGCCAGCACGACCGCGCCGTCGACGGTGAGATCGGCCAGGATCGACGTGGCGCGACCGGAGTCGGGCACGCCGAAGCTGCGCCCCCGCACCCCGCCGAGCTCGAAGCCGCCGCACAGGGGAAACGTGAGCCGGCGGCGTCGCGGCTCTGCGCAGCCGGAGAGGCCCAAGCTCCATAGATCGAAGCTGCCTCCGACGGCGGGGTCCTCTGCGTAGCGAGCCGCTTGCGGGGTGAAGTAGCGACCGCGAAGCTCGGCGCGGGCGCGCGGGAGCAGCACCCCGACGACACCGCCCACGCCCACTCCGGCGGCGTTGGGCAGCAGGCGGAAGAACTGTCCGAGCGCCTCGGCTCGCACCACGCCGCGCACGCGCACACGCGAGGGCGGGGGGCTCGGCGAGGGCTCGCGCGGCGCTGCGATCTCGAGCGTGGCCGGCTTCGCCCGCGGGGTTGGCTCGGATGGCGGCGGATCGGGAGGCGGAGGATCCACCGGAGGGATCTCGAGCCTGGGATCGGCGAGCGCCGGATCGGCCGCCACCGCGATCAGCAAGCCCGCCGCTTCCCCCAGCGCCTCGCACGAAGCATCGTGGAGCTCGCGTTCCTCGACCCCGCTGACGCCCGTCACCGTGAGCGCGAGGACGAAGCCCCCACCGTCGGGCGACGCGACGATCGTGCCCCACGCGGAGACCGGCTGCACCGTGTCGCGCAGCAGTGCTCGCGCGTGGGCACGCACGACCTCGGCATCGGGGCAGCCGGGCGGGGCCTCCCAGTCGATGTGCAGCTCGGAGTGCGGCGCGGCCCGTGCGCTCGCCGTCATGCTCGACGCGAGCGCCAGGCCGACCACGAGCGAGGCTGGTGTCCACCCCCGGCGCACCTTGCGAAGGTACCCCAGTCGCGCCGCACGCCGCCCCCGGGACGGTGGCCGTGTGTCAGCGCGCATCGGGACTAGCCCGCCGCGCTCGTGCGTCCCACCCCGGCCGTGAACCTCCTAGGTCTAAGCCGAGCCCGCCAGCCCCGATCCTCCTACGTTGACGGCCATTTGCGGCCCGGGCGAGCTGACGCATGGATGTCGGGGCCGGAGTGTGCGAAGCCTTGCCGCATCATGAGGCGTGTTCGGCTCGTACTCGGAGCGGTGCTCGTCCTCGCGATCGCGGGCGTCTCGGGCTCAGCGTACGCCGAGGGCAAGGACTGCATCCACAAGGTGGCCTCGGGGCAGACCCTCGGGCACATCGCCAATCGGCACAAGGTCTCGCAGCGCGACCTGATCGACACCAACCCCGAGCTCAAGAAGAACCCGGACATGCTCCGCGTGGGGCAGGAGCTCGACGTGTGTGAGGCCAAGAAGCTCGCGGCTGCCCCCGAGAAGGGCGACAGCGAGAAGGACAGCGTGGCGCCCAAGAAGCAGCCGCGACCGCAGAGCTGCGGCGCGGGCGGGCAGATCGTCGCGCACGAGGTCGAGAAGGGCGAGACGCTCGACGAGATCGCCCGCCACTACTCGGTGACCAACAAGGAGATCTTTCGCCGCAACCGCGAGCTGGCCGCGGCCCCGCACATGCTGCGCGTGGGCCAGACCATCAAGATCTGCGCCGACCAGCAGCGCGTGGTCAACAGCAAGCTGTGCGACTTCGAGACCCCGCTCTACGAGCACGAGGTGGTGCCAGGCGAGAACCTGGGCATGATCGCCGGTCGCTACGGCGTGCGTCGTGCCGATCTGCTGCGCTGGAACTCGCGCCTGCGCAAGAATCCCGACCTGCTGAGCGTGGGGCAGAAGGTGCAGGTCTGCCCGGAGATCACGCCGCACGTGCGCAAGGAGATCACCTATACGGTGCAGGCGGGCGACAGCCTCGGGGTGATCGCCGAGCGCTACGAGCTCACCGCGCGCGAGCTGGCCCGGTTCCAGCGCGGCAAGCTCGACGACCCCAGCAGCCTGCGGCCCGGGCAGAAGCTGCGGCTGTGGGTCGACGGCGGGGTCGTGCCCGGCTTCGGCACCCAGGATCGCGACAAGGGCGTGCTCGCGGGCGGCATGATGCTGCCGCCGGGCAAGAACTACCACGTGAAGTGGGAGTCCGGCGCGTGGGGCACGAGCGACACGATCCACTCCATTCAGTCGGCAATCGCTGCGTACAAGAAGCGCATGCCCGGCGGGCCCAAGGTGTACATCGGAGACATCTCCAAGAAGGGCGGCGGTCCGTTCAAGCCGCACTCCTCGCACCAGCACGGCCGCGACGTCGACGTGGGCTACGTGCTCCAGGGCAACAGCGACAGCAAGTTCCGCACCGCGACCGCCGACAACCTCGACGTGGCTCGCACCTGGCGGCTCATCAAGTCGTTCCTCGACACCGATCAGGTGATCTACGTGTTCGTAGACTACAAGCTGCAGAAGCTGCTCTACGAGTATGCCGAGTCGCAAGGAGCGAGCGAGGAATTCCTCGACGAGATCTTCCAGTATCCCCGCGGTCGCCGGCGCTCGCACGGGTTGATCCGCCACTGGAAGGGCCATGTGAACCACTTCCACGTGCGCTTCAGGAAGTGACGCGCGAGCATGTGGCGAAGCACCGTACTGGGACTGGCCTTGCTCGGGCTCACCGGCGCGGCGTGTCAGCCGAGCCGCCCGCCTCGCGAGCCCGCGGCGCCCGAGGTGAAGCCGGTGACGCAGGAGGTTGCGCCCAGCCTGGTGGAGATCGCCGACGCGATCGATCCGGGTCCACGGGCCGCGATCACGGTCGAGGTGCCGGGGTGGCTGTCGGCTGCGCTCGGGCTGCCCACCCGCGGCGGTGATCCACAGG
>JBFIJN010000590.1:0-4939 GCA_041600735.1 Nannocystaceae bacterium
CGTCGTGGTCGTCGTGGTCGTCGTGGTCGTCGTGGTCGTCGTGGTCGTCGTGGTCGTCGTGGTCGTCGTGGTCGTCGTGCCCGTCGTGCCCGTCGTGCTCGTCGTGCTCGGGGGGTGGCGGCTCGTGCATGGCCGCTGCCTATTGGCGCCCGACGGCGCCCTTGGCCGCGGGGTCGGCCTTGACCGTCTTCTTGGCCGTGCGCTTGCGGGCGCGATCGAGCTTCTCGCGCAGCGGGGCCGCGAGCTCCTCGAGATCTTGCCGCAGACCGCCGAGCGCCTTCTCGGTCACGGCAACGCGCTTGTCGGTGAGGCCATCGACGTCGGGGAGCAGCTCGGCGAGCTTGCGCGCGGCCGCCATGGCGCGGTTGATCGTGTCGAGCTGCTCGGCCCCGGCGGGCTTGGGGTGCAGGATCGGATCGAAGCGGCGGCGCAGCTCGGCCACCGACTGGCCTTCGTCGAACACCGCGTGGCGTAGCTCCTTGATCAGCTCGCGGGGCGGGGGCGCGGGCGGGGCCGCGTCATTGGCCGCGCGGCCGCCCGAGTCGGCGCTCCCCATGGCGCGGCTGAAGTAGTCCACCGCTTGGTAGCTCGGGACCTCGCGCTCCACGCCATCCCACTTGAGTACGTTGGGCGCCAGGCGCTGGAGCGTGGAGAAGGAGATGGTGAGCTTGTCGACGGTGGCGCGCTTGAGGAACAGCTCTTGGGTGCAGTAGACGTAGAAGTCGTCGTGGCCCCAGGCCTTGAACGACGAGCTGCGCCGGATCTCCACGAGGGTCTGCGCGAGCTCGACCCACGAGCGCTTGAATCGCTGGGTGGATCGCAGGGCCTGTAGCCGCTGCGGATCCGCGCCGCTCTCCTCGAGGCGGGCCAGCAAGGCATCGATCTTCTCCGTCGCCTTGACCACGAGGCTCGCGTATAGCACCCGCCGGCACCCGGGTGGTACCGTGGCCCCGTGGAAGCCTCTTTGGCCGCGGAGGGGCCCGCACGGGCGGTGACGGCGACGTGGAGGCCCACGGGCCCCAAGACGCGCCCGTTTCGCTTTGGGCTCGGCACCGGCGGGTCCGCCGACGACGACGGCCTGGCCCTGGGATCGAGGGTCGGCGATCGCTTTCGCATCGTGGGCACGCTGGGCGAGGGGGGCATGGGCCGGGTCTACGAGGCCGAGGTGGTGGGCTCCAGGACGCGGGTGGCGCTCAAGATCCTCCGGCGCGAGCGCGGCCTCGGCGATCAGCTCGCTCGCTTCCGCCAAGAGGCCAAGGCGGCCGCGCGGGTGGGGCACCCATCGATCGTGCAGGTGGTCGAGTTCGCCGAGCTACCCGATGGCACGCTCTACTTGGCGATGGAGCGGCTGCACGGGCAGTCGTTCGAGGACTGGCTCGAGGCGCCGGGTCGCCTGCGCGAGGGCTTGGTGTGGCTGGCCGAGATCGCCCGCGGTCTGCACGCGGCCCATGCGGCGGGGGTGGTCCACCGCGACATCAAGCCGGCGAACCTGTTCCTTCACGTCGATCCTGGTGATCCCGAGGCGCGGGTGCGGGCCAAGATCCTCGACTTTGGCATCGCCAAGGTGGTGACCGGGGATGTCACGCACATCGAGACCCAGGCGGGCACGTTGCTGGGCACGCCCTACTATCTCGCGCCCGAGCGCGCGCTGGGCCGCAGTCTCGACGCGCGCACCGATCTCTACAGCCTCGGCGTGATCCTCTACGAGGTGCTGACCGGGTGGGTGCCGTTCGACGACGAGAGCTTCATGGGCATCCTGGCCCAGCACATCCGGGCGCAGCCGCTGGACCCGCGCCAGGCCGCGCCCGAGCGCGCGCTGCCGCCGGGGGTGTGCCAGCTGACGATGCGGCTGCTGGCCAAGGAGCCCGCGCAGCGGCCTGTGGATGGCGAGACCCTGGCGGCAGAGATCGAGGCGCTGCTGCGCGACGAGGCCGCGGCGATCGACGCGGTGGTGACCGGACCGCGACAGCTGGCGGTGGCGGGGAACGAGACGATCGAGCTGAACGACCTCGCGGTGCGCCCCACTGCGGCGCCGGCCCGCGAGGGCGAGGCGCAACCGCGCGGGGTCGCCACCCAGGTGATCGGTTCTGCGTCCGGAGCACGGGTCGAGCGCGGGGCTCGCAAGCTTGGCGAGCCGATGGGTTTCGCGCCTGCGCCTGCGTCCGCGGCGGTCCCCGCATCGGCGACGGTCCCCGCATCGGCGACGGTCCCCGCGTCCGCGACGGTCCCCGCGTCTGCGACGTTCCCCGCATCGGCGGCGGCATCGCTGTCCGGTGCGTCGGTCATCGACACGGCGGGGGGCGCCGCTACCGGGGTGCGGCGACCGCCCGAGCCCATGCGCTGGCCGCTGTGGCTGGCCGGCATCGTCGGGGTCGTCGTGCTGGGCGGTGCGGCGACGTGGATGATCCTCCCGCCCCGGGTGGAGCGGGGCGCGGCGGAGGTGCCCGGGGCCATGGCGCCGGGGGCGGAGTCCGAGCGCGAGGCCGAGCCTGCGACGTCATCATCGCCCGTTGTCGAGGCGCCCGCTGCCGAGGCGCCTGAGGGCGTAGACCCGGCGGAGGCGCCCGAGCCCAAGCCCGCGCCCGAGCCGGATCTCGACCCACCCGTGCTCGCAGACCTGCCCGCGCCCGCGCCTACCCCCGCGCCGCGCAGCGGTGATAGAAAGGTCAAGCGCCCTCCGGCCAAGCCCGCCGCGCCTCCGCCCCCCGACTTCAAGGACGATGTCTACGAGGACTAACTCCGCCCCTCCGTGGCCCACGCCGCTTCGCGCCGTGCTGCGGGCCGGCGTGTCTGGGTGGGTCGCGGTCACGCTGCTGGCCGCGGCCACGCCCGCACACGCGACGCCGTGGGCGGCTCCGTCGCCCGCGCTCTCGGTCGACGCGCCTGCGGTCGAGACACCCTCGGCCGGGGCCAGCTCCGCCGCGCCCAATTCGGTCGAGGGTGCGCTCGAGGCCGGCGACCTCACGACGGCCAAGCAGCTCGCGCGAGCGGCCCGCGAGGCCGAGCCGACCGCGGCTGCGTGGCAGCGCGAGGGCGAGGTGCTCGAGCAGGCCGGCGAATACCGCGAGGCGGCCAAGGCCTATCGCGCGGCCAAGCGTGCGGCGAGCCAAGAAGCCGCCGCCGCGCCAGGCAAGGGGGCCAAGGCGACCAAGGCTCGGAATGCCAGCGCTGCCGCGATCGCGAGCGCCGAGGAGAGCCTCGTGCGCGTCAAAGCGATGGCGCGCGGGACCGTGGCCGACGAGCCCGTCTCGACGCATCGCGAGCAGCTCGATCCACGCTGGGAGCCGCCGCCGCCCAAGCCAGCGCAGCCGGAGCCGGAGCCCGAGCCGCTCCCCGAGCCGGAGCCCGAGCGCATCGTGACCAAGTGGTACTTCTGGGTGACCGTGGGGGCCATTGCCGCGAGTGCGGCGGCGGTCACGGCCATCGCGATCCGAGCGGCGCGCGACGAGCAACCCGACGCGCTCTCGGGCCTGTCGCCCGGGCCCGCGCCGCGGGGTCTCGGCGCGCTGCGCTTCTAGCTCGAGGGTGATGTCGGGGCCCCGCGCGGCGGCGTTGAGCGTGATCGCCCGGCTGGCGATCGGGTGCGGTGATGCGCCCATGCAGCCCGCGCGGGTGATCGAAGGACCGGCCGCGGCCGGGGCGTGGGAGTCGGCGATCGGCTTCGAGGGCGGCGTGGTCGTCGACTCGATCGTGGCTCCCGACGCGGTGGAGCCGGGGGCGACGCTGCGCGTGGAGCTGCGGGTGCAAGGCCCCGCCGACGGGCTCACCGCGCGAGCGATCCTGTGGCCGCCGCGGGCCGGCTCGCGACAGGTCGCGCTCGGCGGGGTGGGGGCGCCACCGGTCGAGGTGCCGCTCGATCCGCGCGCACGCGTGGTGGAGCAGCCGCTCACCGCGGGCACGCAGGCCTTCGAGTGGGTCGTGCCTGCTCCCTGGCACCTGCCGCAGCTGCTGGTGACCCTCGAGCTGCTCGACGGCGACGAGCGGGTGCCGGCTCGCGAAGGCCCGCGCCGCGAGGACGGCGTCGCGATGCTGGCGTTGGTCGACGTGCCTGCGCGTCCGCTGGTGATCGTGGCCGCACCGATGCCCTCGCCCCCGCGCCTCGATGGTCGCCTCGACGAGCCGGGCTGGGCCGCGGCCGTGGCTCACCCGCTGGTCCAGAGCCTCGGCGGTGAGCCCTACGACGAGCGCCCCAGCGAGGTGCGCATGGCCTGGGACGCCACCGCGCTCTACGTGGGCGTGGAGATCACCGACCCCGACGTCTGGTCGGACTTCACGCGGCGCGACGATCCACTGTGGAACCAGGAGGTGTTCGAGGTGTTCGTGTTCGGCGCGGGCGAGCGTCGCGACTACCTCGAGCTCCAGGTTTCCCCGCGGGGGGTGGTCTTCGACGCCAGCTTCCCCCGCTACCGGCGAGGCGACGTGGAGTGGAACGGGCAGTGGAAGGCCGCGGTGGAGCTGCGCGGCACGCTCGAAGATCGCCGTGATCGAGACGAAGGCTGGAGTGCCGAGCTCGCGATCCCGTGGGTCGAGATCTGCGAGCACACCCGCACCGCGTGTCCGCCGGCGGTGGGCCAGACGCTGCGGGTCAACGCGTTTCGCTTCGAGCGTCCGCACAAGCAAGCGCCCATCGGCCTCGCGCTCAGCCCTCCGCGCGTGCCGGACTTCCACGCGCCCGAGCACGCGGCCGTGCTAGAGCTGGGGGGCACATGAAGGCATCCAAGGGGTACGGAGCCCGCGGGCTCGCGTTGGCGTCGCTGCTGGTCCTTGCGGCGTGCCCTCCTTCCGCGGGCGGCGGCGGCGGTGCACGCCACACGCGGCCGCCGAGCGCGTCGGACCTCGAGGGCATCGCGCTGGTCTCGCTCGAGATCCGCCCGAGCGGGCCCGCGCTCACCAAGTACGGCGGCAAGGTCGAGCACACGCTGACCGTCGTGGAGCAGGC
>JBFIJN010000591.1:0-4936 GCA_041600735.1 Nannocystaceae bacterium
CTCGCCGTGATCGAGCCGCACGAAGGCGGCAGCCGCCTGGTCCTGGTGCGACCGAGCGGTGAGCGTGAGATCGTGCCCTTCGAGGGTGTAGATGAAGCGACGAGCGTCGCATGGGGCCTCGACGGCGAGCTCTTGCTTGCGTCGGACCCACAGCACAATGTCTGGACATGGGCGGAAGATGCCGATCAACCGACGATCTTGCACATGGACCCAAGCTCCAGTGGCTCGGTACGCATCTGGATCGCGAGCGACCCTCGCTATGCGCGGATCACAAGAGGCCGGGACACCGACATCGGCTATGACTTCCGTACGAGCATCATCGACCTGATGAGCGGAGATCTCCTGTACGCCACCTCGAGCTGCGAGCAGGGACCGAGCTACTTCTCTTGGCATGGTGACGGCCCCGACGCGGTCGTGCTTGGTGACTCGTGCCAGGGCGCGTCGTCGGACTATCACCTGACCCACTTCAGCGGCGGGCAGACCGAGCGGCTGTTCGAGTTCGCCAACGACGAGGTTCCAGAGGTGTGGAGCTCGCCCAACAACGATCTACTCAGCCTCGCATTCGCGGATCGATGGCAGCTCTACGATCTCCCCAGTCGCCGCCTCCTGCGTGAAGAACCGCTCGATGCTCGGGGCACCACCCTTCGGGCATCGCACGACGGTCGCTTCTCGTACCGCCTCACCGGTACATCCCTTGCGGGCTATGACGGGTCGGGCGCCGAGCGCTGGCGGGTCGACCTCGGAATCCACCCGGGCTCGATCGTCTCGTCACCGGTCGACGCGCGGATTCTCGTCAACTCCGGGGACTGCGGGGGCTTGACCTGCATCGGCTTCATCGACGGCGAGGACGGCTCGACGCGCTTCACCGATGAGCCGCGGTTCGGCGCGGCGAGCTGGGCTCCCAATGGCGACGCGCTGCTCGTCGGCCCCACGGAATGGGAAGGCCCGCTTCAGTGGATGGACCTCGACAGCGGTGAGACCCACGACCTCACGCTCGAGTGCGGCTCCCCGCTCTGGTCGCCGGACGGCGAGAAGTTGATCTGCAACGAGACCTGCGAGGCCCCGGAGAGCGAGGACGCGCCACGCCCGGGGCAACGCTTGCATCTGTTCGAACGCGGTCTACCGCTCGCCGAGATCCCCTGCGGCCACTACGGGTCCGTCTCGTGGTCTCCCGACTCCGACCTCTTCGCCGTGAGCGTCACCGAGCTCGGCGAGTCACCGGAGGACGATCGCAAGAGAGTCGTGCTCTTCGACCTCGAGGGCGAAGCGCTCGACCTCGGCCCCTCCCTCGCGCTTCGCGGCTGGCGACCCGGTGCCGTGCGGTAGGAACCCAAGACCAACGAGCTCGTGCGCTTGGAGTCACGTTGCTCAGCTCTCGCGCACGGTGGCGCGGCCGAGCTCTTGCCGCAGGGCCACCAGCCACCCTTCGATCTCGTCCTCCTCGATCTCGCGGGTGTGCTCCTGCGCGCGCAGCTTCACATAGAGCTTGCGGAGCCGCGTGATCGTGAGGCGGATCCGGCTGCGTACGGTCGACTCGGGCAGCTCGACGATCTCGCCGACCTGCCTCGCGGTCAGGTCCTGCCAGTAGTAGAGCTGAAGCAGATCCTGCTGCTCGATCGGGAGGTTCCAGATTGCATCGAGCAACAAGCGGTGGTCCTCGCGAGCGGCCAAGATCGACGACTGCCGACGACCGCTGACATCTGCGAACGAGCTCGTGGTGGGCGAGAAATCCCCGCCCACCTTGTAGCGACGACGCAGATGCTCCTGGCCGACATAGATGGCGATCCGATACAAGTAGGTCTTCAGCGAGGAGTCGCCGCGAAACTTGTCGCGGTTCTTGACCAAGCGCGAGAACGTCTCTTGGATCAGATCCTCGTGCTCCTGCGGGAACTTGACGAAGAAGTACGTACGGATGCCCTTGAAGTGCCCCGCGAACAGCAGATTACCCGCCCGGCGATCCCCGGCTCTCCACTTCTCGAGCAGCTGCAGGTCGGGGTCCACGATCTGCGACATCGCCCGGTTCGTCTAACATACCGCACCCTCGAGTGTCGCCACAATACCCGTCCCACTTTCGAACAACGCCAATTCGACTCGCTTTGGCGGCTCGGCCTGTGGCGCGGTTCCGCGCACGCCGAACTCAGGGGAGTAGCTCGTCGAGCGCCTGCATCATGTCGACGGGACGCTGGTCCGCAGGAAGTGACAGTAGGCGGTCCTTGGCGGCACGCGCCTGGATCTGGGCCCGGGCGGGGTCGAGCTCGGCGAGCACCGAAGCGAGGGTCAGCTCGATCCCCACGCGTCGCATCAGCAGCTCGGCGGGCGGCTGGGCGCCGGTCGAGTGCATGATCTCGGCGAAGCGACTCACCTCGGTGAGCGCTTGTTCGTACATGGGGAAGTCGCCAGCACTGGCCGCTGCCGTCGCAATGATCCCCCAGTCATCCAGTCCGTGGCTAGCGGACGGCGGCGGGTGGAGCTGCAGCTCGTCCCGCAGCGCTGTCGTCAGTACTCCTACCTCGGCCGACTCTTGGTAGAGCGCAATGAGCAAGAGCTCGCGCGTGGCCGAGGACCGCAGATCCGTGCTGCTCGCTCGAGCTCGCTCGAGGAGCGGGCGCGCTCGGTCTTGATCTTCGGGCTCGCCAGTGTTCGCGAGCAGGTGACCCAGACTGTACGTAGCTTGAATCCACCCCGTGCTCGGCTCGAGCGGCTCGAGCACCTCGATCGCATGCTCGTAGCAGAGCATGGCGAGGGCAGCATCACCGGCCCTCGAGCGGCGCTCGTAGATCACGCCGAGGTTGGCGTAGCCGCTGCCCAGCTCGGGGCGGCTCCCCAGCAAGGATCGAGACAAGACCACCAGCCACTGGTCGGTGAGCGCGGCGGGATAGTTCCCTTCGCGTGCGCGCAATTCGGCACGTCGCTCGAGGTAGTCGGCGCGCCGCGGGCTCCACCGTGGCTCATCGAGGCGGTCCAGCAGACCGGCCGCGCGCGCGAGGGCATCGCGTCCACGACCGAGATCCTCCAGCCGCATGATCGCGACCGCCCCCGCGAGGAGCTCGAGCTCCAGCCGAGCGTCATCGTATGCGGAGGCATCGGCCGCGGCGGTGGCCCGGCCGTACGCCGCCATCGCCTCGTGCGGGGACCCTCCCAGCAAGAGCACGCGGCCTCGTCGTTGCTCGGCGACCGAGAGCTCGAGGAGCTCGTCGTCTGCAAGTGCGACGGCCCGCGTCGCGGCCTCGAGCGCGCCTTCGAGGTTCCCCGTGCGCTGGAGCTCCTTGGACTGCTCGAGCGCATCGACGACATCGGCGGCGAGCACTCGCGGGGGCGGAGCGCTCAGTCGGGCGCGCACCATCCTCCCGATGTCTTCGACGAGCTCGGAGAGCGGCCGCTCGTTCGCCGTCTCCGAGAGCCCCCGCAGATCTTCGACCCACAGCCGCAAGTGTTGCCGCTCTGCATCGCCCTTGATGTTGAACGGCGGCTGGCACAAGGCCAGCGCTTTGTCATCGATGCGCTGGAGCTGCCCCTCGATGAGGCGCAGCTCCTGGCCCAGGCCGGCCCCGTCCAGGCGCTCGCGCAGCTCGGCCCAGGCATCGCCATCGCGAACGTCGGCGACGGCGAGCTCGAGCTCACACTCGGCAATCTCGGTGCGCAGCTCCCCGAGCACCAACCACGAGGCGAGCAGTCCGAGCCCAAGTGACGCACTCACGAGCATCCACACGCGTCGCAGCGACACTGACTTCGGGCGTGGGATCGCCTCGAAGAGATCGAGCAGGTCGGCGTGTCGAGCCGCGGGGTCCGCGGCCAGGCCCCTCTGGAGCAGGCGGCGAAGCTTCTTCGGGATCCGCTCGGATGCGGGAAGAACACCGCGCTCGATCGCCGAGAGCAGCTGTTCTCGGTTCGCGCCCACGAACGGTCGCTCTCCGGTGAGCGCCTCCCATAGCGCCACGCACCACGCGAATTGATCACTCTTCGGCGTGGCGGCAGCGCCTCGCAGCTGCTCGGGCGCCATGTAGGCCAGCGTTCCGAGCCATGCGCCGGTCTTCGCGTCCACGCCAGGCCGCTCGCCCGTGGCCCGCGCGGAGGGCTGCTCGAGCGGCGACTCCTCGAGCGACACGGTCGCTCCGGCGAGCCCGAAATCACTCACGAGCACGCGCGCATCGTTGGCGACGAGCACGTTGTCGGGCTTGAAGTCGCGATGCACGATGCCGACCTCGTGCGCCGCCGCGAGGCCCAGCGCGGCCTTGCCGTAGGCATCGAGCAGCTCCGCTGTGGTACGCCCCGCTTGCCAGTCGGTCAGGGTCACGCCATCGACGTACTCCATCGCGAGGTAGACCTCGCCTTCGTGGCTACCCACGTCGTACACGCTCACCACGTGAGGGTGCGTGAGCTTGGCCAGCACCCGAGCTTCCCGCAGCAAGCGAGCGGAGAGGGTGCCCGTGGCGAACGGCACGCCGCGCACGAGCTTGATCGCCACCGCACGGCCGAGCTCGGGGTCCTGGGCGCGATAGACCACCCCCATGCCGCCGCGTCCCAGCTCCTTCTCGAGTCGATAGCGACCCACCGACTCGAGGCCGTCGGCCTCGTCATGCTCGTCCTTCAGTCCAAGCCGAGCCCGCAGGCGCTCATACTCGGCCCGACCTTCGACCCCGAGATTGGCCAGGTCCTCGGCACCCGGGGCCTCCCCCGTCGTGTCGAAGCCATCCGCCTCGTCTTGCACGTGGGTCACTGAGCCATCCGAGCTTCCCCGAGGCGACCACCGGCTTCAATAGCCCTTCAAGGTCTCCCCGACGCCGCGCGACCGTCCGCGACCCTTACGTAGATTTCACCTCCCGTGCGATCACAACCCCCGCAACCGTTCCCCTGCTGACGCGACCGTCCGCCTCCCCACCAACAAACCCTGAGACAGGCCACCCTTTCGCCGGACTAACCTCTACGGTGAGGGTGA
>JBFIJN010000592.1:0-4927 GCA_041600735.1 Nannocystaceae bacterium
GGTGCAGCGCATGATCGCGTTGCTGCATCACCGCGGCCCCGACGACCAAGGCCACTGGCAGGGCCGCCACGCCGCGCTCGGCCACACGCGTCTCTCCTTGCTCGATCGGGCGGGCGGGGCCCAGCCGATGGTCGATCCCAGCGGTCGCTACGTGCTGGTCTACAACGGCGAGGTCTACAACTACCGCGAGCTGCGCGAGCAGCTGCGCGAGCGCTGGGGGTTCCGCACGCGCTCCGATACCGAGGTCGTGCTGGCCGCGCTGAGCGTGTGGGGCGAGGCCGCGCTCCCGCGCATGAACGGCATGTTCGCGCTCGCGTGGTGGGACGAGCACGCGCAGCGGGGATTGCTCGCGCGCGATCGCTTGGGCGTGAAGCCGCTCGCCTACGAGCGCACGGCCGCCGGGCTCCGCTTCGCCTCCGAGGCCAAGGTGCTCGCCGCCACCATGCCCGGGCGTCCGCGGGCCAATGTCGAGGCGCTGCTCGAGGGGCTCGCCGCCCCGTGCTTCAGCGGCGTGGCGGCCCCGGCATTCGCGGGCCTGGCCTACCTCCAGCCTGGAGAGCTGCTGCGCATCGATCGCGCGGGGCTGCACCCGGCCACGTGGGGCCCGCTCGAGCTGCTCGCCGATCGCGACGACGATGCGCTAGAGCCCGAGCTGCGCGCGGCGGTGCGGGCGGCGGTGCACCGCACGACCCAGGCCGACGTCCCCGTGGGCGTGTTCCTGAGCGGCGGCCTCGACTCGACGCTGGTGGCTGCGCTCGCGGCCGAGCGCGCGGTCGAGCCTCCGCGCGCGCTCACCATCCGCTTCGAGCACCAAGCCCACTACGACTATGCGCGCTCGCAGATCGTGATCTCCGACGACACGCCCTTTGCCCGCCTCGCCGCCGAGCGCCTGGGGCTACGGCACACGTGGGTACGGGTGCCCACCGCCTCGATCGAGCACACGCTGCCCGAGCTCGCGCGCATCGACGACGCCGTGCCGGCGTGGGAGCAGCAGCTGGCGCAGCACCACCTGGCCTTTGCGGCCGTGCGCACCGACAAGGCGATCCTCGTCGGTGATGCGGCCGATGAGACTCACTATGGCTATCACTTCCTGCTCGACGAGCGCGTGAACCACTCACCGCTCGCGCTGCTGCGGCGCTTCCCCAGCGCGCCGATCCACCCCGACTGGGGCTCCGACGTGCAGGCTCGCCTGGCCGCGGGCTACGAGGCCCTGCTCGCCGCCCATGGTCACGCACTCTCACCCGCGGCCGGGGCTCGGGCGCGCGTGCTGGCCACCACGTGGCTGGTGCTGCGGCGCTGGCTTCCCCGGCTGCTGCACAACGGCGACGTGCACACCATGGCTGCATCGGTGGAGGCCCGCGTGCCGTTCGCCGACACCGAGCTCGTCGAGCTCGCGCTGCGCGTCGACCCGCGTCGCGCCTGGCGCGAGGGCACCGACAAGGCGCTCCTGCGCGCGGCGGTGCGCGGCTTGCTGCCCGAGGAGATCCGCGTGCGTCGCAAGTCCGCCCTCCCCAAGGACCAGCAGACCGCCACCCTCTACAAGGCGCTGGTGCACCGCGGCCTGCGCGAAGATCCCAGCCTGATCACCGCGCTGTGCGACGAGGGCCGGCTGCGCGCGCTGCTCGAGCCGGCGCGGGTCCTCGACGAGGGCGAGCGTGCGATATTGTTCCGCGTGGCTGCGCTGGCGCACTGGCAGCGGGCCCACGACGTCGCCCCGCCATGAGTCGGTTCCTGTTCGTCGTGATCCCCGAGCGGGGGCACCTGTACCCGTACCTGGGCCCGGCCCTGCACCTGCGCGAGCGCGGGCACGAGGTGGTGTTCTACGCCGAGGGGCCGCTCGACGACGTGCTCGCGCCGCTGGGGCTGGCGCGCTGGCCTACGCCCGAGCCCACCGCGGCCGCGCCCCGCCACGCGGGCCCCGAGTTCTCGCGGAACGTCCGCGATGCGGCATGGCTGCGCCAGTGGGTGGCCGGGGTGCTGCTCGATGGTGTGCACACCCAGGTCCCGCGGATCGAGGCGGCGATCGAACAGCTGCGCCCCGACGCCGTGGTGCTCGATCCCATGGTCTACGCCGGGGCCATCGCGGCCCACCGAAGCGGGTGCCCGTGGGCGGCCGTCTCGAACTCGCTCAATCCCGCGCTGCCCGACGACCTCGACTCGGAGCTGCTGCGAACCGTGGCCTGGCTGGCCCCGCGGCGTGCGGCCATGTTTGCCGAGTACGGCCTGGCGCCGGCGTTCCGCGGCTGCGATCTGCTGTCGCCGGGGCTCACGGTGTGCTTTGCCAGTCCGGCTCTGGTCGGTCGACCACCGCCGGGCGTCGAGCTCGTCGGCGCGAGCCTCCCGCCGCGCCCGCGCGAGCCCGACCTCGCGCGAGATCCCGAGCTCCTCGCGCCCAAGGGCGCGCGACCGCGTGTGCTCGTGTCGTTCGGTAGCCAGGTCCACTACCAGCCCCGCATGTTTCGCACCGTGGCCGCCGCGCTCCACGGGCTGGACCTCGAGCTGTTCGCCAGCCTGGGCGAGCTCGATCCCCTCGCGCTGGGACCGTGGCCCTCGGGCGCGGTGCTCCGCCCCTGGCTGCCGCAGCTCGAGCTGCTCGCGCACGCCGATCTCATGATCACCCATGGGGGCGCAAACTCGGTGATGGAGGCGCTGGCCCACGGCGTGCCGCTGCTCGTCTCTCCGATCTGCAACGATCAATTCCACCAGGCCGAGCTCGTGCGTCGGGCCGGCTTGGGGCGCGTGCTCGACCTCCATACCGCCACGCCGAAGCAGTGTAGGGCTGCCGTGCTCGCGTTGCTCGAGCCCGAGCCGCGCGCGCGCGTGGTCGACTGCTTACCTCGCGATGGCGCGCTGCGCTGCGCCGAGCGGCTCGAGACATGGGTCCGCGGCGCCTGAGGCCTCCCGGCGTGGTGCCGCTCGAGCTGTGGGACCTCGAGCTTGGCGCGGGGATCCTGTGGGATCACATGGAGGGCGCGGCGCTGCCCACCGCGCTCGTCGAGGCGATCGAGAAACTACGTCGGGGCACCGCGCGCACGCGCTCCCGCATCCCGATCCCGGCCTGCGCTCGTGAGCTACGCGCGGTGTGGCTCGCGGGCGGGCGCGCGCACGCGATCGATGCGACGGCCATGTCCACCGCCTTGGGCCTGCCCGTGCGGATCGCCCCGGATCCCACCGCCCACGCCGAGCACGGCGCTCGAGCCTTGGTGCCCGAGGCCGCGCGCCTCGCCGTCGTCGATCTCGGCCAGAGCTGCTTGAAGGTGTTCCTCGACGGTCGACGCTTCGAGCACCCACGTCCGTGGGATCGCCTGCCGCTGCGGGCCCAAGCGAGCGCGAGCGAGCGCGAGCTCGCCCGCAGCACCCTGCGCCAGTGGGTCGGCGAGGCGCTCGGCCACGCCGCGGCTGGCGGCGCGCCGCCCGATGTGGTCGTGCTCGCGCTGCCCTGCGCGCTGCCGGACACGTCGATCCCCGGCAGCAGCTCCTATCTCGGCCTGGAAGGCGACGCGGCATTCATTCCTGCGGTGCTTGCCGTCGCTGGCTGGTCCTCCGCGAGCCGCGTGCTCGTGCTCAACGATGCCGAGCTCGCCGCGGTCGCGGCCGGCCTCGACCCCCGCACCCGCGACACGATCACGCTGGTGCTCACCCTCGGCTTTGGCGTTGGCGGAGCGCTGCGGCGGCCATGACCCTCGCCCTGTTCCTTTCTCCCCACCTCGACGACGCAGTGCTCTCCTGCGCCGGTCGCATCCAGCGGCATGTCGCGCGCGGAGATCGGGTCGTGCTGCTCACCGCCTTCAGCCACGCCGATCCTCGCGACCTCGCCGACTGGGCCGCGCGTCGTCGCGAGGACGAGACCGCGGCCGCCCGCGTCGGCGCCACTACGCGCTGGCTAGGCCTGCCCGATGCCCCGTTTCGCGATCCGCTCTACGCCAGCTTCACCGCGCCTGCGCTCACCGGGCCGCTCGCCGCCGCGGATGCCTGGTGGCGCGCGCGGCTCGTCACGCGGCTGCGCCACGAGCTCGAGGCCCTCGCTCCCGCACGGCTCTACGTGCCGCTCGGGGTGGGCGAGCACGTCGACCACCGCCTGGTCCACGAGGCCGCCGCCGCGCTCGCCTTCACGCCGCGCGAGTACTACGAAGACCAGCCCTACGCGCTCGTCTCCGAGGCCGTGCAGCACCGCCTCGCCGCGCTCGACCTCGTTCCCGTGCACACCGAGCTCGAGTCCCTCGACGACTCCGCCGCCAGCCTCGCCGAGCAGGCGATCTGGGACTACGCGAGCCAAGTGCACGTCCTGTTCGGCACGCGCGAGCACTATCGCTCGCAGCAGCGCGCCCACGCCGAGCGGCTGGGGACGTCGGCCGCTCGCGCGGAGCGCTACTGGCAGCTCACCCCCCGCACGCATCCGGCAGGTTGCCGCTGATGTCCGCGTTGCCCCCCACGCCACCCAGCTGCATGAACACCTGCACCGGCTGGCACGTGGGCAGCTGCGGGTTGGTCTGCACGAAGAAGTTGGTGCCCACGGACACGAGCGAAGCAAACGAGCCCATGTTGCCGAGCACCGGGTTGTCGCGCACGACGTACTCGCCCCCCACCGTCTGCAGCAAGCCGAACCCCGCCATGCTCACCAGCGCCGGATCTTCGGAGAAGTAGAAGTAGTCGCCCACGCTCGACAGCGCCATCGCCTGGCCCACCTGCTGGAGCGACGCATTCTCCCGCACCTGGAAGCCCCCGCCCACCTGGACGAGCCCCTGCAGCCCGGTCAGCGTGGTGATCGAGCCGTTGTCGACGATGATGACGTCGCCCCCCACCGTTCCGATGTTGCCGAGGCCACCCAGCCCTTGCAGCGCGGGATTGGTGGTGATGACGAGCTTGTCGCCCACGCTGCCGACTCCGAGCAGCCCGTTCACGTCGAGCAGGTTGGGGTTGGTCTCGA
>JBFIJN010000593.1:0-4900 GCA_041600735.1 Nannocystaceae bacterium
CCGGCTTGGATCTCGTCGAGCCCCAGCACGAGCAGCCGCGCGTCGATGGCCCAGGGGTCGGCCGTGAGCACCGCTTCGGCTCGCTCGCGCAGCTGGGCCACGGGCACCCGCCGGGCGACCGCACGCCGCAGCTCGGTCAGTAGCAGGTCGTAGGCCTCGGGGTCGGCCTCGTGACGATCCAAGCCCAAGCGGCTGCGGTCTTCGGATGCGAGCCAGCGCGTGAGCTGCCGCCGCGCGGCCGCGTCGTCGTCGACGAGCGTTGCGAGCACGGCAGGATCGAGGTCGCGCGAGAGCTGCGGCAGCCGGGCGACCGCGCGGCGCAGCACCTTGCGATGGCGTCGAGGGTGGGCGCTGGCCAGCACCGCGAGCACGACCAGGTCGGGATCGTCGCCGCGCTCGGCCCAGCGCAGCGCCTCCTTGGCCACCTGGTCGAGCCGACGGCGGGCTCGCGAGGTGGCCTCGGCATCGCCGGCCAGCCGCGCCATCCACCAGGCCGACTCGGCGCGGCGCAGCGCCAAGCGGGCGGCCGCGGCTGCACGATCGGGCCGCGCCAGCGCGTGCTCGGCCGAGGCGAGCGCCAGCGCATGCTCCACCGGATCGCTCTGCGCCGGAACGGCCTGCGCGAGCTCGACGCGACCCTCGAGCTGCCCCGGCGCCAACGGGGTGAGCGCCCCCGCGGGCATGCGCGCACATCCCGCACCCCACCACGGCCATAGCACCAGCAGCGAGAGCACCGCGAAGAAGCGAAGGCGAGACGACATGGGCGGACCTGCACGAGGCCGCCGGTCGGCCTCACCACCGATCGCGTGTATCGCATTCGGCCAGGGTCTGTACACGGACCTTTTGGTCCAGAGCGCCGCCCCAGAGAATCCGCTCTAGAGATCTGGCCGAATCCGCAGCCCGATGTTGATGCTGATCACCGTCTCGCGCTGGCCGCCGAGCCCGGGCCCGGTCACCTGCTGCCGCACGCCCGCGCCGATGTCGACGCCGACCCCGCCCTGCTTGGGCTGCTTGACGTAGCCAAGGCCCGCGCCGATCGAGATCCGGTCGTCTTGGTTGCCCTTGCCGCGGCTGTCCCACTGCGTGCCGAAGCGCAGCGGCACGGGGCCCACCACGAACTCTGCGCTGCCACCGTAGATCGTGCGCGTCTGCTTCTCGAAGTGAAACGAGCTGAAGTCGTAGACGCCGTCGAAGTTGAGGCTGAAGTCGGGCGAGTGCAGCGGGAACACCGAGAGCCCGTGCTCGAACGTGAGCGGGAAGTCGGCGATCTCCGAGACGGTGCCCGTGTCGACGCTGCCCGCGGCGGCATTGGCCTCGCGCAGATCGAGCTCGCGCTCGTCGGTGAACGCCGGCGTGTTGTTGCCCACGACGTTGTTGGCCAGCGCCGAGACTGCCGCCCAGCCCTTGAAGTTGAGCGTGAGGCTCGTATCGAGCCCGAACGCGCTCAGCCGCTTGTTCGCGTCGTGGGCCACGCCCATCGCGTCGCGAAAGCGCAGGCTCGAGAACTGGTACTTGGGCTTGAGCCCCACCGACAGCCAGTTCTTGACCACCGAGATCCCGATCGCGGCAAACGTCTCGTGGGCCACGTGCACCAGCTCGAGGTCCCGCTCGCGCGAGGCCGAGCCATCGGCGGGGACGCGCACCGGATCATCGGCGGTGAACGAGACCGTGGGCGAGCCGCGCATCACCAGGTAGCCCACGCCCACCGAGATGCGCGGGTTGTTGAGCGAGTCCATCACCACGAAGCCGAGCCCGTGGCGCCGCCCGGGCACCCCGAGCTGATAGATCGGCTCGATCGCAAAGCTCTGCACGAACGGCATGTTCGAGGGGTTGATGAGCGCCGCGTTGGTTCCGAACGAGGACGAGCGCGCCACGCTCCCCAGCGAGACGTTGCGGGTGCCCTCCACGCCGGGGTGAGCCTGAGCGACGGCCGAGAGCCCGAGCGAGAACCCGAGCGCGAGGCCGACGGTCGCGAGTCGTTGCATGGTCGCGAGTCGTTGCATGGTCGGGGCGCTTGCCCTCGGGGCCGCGGGCTGCAAGGCCCGTGCGCGGGGTCGATCCCTAGGGATTCGGGGGCCGACCCCGGGGCCGCGCGCGACATCGTGACCCGCGGCCGCGGTCTGTGTGCCGTGCTGTCGTGGCGGCTGTCCCGCGACCTCCCCAGGGGCGGCCGCCGCTAGCCCCGCGGTGGGGCCCGCCGGGAACGCCCGAGGACGGCATGCAGGGGGGTCGATCATTCGGCCTCGGAGCATACGGCCCGGCTCGATCCGCGGCCAAAAAACCCCCGAGTCGGGCCGGGTGCGCTGCGCTCTGCTCGCGGTCCGCGGTAGAGTCTCCGCCGTGCCGGCCGCCGATGATCGCTGGGACGTGGTGGTGGTGGCCCTGCGCGATCCGACGCACGCGGCCGCGATGATGACCATCGCCGAGCTGGCGCACTACGCGAGCCTTCCGCCCGACACCATCGAGCTCGGGCTCGAGGACGGCGAAGTCGCGTTGCTCCAGAACCTCGACCGCGCCGAGGCCGAGCGCGCCGCGCTCGAGCTGGCCGAGTTCGGCGCCGTGGTGGATCTGCGGCTCACGCCGAGCGAGGGCGGCGTGTTCCCCGTGTTCAAGCCCGACGCCGAGCGCCAGATCGGCGTCGCGGTCGGTGGGCTCATCGACGACTCGGCCACGCCGCCCTCGGTGGGGGAGTCGATCGGGCTACCCGAGCTCGAGCCCGATCTCGAGACGCCGAGTGCCCCGCGCGCGCGCGTCGGCTCGACCAGCCGTGGGATCCTGCCGTCGCGCAAGACTCCGCCGCCCACGAGCGAGCCCCAGCCCGACCCGACCCGCCGCCCCGCACCCGCACCCGCGGCCGGTCCCCCCGCGCTGGAGGACGAGCCGCCGCCGCCTCCGGCACCCCGCGCCCGTGTGGCGACCCCCCAAGCCCGCAAGCCGAGCCCTCAGGCCCGCAAGGCACCGCCGAGCACCGAGTCGCTCTTGGGCGACATCGGTCCGGCCGGGCCCACCGAGTCGCCCAAGCTGCCCGAGCGACTCCAGCGCGCGGTGGCCAGCGCCCAGCATGCGCCCAGTGAGATCGAGCTCGACTTCGCCGCCGCCGGGATCGCACCGACCACGCGTGGCGCGAAGGGCAAGCCTTCACCCGCCGAGCATGGCCCGGAGCGCAGCGCGAGCGACATGCCTCGCCGCACTCGCGCGGGCAACATGGGCGGCACCGGAGCTTCGGCGGCCGGCCAGGCGCCTCGCGACGGAGGCCTCATCGAGTCGCTGCGCAACGACGGCATTGCGTCGCTGTTGCTGGGGCTCGCGGTAGGCCTTGGTCTCGGCCTCGTCTTGGCGCTGCAGCTGCAACGCGCCGACGCTCGCGATCGCTTGCCGCCGCTCGAGGACGAGCTGGCCGCAGGTCTCAACGATCCGGCCGGCGTCGCCAGCGGCAAGCGACGCGCGCCCTCGGTCGTCGAAGGTGAGATCGAGGGTGCGCTGGATGACATGCAGCGCTCGTTCCTCTTGTGGTGGCTCTTGCCCGGTGCGTTGGTCGGCGTACTGCTCTCGCGACTACGAGCACTCTAGGCACCGCGCCCTCTCGAGTCCCAAATTGGGGCATCGTGAAAAAGCGCGCCGTGCCGTATACCTACGAGCATCACCAGCGGCCCCTGCGGCCGCAACGAGGGTCAACGTGCCAGAGAGCCTATTCGAGCAATTGGGTGGATTTCCCGCGGTCGATGCCGCAGTCGACATCTTCTATCGACGTGTCCTCGCCGATGATCGCATCTCGGCGTACTTCGAAGACACCGACATGGACGCGCAGCGTGAGAAACAAAAGGCGTTCCTCACGATGGCCTTTGGCGGCCCCCACGAATACGAGGGCAAGGATCTTCGCACCGCGCACGCCCGCCTCGTGGAGCGCGGCCTCGACGATGGCCACTTCGACGCCGTCGCCGAGCACCTGAAGGCCACCCTCGAGCGGCTCGACGTCCCCGAGGACCTCATCGGACAGGTGATGGCCATCGCCGGCAGCACCCGCACCGACGTGCTGGGGCGCTAACCACCCGCGGTGGGAGTCGCCTTGCCCACGCTCTCGTTCGACGGCTGCAGCTACGATCGCGCGGACGGCGAGACCGTGCTCGACACGCTCCTGCGGCACGGGGTGAACGTGCCGTACTCGTGCCGGCGGGGCACGTGCTTCACGTGCCTGCTGCGGGCGCCCGAGGCCCAGATTCCGGCTGACGCCCAGCTCGGCCTGCGGCGCACGGTGTGCTCCGAGGGCTACTTCCTCGGCTGCCGCTTCACCCCCACCGAGGACGAGATCGCCGTGCTCTCGCCGCGCGAGGCCGAGGTCTTCGGTCGCGCGATCGTTCGCGCCAAGCAGCCGGCGAGCGCCACCGCGCTGCGCTTGTTCCTCGAGCCCGCGAACGCGATCTATTACCACCCCGGCCAGTTCATCAACGTGCGCCGCCACGACCAGCTCACGCGCAGCTACTCGCTAGCCAGCGTGCCGCGCTGCGATCCCCTGCTCGAGCTGCACGTGCGCCGCATGTCCAACGGCGTGATGTCGCGCTGGCTATTCGACGAGCTCGAGGTCGGGGATCACGTCGACATCGCGGGGCCGTACGGCAGCTGCTTCTACTTGAAGGAGGATCCCGGCGCGCCGATGTTGCTCGTGGGCACCGGCACCGGGCTCGCCCCGCTGCTGGGGATCGCCCGCGACGCGCTCCACGAAGGGCACACCGGGCCGCTCCACCTCTACCTGGGCAGCCATGCGCCGACCGGGCTGTATCTACAGGCCGAGCTGCACGCGCTGGCCCGCGCGCACCCCAACTTCCACTACGAGGCCTGCGTGTCCGGCAGCGACGTGCCCCCCGGTCACAACGCGGGTCGAGCCGACGACGTCGCGTTCGCG
>JBFIJN010000594.1:0-4891 GCA_041600735.1 Nannocystaceae bacterium
CTGGACGTTCGTTGCCGCCCTCGTCGCGTGCACGGTGTTCTTCGTGGCCAACGTCGAGCTGCGCCGCTCTGCGCTCAGATCGCACAATGGGTTCTCGATCGACAGCGGCACGCAGGTACAGCTGGTGCGGGTCATGGACGCCGATGAGCTCGCCGTGCGCACCGAAGCGGGCGAGGTGTTCGTGGTGGGGCTGCTGGGCGTGAAGGGCTTCCCCACCACCGCCAACGAGCCGGGCGTGGCCGGGCTCGGGCAGCTGGCCGTGACCGCGCTGGAGCGCGAGATCGCCGACAAGAGCGTCGAGATCGTGTTCGAGACGCTCACCTTCGATAGCTCGGGCCGCGTGCTGGCGTATCTCGACGTCGAGGGCCAAGACGTGGTGCTCGAGCTGCTCGAGCGCGGCCACCTCGTCACGTACACCCGCGATCCGTTCTCGCGCGAGGCCGTCTACCTGGGGGCCGAGGCGGAGGCGCGCACCAAGCGAGCGGGCCTGTGGGGCAACAGCAAGGCCGTGGAGCGGGTAGAGGGCTGGAAGGCGACCTGGCAGGCGGCCCGTGATGCGGAGGCCAGCCCATGATCAGGGTGCTGCTCTCGCTATTTCGCCGGGCCTTGGTCTCCAAGCGCAGTCAGGCGCTCAAGGTGGTCCTGCTCACCGTGGTGCTGCTGGCGTTCTCATCGTCGGGCTTCATGTACTTCGAGCTCGCCGACAAGCCCGACTTGGCCTGGGCCGACGCGGTGTGGTGGTCGATCGTCACCATGACCACGGTCGGCTACGGCGATTTCTTTCCCACGACGTTCGGGGGTCGCTACCTCATCGGCATCCCCACCATGCTGTTCGGCATCAGCATCCTCGGCTATCTGCTGTCGACGCTGGCCACCTACCTCATCGAAGAACGCTCCAAGGAGCTCAAGGGCATGAGCGAGCTCGACCTGCGCAACCACATCCTCATCATTCACTACCCGGGCGTCGCGCGGGTCACCGCCGTGCTCAACGAGCTGCGCAACGATCCCAAGACCGCGAGCGGGCCGGTGGTGCTCATCGATGCCGACCTCGAGGAGCTGCCCGAGTCGCTCGCCGAGACCGGCCTGCGCTACGTGCGCGGCGACGCTTCCAAGGAGAGCACGCTCGAGCGCGCGTGCTACCGCGAGGCTCGCTTTGCGATCGTACTCTCGCGCGATCCCAACAATCCGAGGACCGACGACGCCAACCTCGCGGCAGCCCTGACGCTCGAGCACCTGAACCCAAACATCTTCACGGTGGCCGAGTGCATCGATCCCGAGCGCGTTGACCTGCTCTACAAGGCCGGCTGCGACGCGGTGGTGTGCCTGACGGCGCTGGCCACCAACCTGGTGGTCCACGAGCTGCTCGACCCTGGCATTCAGATGGTGATCGGCGAGGCCACCAACAACCTCTCAGGCCAGACGTTCTACTTGGTCGACATCGTGCACGCCGGCGGCGGCACCTATGGCACGGCACGTGGCATGCTGGAGGACGGCGGGTGCGCCGTGCTAGGCCTCGAGAAGCAGGGCAAGGTGTCGCTCAATCCGGCGGCCGCGATGCCGCTGGACGACGGCGACCGCATGGTGTGCATCGCGCCATCGCGACCCGACGCGCTGCGACTGTGACCCGCGCTGCGGCTTCGACCCAACGCCTCAGCCGCTCGGATCGGCCGCGCAGCGAAAGCCCACGTCGTGCGGATGCCAGTCCTCGGGCACCGCGCGCCGAAACGCAGGGCTGACCTCGGCCGTGTTGGTGCTGTGGATCGATGCCCCTCGCACGACTCGTGCGCCCTCGGGTATCGCAGCGGACAGCGTGCCGCCCGGATAGGCGGTGATCTCGTCGGCCGTCCACTCGGCCACGTTGCCGGCGAGATCATCCACCTCGCCCTGGCCACGGCCCTGCGGAAATGTGCCGACCTTCGAGGTCTCCACGTACGCGTCGCTGGCGGGGAACATGGCCGCGTCGAGGCCGATCTTCGAGCGGCGAAACCACGCGAGGCACTCGCTGCCGCACGCGTTGAGCCGCTCGGGGCTCGGGGCCTCGTCGCCCCACGGGAACATGCGACCGTCACCCCCGCGAGCGGCCCGCTCCCACTCGGCCTCGGTCGGCAGCCGCGCGCCGCGAAACTGGCAGTAGGCGGACGCTTGGGCCCAGGTCACGCAGTTGATCGGGTGGTCGTCCACGCCGGTACGCGCCTCGTTGCACAGCGACGAGAACACGGTGGCCTCCACCTTCGACTCGTCCTCGGCCACGGTCCAGTGGCTCTTGGGGAACGCACGCTTGCACTCCCCGGGATCGGAGCAGCGGTGGAACTGAGCGACGGTGACCTCGCGGCGATCGAGGCAGAACGAGGCCACCTCGACCCGATGACTCGGCGCGGCCGAGGCCAGCGCAGGGTCGGACGAGTCGGCGCCCATGAAGTAGCTGCCGCCCTCTACCAGCACCATGCCCTCGGGGCAGGGGCCAGTGGGCGCGACGGGCTCGGCTGGGGCCTTCGCCTCCTCGGGTGAGGAGGCCACGGCCGGGACCGTGGGAGGCGGAGTCTCGCCGCCTCCACCGCCGCCGATGGCGAGCCACGCGGTCGCGGCAACCGCGATGGCGCCGACGAGCCCGAGCGCCACGAACACCGGGGTGCGCGAGCGCGAGCCCTCGCGACCCGAGGACTCGGCGATGTACCCGGGGTCGGTGACCGCGGGGCTCGACTTCGCGGCGTAGCTCGCGGGCGCTTGGGATCCGTTGGTGATGGATCCGGTGGGCTCCGGGGTGGGACCGAGCGCGATGCCAGCGCTGGCCAGCAGGCCTCCCGGTGCCCACGGCAACGGCTTGGGGCCGTAGAGCTCGCGCATCATCTTGGCCAGCGCGCCCGACGTCGAGCCGAGCCGATACTCGCGGACGAACGCCTCGAGGTCTTCTTGGAGCGCGCGCGCGGTGGGGTAGCGCTGCTCGCGGTCGCGGGCCAGCGCCTTCATCACGATCTTCTCGAGCTCGGGCGGATAGCCCTGGACCACCGACGAGGGCCGCGGGGTCTCGTTGTGCACGATGAGGCTCATCACCGCGAGCTCGTTGTCGGCGCGGAACAGCCCGCGCATCGTGGTGAGCTCCCACAGCAGGATGCCGATGGCGAACACGTCGCTGCGCCGATCGAGCGGCTCGGCGCGGCACTGCTCGGGCGACATGTACGAGGCCTTGCCCTTGCGTACGCCGACCTGGGTCATCTTCGACTGGTTGGCCGCCTTGGCGATGCCGAAGTCGAGCAGCTTCACCCCGCCGTCGTAGGTGATGAGCACGTTGGTGGTCGACACGTCGCGGTGGACGATGCCGAGCGGCGTGCCGTCGAGGGCCATCTGCTCGTGGGCGTAGTGGAGCCCGGCACAGACGCCTTGGACGATGTGCAGCGCCAGCGCCAGCGGAATGCCACGGCCGGCGCGGGCCGACTCGCGCAGCACGCTGCTGAGGTCTTCGCCGTGCAGGTAGGCCATGGTGAAGAAGTAGTCTTCACCCGCCTTGCCGATGTCGTAGACGTTGACGATGTTGGGGTGCTCGAGGTTGGCGGCCACCCGCGCTTCGTCGAGGAACATGCTCACGAACAGCTCGTTGGCGCTCAGGTGCGGGAGGATCCGCTTGAGCACCACGATCTTCTCGAAGCCCTCGATCCCGGAGGTCTTGGCGAGGAAGATCTCCGCCATGCCGCCGGTGGCCAGCTTGTAGAGCAGCAGATAGCGCCCGAGCTGCTCACCCGCGGTCACCTTTGACGTATGTGCCCCTGAGGTCACTTTGGCGGCAAGGATACGCGAACCCTCCGGGCGGCGCCGCCCCGCGTCTGGATCGCGGGCGACGCGGCGCTAGGCGGCCGACGAAGCAGTCTGGCCGTCGCCCGCGGGCAGGAGGCCGGCCAGCGCCTTGTAGGCTCGATGCGCTCGCACGCGCAGGGCACCTGGACGCACGCCCAGTCGTTCGCCGATGTCGGCCATGCTCATGCCGCGCAGCTTGTGGAGCTTCACGACCTCGCGCTGACCGGGCGGCAGCAGCTCGATCGCGGCTCGGACCCGACGGGCGAGCTCGTCCTCGCGCTCGAGCGAGACCTGCAGCTCCTCGGCGTTGGGCTCGGCCTGCGGTACGCCCATGCCGGCCACGTCGCCCTTGGCGAGGAGCGTGTCGTGTCGGCGGTCGCGGCGGTAGTTGTGGCGCAGGTGGTCGAGCGCGACGTTGCGCGCGATCGCCAGATACCAGCCCTCCACGGCTCGGTCGGCGCGCTCCGGCAGTGACGCGAAGCGATCGCGAGCGGCGTGGGCGCGCAGGAACGTGAGCTGGACCAGGTCGTCGACGATCGCGGCGTCGCGGACGAGGCGACTCAGCCGCGAGCGTAGCCGCGGCTCGAGCACGGCATGGAGCTGCTGGAACGCGCGCTCCTCCCCGTCGACATAGGCCTCCATCAGACGGTGGAGCTGTCCCGGCTTGGTGCGCGTGTGCGAGCCGGCCGTGAGATCAGAGGATTCGGAGTGGAGGAGGTTGGTCATGGGTCACCACCCGTTCGGGTGAAGGGTCATCGGCCGCGGGCGAGGCCTTTGGATAGTTGACTGGTCGGTAAAGTTTCTAGCCCGAAAAAAATCTACGACAAGACATCGCCGAGCTGACACGTGGAGCCGCCATCGTGGGTGCTGCTGGGCACCGGAGCGGGGGCGGGGACCTGGGGCAGCTCGGCCTCGGCGAGCGCGATGGCTCCGTGGGCCAGGCGCAGGAACACGTCGGGGTCGTCGGTGGCCTTCGCGAGCAGCGTGGCCCCTTGCATGTAGGCCACGATGGCCTCGGCCGCGCCCTTGGCGTTGCGTACCTCGAGCTCGCCGCGCTTGCTGGCGTACTCGAGCAGCATCGCCAGGCGCGATTGCCAGCGCA
>JBFIJN010000595.1:0-4880 GCA_041600735.1 Nannocystaceae bacterium
CCCAGCATGGCGCCCAGGCCCAGCTCGCCGTCGAGCACGAGCTTGGTGCCGGTGCCGAGGATCACGAGCGGCGCGGCCATGCTGAACGCGCCCAGCAGCGACGAGACCAGCGCGTCGAGGCGACCGCGGCGCAGCGAGACATTGAGCGCATCGACGAACAGGTTGGACCAGCGATCGACGGCGCGGTACTCGGCGCCCATGCTCTTGAGCGTCTCGATGCCGCCCAGCAGCTCGACCTCGTAGCTCGAGGTCTTGGCCTGCACCGCGAGGCTCTCGGTCATCAGCTCGCGCTGCACGCGGCGGGTGAGCCAGTACAGCGAGATCTGCACCAGCGCCAGGCCCACGACCACCAGGCCCATCAGCGAGCTGGCCCAGAAGATGAGCACGAGATAGAGGCTGACGAGGCTGCCGTCGAGGATCGCCGACATCGCGCCCGAGGTGAGGATCTCGCGGACCGTGGCATTGCTCGACAGCCGCATGATGAGGTCGCCGGTGGAGCGACGCTGGAAGAACGAGAACGGGAGATCGATGAGGTGATCGAGGAACCCGATCGTCATCTTGGCATCGAGCAGCGTGCGCAGCTGCACCAGCAGGTTGGCCCGCACCCACGCCGCGATGAAGTTGAACGTGACCATCATCGCGAGGCCCGCGCTGAGCACGAGCAACAGATCGACGTCGCGGCGCGGGATGATGCGATCGACCAGCAGCGTGGTCATCAGCGGCAGCGCGAGCGCGAGCAGCTGCACGAGCACCGACATGAGCACCGAGCGGCTCCACAGCGCGGGGTACGCCAAGATCTGCGCGACATAGCGGCGCAGCAGCGGGCGGCGGCGCGCCTCGGGCTCGAACGCCTCACTGGGCTCGAGCAGCAGGGCAACCCCGGTGAACGAGCGGTCGAACTCGCTCAGGAGGATGCGACGGCGGCCGAACGCGGGATCGTCGATGTAGACCGCGCCCTTGTGCACGCGATCGAACACCACGAAGTGGTTGAACTCCCAGTGGAGCACCGCGCCGCGCGGCAGCAGATCGAGATCGCCGATGTCCTCGAGCTGCACGCCGCGACCGCGCAGGCCGTAGCTCCGCGCCGCCCGCAGGATCCCGAGCGCGCTCGCGCCGTTCTGATCGGCCCCGACCGCGTCGCGCAGCTCGTCGAGCGGGCGCACGCGGCCGAAGAACTGGAGCACCATGGCCAAGCACGCGGCACCGCAGTCGGCGGCCGTCAGCTGCTGCACGTGCTCGAGCTGCCGCGCAGGCCCCAGCGACCCCAGCCGCCGCAGCGCGGGGAAGCGGTGCGCGAGCGCGCGGTCTTGCTCTGGCTCGGGCTCGGGCTGACTCATGACGGACGGGGTCTCAGAGGTGCTTGAGCGCGGGGACGAGGGTCTCGAGCACGGTCTCCGAGCGTACCTTGGCCTCGAGGATCCCCTGCATGCCGTCGTACACGCGATACTCGGTGTCGTCGGCGACGAAGGTGTCCGAGGGCAGCAAGGTCTCGACCACGACCACCGGACCGGTCAGCTCGAGCGCACCCTGGCGATCGCGACCGAGGTAGCGCATGGCCTCGGCGGGACCGACGACCTCGTCGGCCACGGAGCGCACGGTGACCTCGTGGCGCCCGCTGGGGAAGCCCTCGAGCTCGAGGTAGAGGCGCGTGTCGGCGGCGCTCAAGAGCGGGCGATAGTGGCCAGGGAACAGCCCCACCACCACGGTTCGCGCCGCGTCCTGCTCGATCGAGACCACCGCGTCACCGGGGGAGACGGGCTGGCCGGGGCGCACGCGGACGTCGGAGAGCAGGCCGGGCTGCGAGGCGAGCACGGTGCGCTCGCGCAGGCGGGCCTGGGCGAGCTGGAGCTGGGCGTCGAGGGCGGCGAGGCGCTCGCGGCGAGCGTCGTCGGCGGGCTCGCGCAGCAGCTCGACGAGGCGCTGTCGATGCTCGCGCTCCACTCGCTCGAGCTCGGCGCGCTGGGCCGCGTCGTCGAGGCGCACGAGCACCTCGCCCGCCTTCACGCGGCGACCAGGCTGCGCTTCGATGCTCTGCACGGTGCCCGAGACGGCGGAGGTCACGACCACTCGGCCCTCACGGCGCACGACCGCGAGACCCTCGGCGTACTCGCCCACGCGCGCGGTCGCGGCGAAGGCGATCGCGGCTCCCACCGCGAGCACCGTCACCCCGACCGCCCAGCGCGTCCATGTCGACACGATGTGCAGCGGACGACCCGGCCGCGCGCCGCGGCTGTGCGCGTCGATGGCCGCCTGACGAAAGATGACGGGCCGTACGGGCGGGGACGCGGTCGCGCTCGACTCCTGCTCAGGCCGAGGCATGCGAGGCGAGAGCATCGCACAAGGGACCGCCGATATCGACCCCAGCGCGGGACTCGAACCCGAGGAACATCGCGGATGGATTGAGCTCGAGGATCTTGTAGACCCCGTGGCGATCGCCCTTGATGTCCATCCCGGTGTAGCGCAGACCGATGACCTCGGCCGCGCGGATGCACTGGGCCTGCACCGCGGCGGGCAGCGCGACGGTCTCGATGAGCGTCTCGTTCTGGCGAAAGTCGATCGCGTCGGTCTCGATGCGCAGCGCACAGACCACGCGGCCGTCGATCACGTAGACGCGCACGTCGTCGCCGGGCAGCAGCTCTTGGAAGCACACGGGCGCGGCGCCGAGCTTGGCGAGGCGCTCGGGCGTGAGGTCCTTGGGCTCGACGCGGCGCGTGGCCGCGCCGCCCGTCACGGGCTTGTAGACCGCCTCGTGCTCGCAACAGAACGCCAGCACCGCCTCGGGATCGTTGGTCCACTGCGTGGCGGGCACGGGCAGCCCCGCGGCCTGCAGCAGCGCGATCTGATAGGGCTTGGTGATGTTGGCGGCGCTGGTCGAAGGATTGTAGAGCGCGGTGCCCAGTCGCTCCCAGCGCAGCAGCACGGCCGACAAGAGCGTGGAGCGCTCGCGAAACGCCATCAGCGTGCGGCGCCAGTCTTCCTTCATCGCCTCGTCGGCGTCGACGCCAAAGCCTCCCGGCTGCTGATAGAGGCTGCGCACGTACGCGGCCGCGGGTCGACCCAGGCGACGGCCGTCGATCACGATGTCGTCGAGCGCCTGCCCCAGCGCGATGGGCAGGTCCTCGGGGAAGCGCTGAGCATCGAGCACGTAGGGCTCGTGGCCGCGCGCCCGCAGGCGCTCGTGAACGGCGCGAGCGTGGTCATCCTCGAGCGAGCCGACGATGACGATGGGTGCTTTGGTCATGGGGGCGGCTCGAGTACGAAGCGCAGCCGGGAGCTCGCGAGCGAGCCCCCGGCCGCGGTGGAGCTAGATGGAGGGGTCTTCCGGCCCTTCTTCACCGATGGCCATCGTGGTCTGCATGTCCTCTTCGCCGATGGCTTGCGTGGTGGCCCAAGGGCCCTCCTCACCAAGGGCGAGGGTGGTCATGGGAGGCGACTTCTTGCCGCCCGTCACCTGGCCAAGATCCTCGATGAAGAGATCCTTCAACTGCTTCTTCTTCTTACTCATGTCATTCATCTCGCAAATTTGGGGGGCCCCCAGCGGGGGTTGGGCGTAAGGCAAGCACTCGTCGTGGGGTGGTGCAAGGGATGAAGCCGCACTCGAGCGATGCCGCGCCGTGAGAGGAAATCACATCGCGATGGGACACGATTCGCTTGCGCGAGCGCGGCCCATCGTTCACGCAGCGACGCCGCGAGCGTGGAGTCCACTGCGCGCGGCGTCGGGGGAGATCGCGAGATCGAGGGGTTGGAGCTATTTCGCGCCGCAGAGCGGATCGTCGTCCTTGCAGGTCTCGATCTTCTTGCGCTTGCTCTTCGGCTTCTCCTGCGGCTCCTCCGGCTGCTCCTCCGCCTTGGGTGCCTCGCCTGCGACCTTCTTCGGCGTGACCACGAACGCGATCGCGGACCCACCTTCGATGCGCAGCACCTCGCGCTTCTTGACCTTCGCCTTGAAGGTGAAGGGCGCGATGATGGCCTCTTCGTCGCGATCGTAGCCGACGGTGATCGAGACCTCGGGACCCTTGTCGTCCTTGCTCTTGCGCCGGACGTTGATCAAGAAGTGATGCTTGGCGCCCTCGGCCTGGATCTCGACGCTGTTGTCGACGCCGTACTCGACCGTGAAGTCGCGCTCGGGCTTGATCACGCGACCCGACTCGAGCTTGATCTCGAGCTTGATCGAGGCGATCTCGTCCTTGGGCTGCTCGACCTGGTCCTCGGGCGCTTCGCCTTCTTCGGCGTCTTCATCGCCCTCGAGCTCTTCTTCGTCGGGCTCGGCCGCACCAGCGAAGCCCACGGGTCCCACCAACAAACCTAAAGCAACGAGCAGCGCCCCCCAGCGTGCCCCCGGTCGCACTACACGAATCATGGGGGAATGGTGACCACACGGCAGCCCAAGCGCAAGCTGAATGCGGTTCCGAGGCTTCATTGACCTAGCCCACCCCGCCGAGATGTGAGCAACCTCGACGCCAATGGAGGTTCGAAAGTCGCGATCCCGATGAATGAAACCAAGGACGGCACTCATGCATCGGTGTTGGTTGTCGGTGTCGGTGTCGGTGTCGGGTCGCGCGGCGAGTGGATCACCGACCCCTGGATCGACTGAGCCGGACGAGGGGAGCCCGGTGAGCTCCGCACCGCCCTGCGGTCGAGGCGAGCAGGCGCCCTCGTTCGAGATCGCAGCGGCGCTCGATGACTCCGACTCCCGACGCGGCGACGTGGTGGCTGATGCGCTCGCGTGCGACGGGTCGACCGCGCGGGAGCGAGACTCAGCGGGCGACTCGCGGCGATGATCGACGCGCCGCCGCGAGCGGCCACCGGCGCGACATGGACGACAGGCCCCGACGAGGAAGCACGCGACCCCACCGGCCCGAGCCCGGGGTCGCTCGGGC
>JBFIJN010000596.1:0-4838 GCA_041600735.1 Nannocystaceae bacterium
CCGCGGAAGAACGCCAATCGGGAGGTGGCATCCCCATGCCCCGCTCCCTCGCTCCCCTTCCCCCACCCGAGTGGCGGCGCAACCGGCAGGTCCAGCGGCTCACAAAGGAAATCCTCGCCCTCCAACGCGAAGCCGCCGCCAACGTAGTCACCGCCATCATCGCCATGGGCCAGCGCATGCGCGCGATCCACCAATCCCTCGACCAAGGCCAGTGGCTCGCCTGGCTCGCGACCGCCGTCCCCCTCAGCCAGCGCTCGGTCTACAACGCAATGCGCCTCTCCGAATGGGCCGAGGCCGAGCCCCGCGAGCTCGCACGGCTGGAGCACCTCGGCCCCACCAAGCTCTATCTGCTCGGTCCCTTGCCGCCTGCACGCCGCCGTGAGCTCACCGGTCGCGTGCCGCTGGTGATCCCCGGCCATCCCGTCCCGCCCAAGACGATCGACGCAATGACGGTCGTCGAGCTCGCGAAGGTCATCGGCGGTCTCACCACTCGCCCGTCGCCGCGAAAGCCGGTCGGCAAGGTGATGCAGAGCGTCCGCTACCGTATCGCCGCGATCGACACCCTCGCCGACGAGCTGGTGCAGCGCCGCGACGAGGTCGACAGCGAGCAAGCCTCCGCAATGCTCGCGGAGCTACGAGCGGTGCTCGCGGAGCTCGAAGGAGCGTTCGGCTGAGCGCCCACGGGCAATCGGCAATCGGCAATGTGCAGCGGGCACCGCGTGCACCGCCTCCACCAAGTAGACCCGCCATCGGTCTCGTCCCGATCTCCTGATATCGTCGCTGCGTGCCGGTCCGTGAGCAGCACCATGTCCTCGTGGTCGAGGACGAGCCCGTGACGCGGGAGCTGCTCGTCGCTTATCTCGTGCGGGCGGGCTTCCGGGTGTCGGTGGCCGAAGACGGCGAGCAGATGCATGGGCGGCTCCGCGAGTCTCCAATCGATCTAGTGCTGCTCGACATCGAGCTCCCCGGGGAGAGCGGGCTCGAGCTCGTGGCGTCGATCCGCGCGGGATCGAGCGCGGGGATCATCTTCGTGACCGGCAGGGCGGACGTGACGGATCGCGTGGTCGGGCTGGAGCTCGGCGCGGATGACTACATCGTGAAGCCGCCCAACATGCGGGAGCTCGCGGCTCGTGTCAGGGCCGTGCTCCGCCGCCGCGGGGCGGCACTGCGAGAGGCTCGCCCGGAGCCACTGCGCTTTGGCGAGTGGTCGCTCGATCGCGAGCGGCGGAGCCTCATCGCTCCGGGCGGCGAGGTGATCGGGCTGACCGGGGGCGAGCTGGCGATCCTGGGGGCACTGCTCGCCGCTGGCGGTCGCGTCATGCCCCGCGGCGAGCTCATCGAGGTGCTCCAAGGCACGGGTGCGTCGGGCCACGGGCGCTCGCTCGACGTGCTGGTGCATCGCCTGCGCCGCAAGCTCGGTGAGGGGGGCGCGATCGTGCCCCGCATCCTGGTCACCGCGCATGGCGTTGGCTATCGCATCGCGGCCCCGCTGGACTGAGCGACCGAGACCCGCGAGCGCGCCCCGAAGGCCGCCATCGAGCGCTCGAACGCTTGCGTGAGCTCGGTCAGCGCTACTGGGGCGGCGCTGAAATTGGTCCTGGCGGCGTCCTCCAGCCGCGCAGCCCTGGCGGCGCAGCGCGGTGCCCCGGCGCTGTGGGCCGCGCTGGCGAGGCGGTGAGCCTCGTGAGCCACGCGCGGCGCGTCCTCGCGGGCGACGGCCACGGCGAGCGATTGGATCGATGCTTGGCCGGTCTCGAGGAACAGCGCGACGAGGGCGTCGACCACCTCTGCCCCGAGCGCCTCGACATGGCTCGACAGGAGCTCCTCGTCGACCCACGCGCGGTCCGGCGTGTCGGGTGCTCCGGGCCCGAGCTTGGCGTCCGCGCGACTCGTGGTCACGCGGGCGAGCGCCTCGAACAGCGCGGCGTGCTCGATCGGTTTTGCGAGCACTAGCGAGATCCCGGCCGCATGGTAGCGATCGTGGTCCCCGGCCATCACGTTCGCGGAGGTGGCAATGATCGGGATCGCGGCCCGCTGCGCGTCCGGCAGCGCACGGATCCGCTCGCTCGTGGCGCAACCATCGAGCCCCGGCAAGCGGATGTCCATGAGCACCGCATCGAAGGCGTGCTCTCGCACGAGCGCCACCGCCTCGAGGCCCGAGGTCGCGAGCATCACCTCGTGCCCCGCCTGCACGAGCAGGGTCTTGGTCAGCCGGCGGGTGACCTCGTCGTCCTCCACGACGAGCAGCGACAGCGGCGGGACCTCCAGCGGCCTCGCGGGCGCCTCGTCCATCGGCGTGTCCGTAACGACGCCCAGCGTGACCGTGAAGTGAAAGCGGCTCCCACCCTCGGGCGCGTCGTCGACACCCAGGCTCCCCCCCATCGCCTCTACGATCCGCGCGCAGATCGCCAGACCGAGGCCGCTGCCGGAGGTGGGCTCGTCGGGGAGCGGACCTTGAACGAACGGCTCGAAGATCGCGGCGCGTGCCGCCTCCGGCACGCCCGGCCCCTGGTCGCGCACCGAGAAGCGGAGCGTGGCCGCGTGGGGGCGGACCTCGAGCGTGGCCACCGAGAGCGAGATGACCCCGCGCTCGCTGAACTTCACGGCGTTCTCCAGCAGGTTGGTGAGCACCTGCCGCAGTCGGGAGGCGTCGCCACGCAGCGCGGCGGGAACCTGGGCATCCACGTCGAGCGCGAGCGCGAGCCCCTGCGCATCGACCCTAGGCCGGACGAAGCCCACGAGGTCGTTCACCAGCGCGCGCAGATCGAAGTCGACCGGCGAGAGGCGCAGCGTGCCCGCCTCGGCGCAGGAGAGATCGAGGATCTCGTCGAGGAGCTGGATCATCCCCTTGCCGGAGTAGCGGATGAGATCGACGTACTCGCGCTGCTCGCCGCGCAGCGCCGAGCGCGAGAGCAGATGAGCGCAGGTCATCATGCCGTGGAGCGGTGTGCGGATCTCGTGGCTCATGGTCGCCAAGAACAGCGACTTTGCCCGGTCGGCCTCGACGAGGCGACGCTCGATCCGCGCGCGCTCCTCGATCTCGGCGCGAAGCCGCTGCTGGGTGGCGTGCTCGCGCTCGAGCGTCGAGTACTCGGTTCGCCGCAGCCGGTGGATCCAGCGGCTGCCGAGCGCCCCGAAGCTGTTGGCCAGGACGATCGAGAGGAACAGGACGACGACATAGAGGTGGGCCGCCCGCGCGCCGATGATCACCACCGCGGCATAGGCCACGCTGAGGGTGCCGGCCAGCGCGGCCGCGTACACGAAGCGGTGGGGAACGAGCAGGTAGAACGCCAGCACCACGACCATGATGTTGATGCCATGGAACTGATAGTCGGCGGGGCGCGTGGCCGGGGCGACGACCGCGATGATGGCCACGCCGGCCGTCCACGCCTGCAGCAAGCGATCGTGCCGCGCGATCCGATCACCCCGCGCCGAAGCGATCACCACCACGCCCAGGACCGCACACGCGAGCCTCGCGACCAGGAGCAGCGTAAAGCGCATGTCCGCCCCGAAGAAGAGATAGTCGGCGTAGGCATAGGCCACCAGCACGGCGGAGCCCACTCCGACGCTGGCTCGCACGCGGCGCGCATGCTCGGAGAAGTCCCAGCGCCGAAAATCGCGCTCCTCGGCCGCTGAAGTGAATTCGCACGTCAGCGGATGGAGCGGAACCGGCGCGGAGGCCATCGCGGACGGCATGGACCCCGAGGATATCCGAAACTCGATGTTAATCGAATTTGAACGGCTTATTACCGCCGCTGCACCGTGCATCCGTGCAATCTTGACGAAATCCCTCCGCGTGAAGCCGCGCTCGCCGTCGTCCAGAGAGCTCTGATCTCGACGAGGCGACCGGCAACTAGCACTTCGCGCGCGCGACGAGAGACGCTCGATTCACGAGCGAGGAAAGCAGGATGAAATGCCACTCCCAGACACTTTGCAGTATTCATACCGTGGTGAAGATAGCGCGAAGGGTGGCAAGCCGGGGCGGACGCCCGACCAGCTCATCACAGCCGGCGGCTTCCGGCCCTGGAAGATCGACTCGGTGGCCGCGGCGCAGTCGGCTCTGAAGACCCTCGCCGAGAACGGCACACTGGAGGAACAAGTCCAGGCCTGGTGCATGAGCAAGGACCGAGACAACGGATACTTCATCAGTACCGGCATTAGTCGAGATGCCGCCTACGACAACTACGAGTTCCTCTATCGCATCGACGTCAGCTCGATGACGGCACGCACATGGGCCAACGCGGGGCCCCCGGGGGCCCGGAAGGTCGACAAGCTCCAGCTCTATATCGACGGGCCCAGCTACGATCAGTCGAACCATATCGCGCTCATCTGGAAGAGCATGGGTCGGACCGAGGAGCTCCTGATCATGACCCCGGTCTTGCTGTCGGAGACGAGTCTCCTGAACAAGGGAAGCGGCTCCTTCGGTCCGCTCGTCGGCCGATGAGTCCGATCTCCTACCAATATGAGAGGGGCACGATATGAGCATCAAGTACGAGATCTTCCGCGACGAGCAGCTACAGTGTGTTCGCGAGTTCGCGCCAGACACCACGCTCCACGCCGTGCGGGAGGCGCTGTGGACCGAGACCCAGAGCGAGCCCAAGCCGGCCAAGCCGGCGTCGGATCTGGACATCGCACCGGATGACCACGGGAAGGCGCCCGGGGCCGATCCGCAGGGGAAGCCCGCGGAGCACCCGGAACAGCCGGCGAAGCCCGCGGGGGGCGTGAAGCAGGACACGAGCCCACGCCCCATGCTGCCGGGCGACCACTTCTTCAAGAACGGCCTTCCCATCGGCGTTGGCGCGGAGAGCAGCACCCCGATCTCGTATGCCGCGGACTCC
>JBFIJN010000597.1:0-4819 GCA_041600735.1 Nannocystaceae bacterium
CCGTCCACGTCGGTGCGCGTGTGCATGCCTCCGCCCTCGACGCGCGCGCCCGTCAGCGGGCGACCCGTGCGCTCCTCGAGCACCTCGACATCGATCGCCCAGCCCGTGGCGAGCTCCACATCGAGCTGCGCTTCGTCGGCCTCGCCCACCAGCTCGAGCTGCTGGGTGGTGGGCCCGTGCTCGGGGTGATCGACCTCGATCTCGAGCGGACCCGGCGGAAGATCCTCGAACGCATACACGCCCTTGGCATCGGTCCACGCCACGCGCGTCGCCGACAGCCCATCGAGCGTGCGCAGCGTGACCCGCGTGTCGGCGAGCACCTCGCCGTTGCCGCCCACCACCCGTCCGTGCAAGCGCCCGCGCGCGCGGCCGAGCACGATCTCCACGTCGAGCGGACCCTCGCCCACCACCACGTCGAGCGCCCGCGGGGCCAGCCCATCGGCGTGGGCCACCAAGTGCTGCGGCCCGCGACGGATCCCGCCATCGAACACCCCGCGTCGATCGGTGTACGCCCGGCGTCCGTCGTCGAACGCGATCATCGCTCCCTCGACCGGGCGATCGTTGCCATCGCGCACGCGCCCGGTGAGCCGATGACCCGTGCGCAGCACCAGCTCGAGACCCCCGCGCACGCGCGCCGAGCCGAGCCGCACCTCGAGCACCTCGCTGCGCGCGTAGTGGCCGTGGCTCGCCTCCAGCCGATAGGTACCGGGCACCAGCATGTCGAACGAGAAGCGCCCGCCCGCGCCCGCGAGCACCGAGGTGCCGAGGTCGACCTGCGCATCGTCGTCGAGCGGCACCGCGGGCACCGGACCCGTCGTCACCCCCAGCGAGCCCGCCGAGCGCAGCGCGGTCTGGGCCATGCGCGCCCGTGCCTGGCTCTCGCCGCCGGTGAACAAGTGATCGGCCAGCAGCTCCACCCGCGCGTCCTCCACTGGGTGACCATCCTCGTCGATCACGCGGCCCTCGATGCGCCCCGGCTCGGCGAGCACCAGCTGCTGCAGCGGCGTGTCCGGCCCCTCCATCGACAGCGCGATCGGGGCCGAGGGCAGGTATCCATCGGCGTGGGCGCGCAGCACATAGGGCCCGGGCACGACCGGCCCCATCGCCACCCTCCCCTCCGCGTCGGTCTCGGCCAGCCGCGAGAGCAGCCCGATGCTCGAGTTGCTCAGCGTCACGCGGGCCCCCGCCACCGGCGTGCCATCGGGCGCCTGCACCTGCACCGGCACGCGAAACGCTGGGACCAACGCCAGCGTGATCGCGAGCTCCGGGGTCACGTTCTCGAGCGGAATCGAGGCCAGCTCGGGCTGCCCGGGCTCCACCGCCTCCACCAGGGCCTCGAGCCCGTAGATTCCATCGGGGACCTGGGTGAGCACGAAGCCGCCGTCGGGGGCCACCGCCTCCTCGCGCACCGGCCAGATCGCGCTGCCCTCGATGCGCACGCGCGCGCGCGCCAGCGCCTCCGGCGGGCCCACCACGCGACCGCGCAGATCGACGAGCGCTTGCAGCGTGATGAGCAGCTCCGCTTGCGGTGCGATCGCCTCGACCACGCTCGGCGCATAGCCGGGCGCCTGCGCGCGCAGGGTCACCGGGCCCGCCGGAAGCGTGTCGAGCACGAACGTCCCGTCCGGCCCGCTGCGCACCCGCCACGGCTCGGGCTCGCCGAGGTTGGGGCGCGGCATCGCCTCGATCACGATCCCTGCGAGCGGTGCTCCGCGACCATCCACCACCTGCCCGTCGACCTGCGCGGCAGGGCCGAGCGCGACCGCGGGCAGCCGCCCCACTCCGCCCAGCGGCACGTCGACCTCGAGCACCGCGCGTAGGTGACCGGGCACGAGGATCTCGAAGGCCGTGCGCCCGTGTCGATCGGGAAACAGCGCGACCTCGAACGCACCGCTCGGCGCACACGCAGCCGGATCTCCGACGCGCTCGCCTTGCTGCCAGGGGATCACGGTGCACGAGGGTGGCGGCTCGAGCTCGACCGGCTCGGACACGAACGGTGGATCGAGCTCGTCGGACTCGTCGAGCGCTCCGGCCTCGTCGGGATCGTCGAGCGCATTGGGATCCTCGGGCGCATCGGGATCGTCGAGCGCAGGCTCATCGAGCGCCTCCGGCTCATCGAGCGCAGGCTCATCGAGCTCGTCGAGCTCGATCACCGGCACGACCGGCTCTGGCACCTCGGTGGGTCGCTCGATGAACACCTGCCCCTGCACGTGCGCCACCGGGCCCGGCGGCGGGTTGCTGGCCTGCACGTCGGGCTCGACCGCGATCGGCACCTCGGGCTCGAGCGCGACCGTCTCCTCCCCGCGCGGCACCACCGCGAGCACGATCGCCAGGACCACGAGCAGCCCCACCCATGACCACCAGGGTCGCTGCAGCTCCGGGCTGGAGGGCTCGCTCAAGGCGGGCCGAGCCTAGCAGCGCGCGTCGATCACCGCACCCAGCACCGCACGCAGTGACACAATGGCTCAGCGCATCCGCACGCGCGTGGCATCGATGCAGCCGCTGTCCTCGTTGCCCGTGTCCACCAGCATGTCCTCGAGCGAGATGTCTTGCGTGAGGTCTTCGACCGGCACCCCGGGCGCCCCTCCGCCGACCACGTCGACATCGATCGGGATCGAGTCGTCTTCGCCGACCACGTGCATCTCCTCGAAGGCCCCGGGCTTGGCGCCAGCGACGGGCTCCTCGACGCCCTCGAACAGCTCGGCGATCCCAAAGCGGCGACGCAGCGGCGCGGGCAGCCCGAGCAGGTGCTGCGCCAGCTCGGAGCGGCGCACCCACGCTTCCTCGCGCTTGCCATCGCCGGTCACGATCTTGATCGACAGCTCCGCCGCATTGGGGCTGTGCCGCGCCAGCACCCCCACCGTGCTGCGATAGCAATCGACCAGGCGCTCGGCCACCGTGAGCACCGCCGCCGCGTCCTCGACCCGCCGCCCATCCAGCGCGATCTCGACCAGCTGGGCCGGACACGCCACGATGCGGTAGCGCTCCTCGTCGAGCGCCTTCCACAGCGCCTCGAGCACCGCCTGGTCCTCGAGCGGCGAGGTGAGCGTCTCGCCCTCGCCTCGCGTCACCTGGCCGCCCAGCCCTCCATCGCCGCGGCGGATCTCGACCCGCACGGCCTCCGCGGTCCCCGGCTTCTTGGCGAGCACCACCCGCACCCGTCCCGGCCCGCGCTCCGTCTCGAGCACCACCTGATCGTCGAGGCCGAGGTGCACGGGCTCCTCGGAGCGGCGCAGCAGGCTGCGTCGCGTGCCCACCTGGAGCTTGTGGCCCTTGCCCAGCAACGATCGCACGCGGCGCGGCACCTCGGGCTCCGCGTCGCTGAGCGACAGCGTCACCCGCACCCCGGCCAGGGGCTCGACCGTCGCGGTGTCGAGATATCGCTGACCATCGTGGAAGCGATGGAAGCGCTGCAGCGGCGCCTCGACCCTCCGCGGCACCAAGAAGCGCTCGAGCGCCTCGTGCATGGCCCCGCGCAGCGCCGTGATGCGGGCCCCCACCTGCGCATGCGTGGCCTCGCGCGTGCGCTCGTAGTGCTGCTGCCAGCCTTGGATCATGCGCGTGACCGCAGCCACGACCTCCTCGCCGTGCGCGCGCAGCTCGGGCCGCGCCGACGCGCCCGCGGTGGCCCGCACCCCCACCTCGGTCTGCCGCGCGAACCCGCCGAGCTCCTTCACGATCGCCTCGGTCACCCGCGTGGACTCGGCCCGACGGCGCTCGAGCTGCTCGATCTCCGCAAACGCCGTCGCCGCGTCGCGGGCACACAGCACCACCCCGGTCACGAGGTCGAGGATGTTGGCCGGCAGCTCCGAGGGCGTGGAGTCGCCGAGCAGGACTCTGGCGTCGTGGTCGGTCACGATGGGCCCACCCCACTATCGCACTGCCCTGGTCCCGTTGTCGCGCCTCGACGGGCCCTCGGGGCCGGGCTACCCCCCTCGCACGTACGCCAGGCGACGCTCCAGCCACTGCACCTCGTCCGCGAACCCCAGCTCGCGATCCAGCGCCAGCAGCTCGCGGTAGCGCGCCTCCGCATCGAAGCCGATGCTGTACTGCAGCTTGCGTAGATCCACTGGACACAGGTGCAGAGGAAGTCGCGCACCTTCCTGCTCGTGATTGTGGCCGTTCATCAAGCAGTGAAAGTGCGTACAGTGGGACACGCCAAACATGTGGCCCAGCTCATGGGTCAGCGTGAGCGCGCTGCGTCGCAGCTGCGCGCGTGGCTCGGGGTCGAAGCGAGCGAAGCTGAAGACCCCCACCTGTGTCGCCGCGTCGGCGTAGCCGAACACGAAGCGCCAGTCCTCGTCGGGGTACAGGTCGATCATCGTCACCGCCGCCAGCGCGAACGCGTCGTCGGGCTTGTGCTCGCGCAGCCGCTCGAGGATCTGCTTGGCGTGCAGCTGCATGTGCCCGTCTTGGCTGCGCGCCTCCACGTCGAGCGTGGGCAGGTCGAGCGCGGGCAGCCGCCGCACGGGCATCCCGTAGAATGCCGCCGCATAGCGCGTGAGCGCGTCCACCGAGGGGCTCGACTCGGGGGGGAACGCTCCGATCTCCACCACGTAGATCGTGCGGCGCGTGGCCGAGGGGTGGATCTTGCGGCGCGTGCGATAGCCGTCGAAGGTCTGGAACGCTTCGGGGTGCTCGTCGAGCCAGTCGCCCGGCCTGGGCGTAGGCACCGGATCGAACAGCCCCTCGCCTTCCTCGAACACCCGCCGCTCGGCCCCGCGCAGGCCCGCCAGCGAGCCCACCGCATCCCGCCGCTGGGCCGCGCTCGGGGCCACGAACGCCCCCGCCACCGTGCGCGTGGGGTACTGCGGCGGCG
>JBFIJN010000598.1:0-4771 GCA_041600735.1 Nannocystaceae bacterium
CAGGGCCTCGGCGTGGCGGGCCCAGCGGTGCGCCTCGGTGGGCTCGCGGCGCTTGACCCCGAGCAGGAACGTCATCCCGCCGGCGATCCGAAGCGCGTGCCGATCGTGGCGGCTCGCGAGCGCGGTGTCGAACGCGAGCTCTGCGAGCTTCACGGCCTCGTCGAAGTCTCCTTGCTCGGCCGCGTAGCTCGACTGGAGATCGCGGATCTCGGCCAGCAGCGGCCCGTAGTCGAGCGTCTCGGCGCGCTCCACCAGCGCGTCCAGCGTCTTCGCGTCGCGACCCTCCAGGCCCGCCGAAGCTCTCAGCTCCATGCGCCGGATCTCGGCGCGCAGCTCATCGACCTGCTGGCGCAGCGCCGGGTCGCTGGGGCTCGGCGCCACCCCACCCACGTCCACCGTCGCACACTCGTCGACCGCCCCCATGCCATGCGCGAGCGTCACCGTCTTGGTCACCAGCTTGGCGTCGACTCGATCCAAGACCAGCAGCAGCTCGCCGAGCTCGGCGAGGCGCTCGTCGAGGCAGCGCTGCCGCGGATCTTCGGCCGCCACCGCCGAGTCGAGCGCTTGGTTGGCCTCGCAGACCTCGGTCTGGAGCGCCGACCACTGGCTCACCTGCGCGTCGATGTGGCCCTCCACGCGAGCCCACGTGTCGGCCGCATACGAAGGTCCCGAGTCGGTGAAGGCCCGCGCGAGCGCTGCGCGTCGCTCGGGATTCCACACGAGCGCCGAGCGATCGGTCACGTGGGCGCACGGCCGCTCGGGCGTCGCCGTCATCGCCTGGAGCCCCACGCCCACGCCCACGATCGCGACTGCGGCAACCACCCACCAGCGACGGCGCGAGGCCCTCGCCTGGCGCAGCGCCTCCAGCAGCGCCTCCATGCTCGGGTAGCGGGCCGACGGCTCGACGGACAGCCCCCGCACCAGCACCCGGCGCAATCGGCCCGAGACCTCGTGCTTGGCCGGGGGCGGGCGCAGCTCGCCTTGGCAGACCGCTTGGCTCAGCTCGATCGGATTCTCGCCCGCGAATGGGCGCTCACCGTAGAGCGCCTCGTACAGCGCCACGCAGAACGAGAATTGATCGGAGCGAGCATCCCCCGGCAGGCCATGGAACTGCTCCGGGGACATGTATGCGGGCGTGCCCACCAGCGAGCCCGCGTCGGTCAGCCGCACGTCGTCGCTGTGCGAGGTAAAGCGGTGGCTCACCTCCTTGGGCAGCGACTCGAGCTCGTCGAGCGACACGCGTGCGATCGTGCCGGTGTCTTCCTTGCGCACGAGCCCGAAGTCCACCACCCGCGCCCGACCATCGCGCCCGACCAGCACGTTCTCGGGCTTGAAGTCGCGGTGCACCAGATCCGCGGCGTGGGCCGCAGCCAGGCCCGCCCCCGCTTGGAGGAAGCAGTCGAGCCGCGCGGCGGGGGTTCGCGGCTCGGCCTCCAGCCAGCGGGCGAGGTCCGTGCCGTCGACGAGCTCCATCGCGATGAACACCTGCTCGCCGAGGCTGCCCACGTCGTGCACGGCCACCACGTTGGGGTGGGAGAGCCGCGCGATCGCCTGCGCCTCGCGCTGCAGGCGGAGCCCCGCCGCCGCCCCGCCTCCTCGTCCGGGCAGCAGCAGCTTGAGCGCCACCCTGCGGTCGAGGTCGGGGTCGTAGGCGGCGTAGACGATGCCCATGCCGCCCCGGCCCAGCGTGTCGAGCACGATGTAGCGCCCCAGCATCGCCCCTCGGTCGAGCCGCCCCCCGGGGTCCGGGCGCGGCGGCGGACCGTCTCCGATGAGGGTCTCCGCCATCCCGGAGCTGGCATGGTCGAGGGTGGGCGTGATCGAGCGCGTCATCGCAGGAGCGGCGTGGCGGCATCCTACCGTGCTCGTTCCCGCGCCGCTTGTTCTGAATGATTTCAACGCATTAGCACTACCTTCGGGCATGTGAGCGGGCATGTGAGCTAGCCGCGCGAGGGATCTACGGCCAAGCGTGGATCCGAGCGCTGGTCAGCGCGGACTACCCCTTCCGACCCATGGTCTGGCCGGAGTAGCGCAACTCACGCCGACCTCTCGTTGCCTTACCTGCGCATCCGACCATTGCCGTGAAGATCGTCGACGTCTCCGAATCCTACTCCGAGCATGGCGGTGGCGTGCGCACGTATGTCCATCACAAGCTGGCCGCGGCCGCCCGCGCCGGCCACGAGATGGTGATCGTCGCCCCGGGCCACTGCGATCGCGAGGACGAGGTCGAGGGTGGCCGCATCGTTTGGGTGCAGAGCCTGCGCTCCCCGTTCGACGACCGCTACGGCCTGTTCACCCGCTCGCGGGTGATCCACGAGGTCCTCGATCGCGAGCGTCCCGACGTGGTCGAGGGCAGCTCGCCGCTCGGAGGGGGCTGGGCCGTGGCCAAGTGGCAGGGGCGCGCCAAGAAGGCGTTCGTGTTCCACACCGATCCCGTCGCCGTGTGGCCCGAGACCTTCCTCGCCCCGCGCCTCGGCTTCGGCCGCGTCGATCGCTGGTCGCAGCCGATCTGGTCGGGCCTGCGGCGCCTGGCCGCCGGCTACGACGCGACCGTCGTGAGCGGCGCATGGCTCGGTGATCGCCTCGAGGAGCACGGCGTGCAGGGGGCCCGCGTGGTGCCGTTCGGCATCGACAAGCGCGGGTTCTCACCGGCGCACCGCAGCGAGGAGGTTCGCACCAAGCTGCTCGCCGACTGCGGCCTGCCGCCCGAGGCCGATCTGCTGATCAGCGTCAGTCGTCTCGATCCGGAGAAGCGCGTGCCGACGATGCTCGAGGGCTTCCGCCGCGCCGCGCGTCAGCGACCGATGGGCCTCGTGATCTTCGGGCGCGGCGCGCTCGAGAAGAGCATCAAGCGACGCATCGATCGCACGCCGGGCGTGTGCCTGGGCGGCTACGTGGGCTCGCGCGCCGAGATGGCGACCGCGATCGCCAGCGCCGACGGCTTCTTGCATGGATCGGCGGCCGAGACCTACGGGCTGGTGGTGGCCGAGGCGATCTGCTCCGGCGTTCCGGTGATCGTGCCCGACCGCGGCGGTGCAGGTGCGCTCGCAGGGCCCGGGTTTGCCGAGACCTACGCCGCGGGGGATCCCAGCGGCTGCCGCGACGCGATCCTGCGCTTGATGGCGCGCGACCGCGCATCGCTGCGGCGTGCGTGTGCCGTCGCAGCGCGCAGGATCGGTACGATGGACGGCCACTTCGACGAGCTGTTCGGGCTCTACGAAGAGCTGTGCGGCCAGCAGGGCAAGATGGTCTCGCTGCCGACCGTGCAGCGGCTGCGCGTCGCGAGCTGATCGCGATTGCACCCGCTGGGGCGCCGCCCTACGCTCCGCGACGATGCAGCGTCGTGGCGTCCTCGCGGGTCTCTTGGGTGTGCTGGGGCTCGTCGCGCCCGCGTGCAGTGACGACGCTCCCACCCCGCAGGACGGCTCGAGCGACACGACGGGCACACCCGGCACCGACACGATCCCGCTGCCCACCGGCACCACCACCGGCGAGCCCGGCACCGACACCCTCGATCCCGACACCACCGCGGGCGAGACCACCGGTCCGATCACCGACGTGCCGACGCCCGGAGTCGACGACTGCGAGCAGCTCGAGCTGCTGGTGACCGCGCTCCCCGACACCGACCCCGCCGATCGCCGCGCGCTGGTCGACGAGCTGGTGCACACGGTGAGCTACGGTGACCATGGCTTCCCCATCGTGTGCGACGGCGCGCTCGCGGTGGTGTACCTGGGCGCACCTGGGCAGTCGCTCTCGCTCGCGGGCGACTTCAACGACTGGGTTCCCGCTGAGCACGCCCTGCAAGAGCCGGTGCCCGAGCTCGGCTTCTACTTCGCGCTCGCCGACACGGCCGCCCCCGAGGGCCTCTACAAGCTCGTGCGCGACGAGACCGAGTTCTTCGCCGATCCGCTCGCGCGCCGCTTTGGCTGGGACCAGTTCGGCGAGTACTCCCAGGTCGACGCCATGCCCGACCGCAGCCACCACGAGCGCTGGTCGGCCTTCGACCAGGCCGTGGGCGCGCTCGATCCCCGCACCGTGACCGTGTACCTGCCGCGCGGCGCACTGGGGAGCTCGGACCTGCCCGTGCTCTACATGCACGATGGTCAGAACCTGTTCTCGCCCGAGGCCTTCTTCGGCGGCTGGCGCGTGAGCGAGACCCTCGACGCGGCCATCGCCGACGGCACGCTGCCGCCCACGGTGGTCGTGGGCATCGACAACACCCCCGCGCGCTTCGAGGAGTACACGCCGGTGACCGACGTGCTCGATGGCATGCAGGTGGGCGGTCGCGCCGACGAGTATGCCGACTTCCTCGTCGATGGCATCAAGCCGTTCGTGGAGTCGCGCTACCCCGTGAGCGCCGATCCGAGCCTCGTGGCCACGATGGGCTCCTCGCTCGGCGGTCTCGTGAGTCTGTACATCGGCCTGCGCCACCCCGATGTGTTCGGCCACGTCGCGTCGATGTCGGGCACGATCGCGTGGGGCACGTTCGGCGCGAGCAACCCGACCATCATCGAGCTCTACGACCAGGATCCGCCGCTCGGCTTGCGCATCTACGTGGACAGCGGCGGCACCGCGGGCGCTGGCTGCCCGGACAGCGGCTCCGACAACTACTGCGGCAACGTGGCCTTCTCCGAGCAGCTTCGCACGCTCGGCTGGGTAGACGAGGCCGATCTGTTCTACCGCTGGCAACCCGGCGCGCAGCACAACGAGGCCGCGTGGGCCAACCGGCTGCTGCCTGCACTGGTCGACTGGTTCCCCGGCGGCTGAGAGC
>JBFIJN010000599.1:0-4762 GCA_041600735.1 Nannocystaceae bacterium
ACTGGCGCTGGGTGGCCGACTGGACCGCATTTGGGCAGATGTTCGGGGTGGGCGAGATCGCGGAGTAGCTGGCGCGGGCGGTGATCGGCGGCCAAGATCGCGATCGTGGGGCTGGGGCGCTCCGTGTCGTGGCACGTTGGTGTCGCCCAGATCGTGCCCAGATCGCTGTAGTTGGGTTGCAACGAGTTCGACCCCATGGGACAACGAAACTGCCGCCCATGCCTTCCGACCCGCTCGAGATCCTCCACGGCGGTGCCCGCTACGCTCTCGTCGCGCGCCGTGATGTGAACGCGCACCCCGACGAGCGCGCGGCTCGGCGACTGGTGGAAGAAGGCCTGCGCGAGCACGGCCACCGCTTTGCGCGGGAGCTCGAGGCGCTCGCGCAGCAGCTCGGCGGGTGGAGGGCTCGCAATCCTGCGCGTGCGGTGATCGATGCGCTGGTGGCGGGCCGTCTGGTCGCGGTGCGCTGGGACGCGCCCGTGCAGCGGATGTCCGAGCCCGAGTACATCGAGCTGCGCGACATCCCGGGCGCCCACATCGACGGGCCCATCCCGGGCGGCCCCCCGCGCGAGCCCGTGGCGCCCTTGCGCACCACGTGGTTGTCGTTCGACGTCGTCGACGATCGCGGCCAGCCCATCCCTTCGGGGCGCTTCGGCGCCGCGATCGACGGGCGCGGCGACGGTGGCCCGCTCGACGGCGAGGTGCATCGCTACGACATGCTCCGCGAGGGGGCAGCCGCGTCGCTGCAGCTCGAGGACATCTTCTGGCCGTTCGAGCCCGGGGTGATCGACGAGCCGGTCACGCCGCCGGTGGTGGATGATCCCGCGCAGCCGCTCGGGCCGGAGGCTTCGCGCTTCGTCACGCTCGAGGTCGTCGATGAGCAAGGCGTTGCGCTGCTCGGCAAGTACACGTTGACCGATGCGGCGGGCGAGGTGGAAGGAGAGCTCGGGGATGGGCTGCGCCACGAGGTGACGGGCGATGCTCCTCGAGTGGAGCTGCGCGACCTCGTGCTTCCCATGACCTCCGCGGCCTAGCCGCTCACCGTTGCCCGATCCACGATGGTCCCGCCCGACGACGAACCCGAGCCCTCGAACGCGCTGCGGATCCACGCCGATCGTCTCGAGTACACGCGCAAGGGGCTGCGGACCAAGCAAGAGCTCGCGCTCGAGCTGGGGCAGCACAACCGCGTGGTGATCGTGCGGCCGCGCAGAGTCGTGGCGGTCGGAGATGCCCACGGCGGCTTCGCGGTGGGGGAGTCGTTCCCGCTGTGTGCCGGGCTCAGCGTGTTCTGGCTCTACGGCGAGGAGCGCTCCGTGTTCGCGCACGCGCGCGGCGAGTCCGGGGCTCCCCGGGGCGTGTTCCAGGTGTATGGCCACGCCGACGGCGACGGCGATGAGCACGGCAACAAGGTGCTGAGCGAGCGACGAGCCGAGATCGGGCGCGCGCTCGTGATCGGCGACGTCGATGCGTTCGCGGGCGTCGCCAAGAAAGAAGGGTGGGGCGACGCCCACGAGCAGGTGATGCTGCGCGTGCTCGGCTGTGATCCAGGCCCGATCGATGGTGACAAGGGCTCACTCACCGCGGCGGCGGTGGAGCTGTTCCAGTCGCGCTACGTCGCGGGTGATTTCCATCGCCACGAGCGCGCACCCGCCCCGCGCAACGCCGCGCTGAAGGTCGACGGGAAGCTCGGCACGCAGACCCGCGCCGCGCTGCTCGAGGCGTTGGTCATGACCAGCTCGCCGCACCTCGGCGAGGATGCGCTGCATCCCAGCCACCCCGCGCACGGCTGCGCGCAGCTCAACCTCGCGTCCACGTCCGAGGCGTGGGCGAACCGACGGCTGAGCCTCGTGGTGCACCCGCAGGTGCCCGAGCACTCCGAGAATGCCCCGTGCACCAAGGGCGACGAGCAGGCATGTGCGGTCGTCGACGATGCACAGCATCGGTGCTTGTGGTTTCGCGAGCACGTCGCCGAGCGACCGCCGCAGCCGCCGCGCTTCTATGACCCGCGCTGGCTCGCGCTCGAGGACGGCAAGTACCTGCTGAGCGCGCTGACCACGGTGCCCGAGGGCGAGGAGGTGGAGCTCCAAGTGTACGAGGACGCCCAGCGAGCGCCCGCGGGCGCGCTAGGTCACGTGCTCACCGCCAAGCCGATCATGGGGGTCGTCCACGCGGTCTGGGAGGCGCCCGCGGGCTGGCTCGCCCCCTCGCCGCAAGCGCCCGCCGACCGCGTCCCGGTGTTCGAGGTGGTGCACGCGGGCTCCGGTGCGCGAGCGCTCGCGCCCTGGCCACGGACGGACACGGTGCGGCTCTTGTTTGCCGCCTTGGATGCCGAGGGCCCGTTCCCCAGCGATCGTCCCGAGTCCTACCGGCTGCGTGCGACGAGCGGTCTCTACGACGAGCGTCGGCCCGTGACCGACGTGGTCCGCAGCTCGCTGCACCACTTCGCGCTCGAGTTCCCCAACGCGCCGACCGACGCCCGCTTCGACCTGCACTGCGACTTCCACGGCGAGGATGCCTTCGATGCGGTGCTCCTCGCCGATGTGCCGTTCGCCGAGCTGAGCTCCGCCTGCTCCGAGGGCACGCGCTGCTTCGAGGAGCCGCCGCCTCCCGAGCCCACGGCGGTGGAGGTCGACCCCGACGATCCCGACGCCTATGTCCCGATCCGCGCGGACGACATCGAGCCCGACCCCGACGGGGACGGCTGAGCAAAGGACCCCCCGATGACCGCAGCCGCCGGATTCGCCCACTTCCAGGCCATCGCCGAGTGGAAGTCTCGCTACAAGGGCTACGCGCCCCAAGCCACGCTCGTGGACCCGTACGCGCGCTTCGTGACCGAGCGCTGGGCCTACCTGATCGCGGCGACCGGGATGCCGTACGAGGTCGACAAGGTCAACTATGCCGATGCCGAGGTCATCCGCGAGTACTACGTCGATGCCAACGGCTTGGTGTGGGCGACCACGAAGGCCACGCCCTATGCGCCCATCGGCGAGCGAGGGGATCCGGTGCGCGCCACGGGGGTCGGGTATCCGGGCGGCCTGTTCCCGCGGCTGACCGCGGACGGCAAGGCCGTGTGGTCGTGGCTCATCCTCTCGCCGTTCCAGCTGCCGTCGTCGACGGTCAAGGCGCTCGACTCGGCGGCGCTGTTCAAGAAGACCCGACAGCACGTCCCTCCGCTGTGGGGCTGGCGTCGCAAGAGCCTGGTCGCCGACGATGCAGCCCTCACCTCCAAGGACGGCTGGTCGCTGCTGGAGACCCCGCTGTGGCTCTCGCAGCCCGACGAGGGGCCGTACGCGAAGTACGGGAAGAACATCCGGGTCGCGGTGGGCTTCGATGCGTTTGCGGTGGCCAAGGAGCGCAGCCGCGTGTTCGTCGACCTCTACGTGGCCTACCAGCAGAGGTTCGAGCCGGGCAACCCGCGCCCGGACAGCGAGTTCCAGCGGATGGCGCTCGCGCAGCGGATCGACGACACCATCTGGTTGAACGACCGCGCCCGCGAGAAATTCGGAAAGTGCATCGACTCTGGCAAGCTCACCGCCGTGATCACGCAGTACAAGGAGGCGCGTCACGAGGCGATCACGAAGTATGAGGAGGCCGCGGCCAGGCTGTCCGAGGTCCTGCTCTCCGAGCACTTCGGCATCCTCATGGAAGGTGCGATGGACACCGAGGGCCTGGGCGACGAGCAGAGCCCCCGCCTCGATGAGGCCTACGGCGTGCTGGCACACTGCACTCGCTGTCTCGGGAGCTCCATGAGCGGGGCCGCGATGCTGCGCTACTGGGCGCTTCGCTCCGAGACGGATGGCCGGCACTTCACCAACCGGATCTTGCTGCCGATCATCGACACCCCGCCCGAGTCGCACATCAAGTCGTTCCGCTGGGCGTCCAAGGCGGTCATGAGCACCTTGGCCCAGTACGCGGCCCACAAGGTCTCGGTGGCGAAGATCAGCACCCAGGAGCAGTTGGTCGAGAAGATGCTCGAGCCGCTGGCGAAGCTCGCCGGCCGCAAGCACATCCTCGAGCTCGGCGACGCCATCGAGGAGGTGGTCGCGCATGCGACGATCAGGCCCGGCTGGCTCCACTTCCTCGGCGAGCACCGCGTCCAGGTCCAGACCGTAACGTCCATGGAGATCCGCACGGTGAGGCTCGACGCCAACCACGTGAAGTTCCTCGAGGACTGGGTCGACGCGAGCGCCGCGAAGCAATTCGGTCGCGATCCGAAGCTGACGTCGGCCAAGACGCTGGTGGCCGGCGTGCTCGATGTCATCAACCTCGCGATGGCGTGCGAGGCCGCGAAGGAGAAGATCGAGGAGGGCAAGGGGCAGGGGACGATGAGCGCCGTGTCGGCGGCCGCGCACGCTCTCAACCTCACCGCGACGATCGCCGACGCCTGCGCGGCCGAGTACGGCGCGGCGACCGCGTGGGCCAAGCGCGTGAACGCCGCGATGCTGGGCGTGCGCGCGGTGACGAGCGCCGTGTTTGCCGTGTCGAACTTCGCTAGCGCAGCCGAGGCCTACGACAAGCACGACTTCAGCGTGAGCGCAGCCATGGCCGTCGCAGGCGTCGCCGAGGCCACCTCGTGCGCCGCGTGCATCTACACCGCCGTCACCGCGGGCTCGGTCGCAGGGCCCTGGGTGATGCTCGCCGCGACCGCGGTCGCGACCGCCGCGTACCTGGTGGCGACGTGGACCACGGACGAGCCGCTGGAGGTGTTGCTGGAGAACTGCGAGTTCGGCACGGATGCGTACGGGGCGAACTATCGGCCGTC
>JBFIJN010000600.1:0-4748 GCA_041600735.1 Nannocystaceae bacterium
CCTCTCGCTGCGCAGCTTTGGCCTCATCGGTCATAGCTTCGGCGGCCAGCTCGCGCAGCAGGTGGCGGCTCGCGCCCCCGATCGCGTCACTTCGTTGATCCTCCTCAACCCGGTGCCGAGCGGCGGTCTGCCGCTGCCCGAGGAGATGGCGGGGCACTTTCGCGGGGCCGGAGGCAACGCCGAGGCGCTGGGAGGAATCCTCGATGGCGTGTGCGTGGCCCTGCCCGCGCCGACGCGTGAGCGCCTGCTCGCCATCGCCGTGGCTCAGCCCGCGCAGACCATCGCCGGTTGCTTCGAGACGTGGAGCCGCGGGGTCCCCGACGCCAAGCTCGAGATTCGCTGCCCCACCCAGGTGCTCGCGACCGACGATCCGGTGCTGACCCCCGAGCTGCTCGAGGCGCAGGTGGTCGCGGCGATTCCGGGCGCCAAGTCTTCGCACCTGCCCAAGGCGGGTCACTACCCGCTCAACGAGGCTCCCGAGGCGACCGCCGCTTGGATCAACAAGGTCTCCACGTGAATGATGTCGCCAGGCGCTGACGATCCTTGGGCGGACAGCGGGTTCTCCGCGGAGACTCGCGCGAAGATCGGCCGCTTCCTGGTCGAGCAGCGCGAGGCGATCGTCGAGGCCGGGACCTCGTGGGTGGTGCGGACGGCCGTCGATCTCCAGGGTCGTCGGCCACGCTCCGAGACCGAGGTGTTGGTCGCGCGCGTCGTCGATCTCCACATCGCCCGCCTGCTGCACGGTGACCTCGAGCCGCGGCAGCGCTTCGTCGAGTTCGTCACTTCGTTTCGCGCCTCGGACCAGTTCCACATCTCGACGCTGCTGCGCGGGTTCCAGTCGTTCAAGAAGGGCGTCGAGCACCTGCTCCCCGAGTCGCCGTTCACGAGCGCGGAGCAGCTGCGACTGCTGGTGCTGGTGGATACCTGCTCCCAGGACGCGATCCATGAGATGTCCGATCTCTACGTCGGCAAGCTCAACGCGAAGATCCGCGAGGCTCGCGAGCAGGAGGTTCGTGCCGAGGAGCGCGAGGCCCAGCTGAAGCTCGAGCGGGAGCGCAGCCACGCGCTCGAGCAAGCCAAGCACGCCGCCGAGGTGGCCAACGAGGCCAAGAGTCGCTTCCTCGCGCACATGAGCCATGAGCTGCGCACGCCGCTCAACTCGGTGATCGGCTTCAGCCAGTACCTCGTCGACGAGCAGGGCCTCTCGGCCGAGCACCGGCACACGGTCGACAACATCTACCAGAGCGGCCAGGCCTTGCTGGAGATGATCAACGAGGTGCTCGAGATGTCCCGCATCGAAGCCGGTGCGGTCGAGGTGAGGATCTCGAGGGTCGATCTGGTCGCGTTCCTCCGCCAGCTGCACACGATCCTCCTGCCGCATGCGGCCCCGGGCATTCGCTTCGACGTGCGCTGCGAGGGGGAGCTGGAGCGGTACTTCCAGACCGACCGCAGCAAGCTGCGACAGATCCTGCTCAACCTCATCGGCAACGCGCTCAAGTTCACCCAAGCGGGACACGTGAGCTGCTCCGTGCGCCAGCAGGGCCCGCTCGAGGGCGACGTGGTGCGGCTCCACTTCGTGGTGGAGGACACGGGACCGGGGATCTCGGAGGACGAGCTGCCCACCATCTTCGACGCGTTCGTGCAGAGCGAGTCTGGCGAGGCCACGGGCAAGGGCGTGGGGCTGGGACTCTCGATCACGAGGTCGTACGTGGAGCTCATGGGCGGAACGCTGAGCGCACGCAGTGTCGTGGGCACCGGGACGACCTTCGAGTTCTCGCTGCCGGTGGTCGTCGACCGCGCCGAGCCGCGCGGCGCAGGCCCCACGTTCACGGTCGACCAGGCGGCCGCGTTTCGCGTGCTGGTCGTCGATGATCACCAAGCCAATCGCGAGCTCTTGCACCTCACCCTCAAGCGCTGGGGCTTTCAGGTCGACGAGGCCTCGGGGGGGCTGCAGGCGGTGGAGATCGCGAGCCGCTGGCGACCGAACGTCATCTTCATGGACATTCGCATGAACGACCTCGACGGGCTCGAGGCCACTCGCCGGATCCGCGCGCAGATGGCCCCGGTGGCGCCCGTCATCATCGCCCTCACCGCCAGTGTGTTTGGCAAGGTGCGCGGAGAGGCCCTGCGCGCCGGCTGCGATGAATTCCTGCTCAAGCCCTTCGATCACGGGACGGTCTCGCGCGTGCTCCACGAGCGCCTGTTCGGGTCGCGGACGGTGGCGAGCCCGCCGGCGGAACCCATGGTATCCGCTCATGCGGTGCTGTCGGAAGCCGAGCGGACCAGCCTGCGCATCGCTGCGGTTCAGTTGGACCTCGCGCACATCGAGGCGTGGCTGGCCAGCGCCTCCGAGCTCGAGCCCAGCACCAAGGCGCTCCTGCAGGGATGGGTCGACGAATTTCAGTTCGGGAAGGTGCTCCAGTGGATCGAGACGTGAGCGGCCCCGGAAACCAGGGACCGTACGGCAGCATCCTGATGGTGGACGACAAGCCCGCCAACCTGAAGGTGCTGGCCAAGCTGTTGACGCGCGCCGGGCATCGAGTCCGCCCCGCGCTCGACGGTCGGGCTGCGATCGAGGCCGCCCGCAGCTTGCTTCCCGACCTCGTGCTCCTCGACGTCAACATGCCGGGCATGAGCGGCTACGAGGTCTGCCGCGCGTTCAAGCAGGACCCGCAGCTCAGCGAGGTTCCCATCATCTTCGTCAGCGCCGCCGGGGAGACGCTCGACAAGGTGCGGGCGTTCCAGGTGGGCGCGGTCGACTACGTGACCAAGCCCGTCGATGCCGAGGAAGTGCTGGCCCGCGTGCGCACCCACCTGGCGCTCTCCTACAGCCGCAAGGAGCAGAGCGCATTCGGCCGCATGGTCGCGCACGACATCAGCAACCCGCTCACGCAGATCATCCTCCAGATCGAGGTCGGCATGATGCTGGGCCAGCTCCCCGTCCACGAGATGGCCAACATCAAGGAGGCCGCGGAGAGGATCCAGTCGATCGTCAGCTCGATGCTGACCCTGTCCAAGCTCCACAAGCACGACGTCGAGTCTGCGGCGCTCGACATGACCATGCTGGTCGAGCGGTCGCGCCGAACCTTGTGCCGGCTGCTCGCCGACGCGGGCGCGAGCGTCGACGTTCCCGACGACCTCCCGCCCGCGCTGGGGTACGGCCCGTGGGTGGAGCAAGTGTGGACCAACTACATCACCAACGCGGTGAAGTACGGGGGTCGACCGCCCGAGATCGTCATCGGCTGGCGGGAGGCCGGCGAGGGCATGATCCAGTACACGGTCAGCGACAACGGCCGAGGGCTCACCGCCGAAGAGCAGGCGCTCGTGTTCAACGAGTTCACCCGACTCAATCACATCGAGACCGGCGGGCACGGCCTCGGCCTCGCGATCGTGCAGCGCGTGGTGACGCGCATGCGCGGACGCGTGGGTCTCGAGAGCACGCCCGGCCTCGGGTCGACGTTCTATTTTTGCTTGCCCGCGGCGTGAGCGGGGGCGGGACTGGGAGCGCCCCGACGGCGCTCACGACGGCACGCGCAGCTCGGCATCGGCCGACGGAAACCACCGGCTCGCCATGCGCACCGCGTTGGTCGCCGCGCCGAGCCGCAGGTTGTCGGCGGTGATCGTCATGCACACCGCGGTTCCGCCGGCGGCGCTGCCCCGCGGATCCAGGCGTACGCGCCCGACCAGCGCCCGATCGCGATCCTGCACGCCGGCCAGCGCGGTGAGCCCATCGCCGGTGGCCCCGGGCATGAAGCGCACGAACGGCGCGCTGCTCCACTCCGACAGCGCGCCCGCGATCTCCTCGACCGTCACGCGCTCGCGCAGCTCGATCCACGCGGTGATGTAGTGCCCCACCGCGACGGGTACCCGGCAGCACTGGGCCGACACGGGCAGCTCCGCCAGCCCGAGGATCTTGCGGCTCTCGAACATGAGCTTGCGCTCCTCCGAGGAGAACCCGCTCTCGTCCGTCTTGCCGTTGTGCGGCACCGTGTTGCCGGTGTAGCCAACCGGATCGAGCTTCGTGCCCAGGCGCTCGGGCTCGGAGTATGCGGCGCGCGTGACCCCGAGGAACTCGTCGAGCGGCCCCACACCTGCGCCGCTGATCGCCTGATACGTGCTCAGCGTGGCCCGCGACAGCCCCCAGCGGCGATCGAGCGGACGCATGGCCAGCGCAAACGGAATGGTCGTGCAGTTGGGATTGGCCGCGAGCCTGGCCTCGCCGAGCAACAGCTCGCAGTTCACCCCCGCCACCACCAGCGGGACCGTGGGATCCATGCGGTAGGTGTTGCTCTTGTCGACCACGCGATAGCCGAGCGCCAGCAGTCGCGGCACGTAGCGCGCGCTGAAGTCGTCGTCGACGGCCACGAACGCCAGCTCGCCGCTCGGGGCCTCGGCCAGCTCGAGCCGCTCCGCCGCCTTCACCTCGAGGCGGCGGCCGTCGGGGAGCTCCATGGTTTGATCACGACTGGCGTAGAGCGCGAGCTCGGCCTGCGGCCACGCGCGCTCGACCAGCTCGAGCGTCTCGCGACCGACCAGACCCGTCGCCCCCAAGATGCAGATCCTCATGGGCAAGTGGATAGCATGAACGATCGCGGGGCTGCCACGCGGGCCTCGCCCCAGCCGTTGCGCCTGGCGAGCACACGAATCTCACCGTGGCTCACGATGGAGATCATCGGCCGCCGTCGTGCGGATCGGAGGGCATACCGCTCGTCGACGAGCCGGCCACGCGCTCCCCCGCGCAGCAACAC
>JBFIJN010000601.1:0-4730 GCA_041600735.1 Nannocystaceae bacterium
CCCTCCGCCCGCCACGGAGAACAATGCCCTCCGCCCGCCACGGAGAACAATGCCCTCCGCCCGCCACGGAGAACAATGCCCTCCGCCCGCCACGGAGAACAATGCCCCCCGCGCCACGGAGAAAAATGCCCCCCGCGCCACGGAGAAAAATGCCCCCCCTTTGGGGGGCACCTAGTTGCCTGCCCGCAGCTCGTTGACCGCGGGGGGGCTAAACTAGTACGGGATGTAGAGCAGCTGCCGCCCGTTGATGAGGTCGGGCGTGTTGCAGCTGAACTGGAGCGCGCTCCCCGAGTTCTGCTGGATCCCCGCGGTGGCCTCGGCACCGTTGTTGCCGATGTTGGCGGCGCTCAGCGTGTCGGGATAGCAGACGGTGATCTGGCCGGTCGACTCGCTGAGCATGGCCTGCACGCGGATGAGGTCGTTGGTGTCGCCGCCGAAGTGGGCGGTCTCCCACTGCACCACGAAGCGACGATCTCCGACGGGCCCCAGCGTCTGGTAGTAGACCTCGCTCGCCCCGGCCGCGCCGGGGTTGAGGTCATCCCAGAACACGTAGAGGTTGTTGGCCTGGGGATTCACTACCGTCGGCAGGCAGGTGTTGGCCAGCGACATGTACGTGTTGGTCGCGAAGTGCAGCGCGCCGTTCGACTGAATCGTGACGTTCGCGAAGTTCACGCCGTAGACGGGGAAGTTCATGCCCATCGGCACCACGATCTGGCTGTCGTCGCTGAGCAGCGTGCCCGTGCCCGTGGCCAAGATGTTGTCGCAGGGCAGCGGGGCCCCGTCGATCACGTAGCCGTTGTAGCCGGCGTCGCTGCCGAACGGCATGCCCGGGATCTCGCAGTTGGTGAAGTCGTACTGGCAGCTCGCGCTGCAGCCGAGATCTCCACCGGTGAGGCCGAGCGACGCGCAGGTCTGACCGTTGAGGTTGGCCCCGTCGCAGTTCTCGCCGGCGTCGACGATGTCGTTGCCGCAAGCGTTGCAGCCCGAGGTGTCGAGCTGGCAGCTGGGGGTGCAGGCGAGCTGCCCGCCCACGAAGCCTTCGCTGACGCAGTCGCGACCGTCGAGATCCATCCCGTCGCACGGCTCGGGGCCGTCGATCACATCGTTGCCGCACTGGATGCAGTTGGAGTGATCGTAGGAGAGGCAATCGTCGGCGCAGCCGAGCTGGCCGCTCGAGTAGCCCTGGCTCACGCAGGTCTGGCCGAGCAGCACGATGTTGTCGCAGACCTCGGCCCCATCGACGATCACGTTGCCGCAGGTGCCACACTGGCTGGTGTTGAGCGCCCCGCAGTTCATCGTGCACGAGATCGTGCCGCTGTCGAAGCCCTGCGTCTGGCAGGTCGCCCCGCCCAGATCGGTGCCGTCGCAGGCCTCGCGCCCCTCGGCGGTGTTGTTGCCGCAGTTGTAGTTCACGCAGCCGCTGGTGTCGTACTCCGAGCAATTGTTGGCGCACGCGAGCGTGCCGTCGTCGAAGCCTTGGGCCACGCAATCTTCGCCGGCGAGATCGCTGCCGTCGCAGACCTCGTCGCCTTCGATCGCATCGTTGCCGCACACGATCGCGGGCCCCGTCGAGGAATCGACCACCTCGGTCGTGGTCCCGGGGTCCGTGGTCGTGCTGTCGACCGAGCTCGTGACGCTCGGATCGATGGGCCCCGTCGATGTGCTCGGGTCGACCGTCGTCGCCGCCCCCGAGCTCGACTCGTCGGTCGGCGTCACGCCGGTGTCGTCGCCACAACCCAACGCCAGCAAGCTGGCGCACCCCCATAATGTGAAGCTCTTGCGCATCGCCGGACACTCTACCGACAGTCGACGATCACAGCCATTGGGGAATCGAGGCCCGCGCTCTCGCGTCCCCCGCACTTCCCCTGCTAGGCTGCCACAAGTGACGCGCCTGCTTGCACTACTCGCGCTCGCCGCGGCGTCGGGTGCCTGTGGCAACGACACTGGGGCGGTGGAGCTCGCGTGGGCATTCGTCGATCGCGATGGTGACCTCATCTACCCGGGAGGGGTGTTCACCGCCAACGACGAGCGCGACTCCTGCGAGCTGGCCGGAGTGCTGGGTGACCAGGGAGTCCCGTACAAGCTGCGGGTCGAGCTCGAGATCTGCGATCCAGCCTGTGCGCCAGGCTGCGAGGCCGAGGAGTGCCTAATCGTCCCCCGACAGGTGTTTCCCTGCACCACGGCGCGGGGCAACGATCCCGACGTGCCGGCCGCGAGCGATCCCTACCTCTTCACGGTGCGCGCCATCATCGATGCCGCCCCGCTCACCTCGGTGTGCCGCGACCCGTCGCCCAACTGCCTCGCCGTCCCCGCCCCCCGCGAGCGGGTGGTCGTGGCGGGACTGGTCACCGATCTCCAGGTCTACGAGATCGTGCTCGACGTGGACCGGGAGAGCGACGCGGCCCTCGACCTGGAGGCGTGCGGCTGTGCGTAAGCTACTGATGCTAGGACTCGCGATCGGCGCCGGGGGCTGCGTGTACCCGGCGTCCGAGCCCTCGGGCATCGAGCTGTCCTGGCGGTTCGTCGAGCACAACGAGGTCGACGGCGAGGACGCGGTGCAGGTGCGCAGCTGCGAGGGCGCGCGCACCGAGCAGCTCGCGTTCGAGATCGCCGACGAGGACGAGCCGCGGCGCCACGGCACCTTCCGCTTCGATTGCCTCACCGGCTACCAGACCGCGATCGAGCTGCAGACGGCTGCGTCCGACGCGTTCGTCCCCCTGCGAGCCGGCCGCTACGCGGTCTCGGTCTTTGCCGTCGATGACGCGATGAACTCGCTCGAGGCCGAGCGCGTGGAGGGCCGCACGGTCGAGGTGGCCGATCGCGGCGTGAACGTGGAGATCTGGGAGCTACGGCGTGCGCCCATCACGTGGAGCGTGGAGCTGCGCGGGGGCGAGAGCTGCGAGAGCCTCGCGCTGTCGCTGGTCTACGCCGCGCCCGAGGTCGACCTGCCCCACTACACCCCCAGCAACGACGAGCCGCTTCCCCTCTATCGCGCCGAGCTGCGCAGCGATCGAGACCTCACCATGGGCGGCCAAGCCATCGCCTGCGGGGCCGCGATCGACGGCGTGCACCGCTTCACCGGCATCGACCGCGGGGTCTACGAGCTCGAGCTCGACATCGACGGGCAGGCGTGCCGGGTGCGGATCGACCTCGGCCGCAGCCGCGACACGACCAGTGTCATCGACCTTGCCAGCCCGCCGTGCGAAGGCTAGAAGCCCGATGTGCTCGTGCGTAGCCCCACTGCCGCGGTCCTCGCGCTCACCGCGCTGACCGCAGGGCTCGCCGCCTGCCAGGAGTCGCCTAGCTACCGACTGCGCTGGGCGATCGAAGGGCACGACCCCATCAGCGTCGCTGCGTGCGCCGAGTCGGGGCTGTTCGAGATCCGCGCGCGGGTCTACGCGGACCCGGGCGCCGGGAGCGGGGGCCGCGTGCTCGTCGACGAGCGCACCTTCCCTTGCTTCCCCTCGGCGCTGCGGGCCGAGAACGGCGCCGTGAATGGCTCGCCGCTGCCGCCGGGCCACTACGCGGTCGAGCTGCGCGGGGTCGACCGCACCGGCAACCCCTGGGATCACGAGGCGCTCGCGAGCCTCGATCCCGACGCCCCCGATCATCCGGGCTGCACGCCCGAGGGCGACGTGGTCGAGTGCCTCCCGAGCGAGCTCGTGTGCGATTGCCAGCGCCTGGCGATCACGGCGTCGGGGTCGTCCTCGTCCGCGCCGATCCCCGCCGAGGCCATCGTGATCGAAGAAGGCGCGACCGCGACGCTGAGCGAGCTCGTGCTGGTGCCGCCGCCGGAGTGCGAGGACGGGATCGACAACGACCGCGACGGCCTCGTCGACGCGGCCGACCCCTCGTGCAACGTAGACTTTGGCGATGGCACCGAGTCGGTGCCGGTCGGCGTGACCGAGCTGCGTCTCGGCCTCACCCTCCTCGGTCGCAACCCCGCGGTCACCTGCTCGGGCGTCCCGCTGCGACGCCTGCGGGTGGCGGTCGATCTCGGCAGCGAGGGCGTGGCGGTGGTGATCGAAGAGCCGTGCCAGCTCGACCAGCCCTACATCACCTCGCTGCGGCTACCCGCCGGGATCACCACGTTCACGGTGGATGGAGTCGATGCCGCGGGCGAGCCGGTCACCGTCGTGAAGACGTTCACGGCCGAGATCTCCCCGATCGGCGGCACCTTGCTGCGCGACATCGATTTCGGGCCCGACGACTTCCTCGAGCGCATCGTGGCCCGCGCCGAGGTTCCGCCCGGGTACGTGAGCGAGCTGGGGCCCGAGGCGAAGGTGCGGTTCTCGTGCGCGCCGCAGGTGATCGACCCCGCGAGCGGGCGCACCCGCGGCCAGCTCACCATCGACCGGCTGCGCGTGCAGCTGCTCAACGGCCACGGCAGCCCGCTCGATGCTCCGGTCACGCTCGAAGACGGCACGGTGCTCGACGGCACCGCCACCGTCGCGTGCAGCAACCGCGTGACGACGGCGCCGCTCGAGTGGGGCAGCTACACGATGGTGATCGAGGCGCTCTCGGCCGAGGGCGAGGTGTGCTTCTCCAACGTAGACACGCCCACGCCGCTGTCCCCCGGGAGCCTCACTCCGCTGTTCATGCCGCGCGCCTACGGCGAGAACGACCTCGTTCCCAGCTCGTGCCACGACTGCGAGGTCGACGGCGATTGCGGGCTCGAGGGCGAGCTGTTCTGCGTCGACAACGTGTGCCAGCCCGGCTGCGTGTCGACG
>JBFIJN010000602.1:0-4728 GCA_041600735.1 Nannocystaceae bacterium
GGCTCAGGGCTCGGTCTTCCCGCTCGCGATGGTCTCGGCGTACACGCTCGCGCGCGGGGTTCCAGCCGCGACCCTGGCCTCGGCCTTCTTCAGCTCCTCGTCGATCAACACCTTGAACGAGGCCGCAGGCTGGGCGCCCGACAAGAAGCGCCCGTTGACGAAGAACGCCGGCGTGCCCCGGGCGCCCAGATCGTTGGCCTGGCGCTGGTGACGATCGACGCGCTCGCTGATCGCCGTGCTCCCGAGATCGTTCTCGAATTGCTTCACGTCGAGCTTGAGCTCGCGCGCCCACCTCTCGATGTTGGCGGGGTTGATGTCGCGCTGCTTGGCGAACAGCTTGTCGTGCATCTCCCAGAACTTGCCCTGCTCGCCGGCCGCCTCGGCCGCGATCGCGGCGTGCCGCGCCTCCTTGTGGAATGCGAGCGGGTTGTGCTTGAACGCGTAGCGTAGATCGGCGCCGTACTCCTTGCGCAGCTCCTCGATGGTGGGGTGCACCCGCCCGCAGTAGGGACACTGGAAATCCGAGAACGTGACGATGGTGACGAGCGCGGTGTCGGGCCCGAGCGTCTGCGCGTCGCCCAGCTCCACGCGATACACCGCCGCCGGGTCGGGCCGACCCGCGGCCACCGACGGCGTCGGCTTGGCCGGCGCCTTCTCGAGCGGATCGAGTCGCAGGCGGACGTCGGCGAGCTGCCCCTCGAGCCCCACCACTTGTGTCTGCACATCGGCGAGCTGGCGCTCCAGCGCCTTCACGCGATCTTCCTGCGCTTGCGCGAGCTCTGCCGCCTTGCCCTGCTGGGCGCGCAGCGACTCGACATGGCTCGCCGCGACATCGCCCATCATCGAGCGCAGCTCTTCATCGGTACGCTGGTCGCAGCCCAGCGCGCAGCACAGCAGGAGCGAAGGGAGCCACGGCGATCGACGCACCATGACACGGAGCTTATCGCTACTCGCGTCGATGCACGACCGTGCGATCATGCCACACGGCTCCGCCCACGTACTGCACCCGCAGCTCGATCGGGGCCCGCCGCTCGAGCCTGAAATCGACGGCGACCGGGCGATAGGCCTCGGCGCCCTCGCCCTCGCACTCCACCTCGAGCTTGGCCAGGCTCTTGCCGCCGCCGTCCACGTGCAGAATTGCCGCCGGGTGTCCGCCGACCACCCCACCACAGTCCCAGCGCAGCTCGAACTCCGCCACGTAGCGGCCCGGCGGCAGCGCGAGCTGGGGGCCATGCGTGAGCAGGAACGTGTCCTCGCGGCGCCCCGCGAACGGAACCCGCGCACGTGCAGCGCCGCCCGACGCGTGCTCGTCCTCCACCAGCGCATCGGGCCGCTGACTCGGCAGGTGCTCGGCCTCGAACGTGATCGGCCCCGCCTCGAGCAGTCTCGCGAGCGTCTCGTGGGTCCACGCGGGTCGCCCCAGCGCACTGCCCACCAGCGCCATCATGCCCGGGGCGCGCAGCACTTCGCCGCCGTGCTCCGGGACCAGCTCCTCCGGCCAGATCTCCGCGGTCACGTAGGCCTGCGGCGCCGGATCACTGCGTCGCCACGGCGGTCTCCTCACCCACTGCGCATGCGGTCCATAGTAGGTCCCGAGCGCGTACTCACCCGTGAGCCGCGTGTCCACGTCCACGTCGACCCGCGCGAGACCGCGGCCGGCGAGCGCGCGCATGAGCTGCTCGTGCCCGCCGGGGTGCGAGCGCAGCTCCGGCCGCCGCCAGATCCCCGCGCCGATCGCCAGCGCGGCGGCCACCAGCAGCGCGACGGTCGAGCCCCGCACCCTGGCTTCGTGCCCCTGCCCCCCCGGCTCGCGCAGCACCAGCACCAGCACGCCACCCACGATCAGCACCACGTCGAGCTGCGACACGACCGGCGCCAGCATCTCCACCGCGCCCACTGCGAGCACCGCCGCCCCGCCCATCGCCCGCAGCAGCGCCAGTCGATCGCCGCCCGGCCGCCAGAGCCCGGCGATCATGAAGCCCATCCCCGCCGTCAGCGGTGGCACGAGGTCGAACGCGTACCAAGGCAGCATCGAGCGCGAGACGATCTCGTAGACCACCACCGCGGTGATGAGCAGCAGCGGCAGCAGCATCGAGGCATCGATCGAGCGCCGCGCCGGTCGTCGGGTCAGCACCAGCAGCACCAGCCCCACGGCACCGAGCACCCAGGGAAACGGCAGGCACGCCTCGCCCACCGTCTGCGAGAGCTCGTTGAGCGAGCGCGCGCTGTGCCCGGTTTCGAACCCCGCGACGCGCCGCAGCACGCCGGTGTTCAGGTAGAGCTCGAGCGCCTGGTCGCCAAGACGGCCGATCATCAGCGCCCACCAGCCCGCGCCCGCGAGCGCCGGTAGCCCGAGGATCAGCGCCAAGCGACCCCACGCGCGTCGTCCTTCGCGAGGCCACAGCTCGATGCATGCGATCGGAACCACCGCGATGCCCACCACGAGCTGCTTGGTCCCGAACGCGAGCGCGAGCGCCACGCCAGCCACGGCCGCCCAGACCCACGCGTACGCGCCCTCCCGCACGCGCGCCTCGTGGTACGCCCACAGCGCTAGCAACACCCACAGCATCAACATCGGCTCGATGCAGGCCACGCGCCCCCAGCGAAAGCTCGCCGCCGCGGCCAGCAGGCAGCCCGCCCACGCGATGCCGAACGGTAGTCCCGCGATCCTCCGTCCCCACGCGAACGCCACCACCACGAGCCCGAGCATCGACAGCGCGAACGGCAGGCGCAGCGCCACCATCGAGACCCCCAGCGCGCGAAACGAGGCCGCAACGGCGACGATCGTGAGCGGTGGCTTGGTGAAGCCGGGGTAGAGCTCGCCCTCGCGGCCCACCGCGTGGAGGTACGCATCGTGCTCGAGCGCGTTGCGGGCGAGCTGGCCGTAGAGGCCCTCGTCGTAGATCCGCAGCGTCCCTCCATCGAGGCCGTACAGGAGCGTCGGCGCGGCGACACACAGCACCAGCAGCAGCCACAGCCAGCTGCGACGGTCCCAGCGCTCGGGCTCGGCGGACACGTCAGCGCCTCGCGGCCCGGCCGAGGTGCTGCGCCGGATCGACGGGCTTGTCTCCGTGGCGCAGCTCTAGATAGGCCGTGGTCCCGAGGCCGTCCTCGATCGCCTTGGGCGCAACGTGGCCGAGCACCTCGCCCGCCTTCACCGAGTCGCCCTCGCTCGCGGTCACCTTCCACAGCCGACCGAGCATCGACAGCTGCTGGCCACCGTGATCGATCACCACCACCTGCTCGAACTCGGGCAGCTCCGCCACCATCACCACGCGGCCGGCCGCCGGCGCTCGCACCGGCTCGTCGAGCCGCGCCTCGAGCTCCACTCCGTTGCGCAGCATGGGCAGGCGCAGCATCGGATCGGTATAGGCCCCGAACGCCCCCACGACTCGGCCGCGTACCGGTCGCACCTGCAGCGACTCCGACACGCCCTCGCGTCGCACCGCGGCAAGCTCGTCGTGACTGGCCGCGAGCTCCCGCAGGCGCGCACGCTGGGCTGCGTCGATCGGCGCACGCCGGGTGAGCTCGTGTCGTGCCGAAGTGGCGCGCGCCAGCGCAGCCGTGGTCGCCCGGCTCGCCGTGTCCAGGAGCTCGCCCTGCATGTCGTGCATCGTCGCGAGCACGGAGAGCGCCTGGAGCTGGCGCTCGGCCTCGAGCAGCTCGCCGCGCGCGCGCTGCTCGGCCCGCTGATAGGCCGCAAGCTCGCGTACGTCACGGCGCACCAGCCACCGCAGGTCTCGCCCGCGCGCCAGCCGATCCGTCGTCGAGTGCTCGTCGCCAAGCTCCTCGAAGGCAATGCGAGCGATGCCCCCCCGCGCCACCTTGACCATCGCGCGTGCACGTCGACGCGCGCGCTGCTCACGGGCCTCGAGACCCTCGCGGTACGCATCGAGCTGCTGCAGCGTCTGCCGTCCCCCGTGGTCGAGGACGCCCGCGGCATGCTCGGCACCCGCGTGCTCGCGCTCCAGCGCCACGACGGCGCGCTCCAGCGCCGTCGCCTGCTGCGTGAGCCCGAGCTCCAGCGCCACGGCCTCGCTCAAGCGCTCGCCCAGCGCCTCCAGTCCGCCCCGCGCATGCACGGGCGCCGCGAGCAGCAACACCCCTAGGATGCCGCTCGTCAGCGCTGCCGATCTCGAGCTCCGCCGCTTCATCTCGGGTCAGATCTCCGCATAGCGAGACACCGCCGCGCGAGCGCCCAGCAGCCCCAAGCCCGCTCCGAAGCCCACGCCGATCGCGAGCTCGAGCGGTCCAAAGAAGCGCAGCGCCCCGGCTGCGAACAACAGCGACAGCCCGCGCTCGAGGAACGGATGCACGGCGTCGAAGCCCAGCCACAGCATGCCCAGCGCCAGCGAGGCCCCCAGCGCGCCTTGCAGCATGCCCTCGAACACGAACGGCCCCTGCACGAAGCGGCTCGTGCCGCCCACGAGTCGCAAGATCTGAAGCTCGGCCCGTCGCGCGTACACGCCGAGGCGGATCGTGGTCCACACGATCGCCATGCACGCCAAGCTCACCAGCAGACCGGCGCCGAGCGCCAGGTCCTCGAGCGTGGCCAGCAGCTCGTGCGCGCGCCCAGCCCAGGCCCCTGCCACCGCGACCTCTTCGACCGCCGGCAGCTCGCCCAAGCGCTCGGCCAGCGCGTGGCCGAAATCGGGGTCGGTGCCCGGCTGCAGGCCGATCTCGAGCGATCCCGGCAGCACCTGCGCGTCGAGACCGTCGAGCAATTCA
>JBFIJN010000603.1:0-4716 GCA_041600735.1 Nannocystaceae bacterium
GCGCCCGCACGGCTGGTGGCCTTCGGCGATGTGCACGGAGATCTCGCCGCCACCCGCCGGGCGCTGCGGCTCGGGGGGGCGATCGACGACCGAGATCACTGGGTAGGGGGATCCTTGGTCGTCGTGCAGACCGGCGACCAGCTCGACCGCGGAGACGACGAGCAAGCGATCCTCGACCTGTTCGAGCGCCTGCGGGTAGAGGCTGCGGCGGCCGGCGGTGCCTTCCATGCCTTGCTCGGCAACCACGAGCTCATGAACGTGGCTGGCGATCTGCGCTACGTGACCCCGGGCGGCTACGCCGACTTCGAGGGCGTCGAGGGCCTCGCGCTCGACGCTCCAGCGCTCGAGCGCCTGCCGCCCCCGGCGCGCGCGCGTGCGGCCGCGTTTGCCCCGGGCGGCCCCTATGCGCGGGTGCTGGCGCAGCGCAACACGGTGGTGATGGTGGGGCCCAGCGTGTTCGTGCACGGGGGCGTGCTGCCCAAGCACGTCCCGCGGGGCGTCGACGATCTCGCGAAGCTCAACGCCGACGTGCGCCAGTGGCTGGTGGGCGGTGACGATCAAGGCACGCTCGCGCGCGCCGTGATGGCGGACGACGGCGTGGTGTGGACGCGGACCTACGCCGCCGACGACTCCGAGGCCTGCGCGCTCTTGGCTGACGCGCTCGGTCGCCTTCAGGCCGAGCGCATGGTGGTCGGCCACACCGTGCAAGAGGGCGGCATCACCTCCGGCTGCGATCAACGCGTGTGGCGCATCGACGTGGGTCTAGCCGCCTACTACGGCGGACCGACCCAAGTGCTCAGCATCGAGGATGGCCGCGTCGAGGTGCTTGGCCGCTAGGCCCCGCCGCCCACCGTGGGCAGCACGCAGGCGCCCACGTTCTCCAGATCGGCCGAGGGCGGCTCGGCACCCTCGTGGAACCAGGCAATGCACTCGATGTCCGGGTGGATCTCCTTGCACGGGTCGGGCACCTCGGTGATGTCGCAGTAGTCCGTGCAGCACCCCGCGTCTTGGGCCATGCCGTAGCACGTGGGCAGCAGGTCGGGCGTGGCGCACAGCAGCCCGGGGTTGCACGCCGACAGCAGCCAGCAGTAGTCGCCGAGCACGTTGTCACCCACGGTGGGCATGCACAAGAAGCCGGTGCCGCCCTCGGCGATCGCGTCGGGGTAGCAGCCCTTGTCCGCCGGGCAGTCTTGGACCAGGGGATCGCAGGTGGAGAAGCACAGCGGGACCCCCGAGTAATAGATGAAGCACTCGTCGTCCTGGTTGGGACACTCGGGCATCTCCTCGGTGCCCGAGCACATTCGCTGGCACACACCCTCGCCGTCCCCGTCGATGTCGAGGCACATCGAGCCCTTGGCACAGTTGTCGATGCAGCTGCCGAGGTAGCCGCTCACCGAGCAGATGTCGCCGGCCTCGACCTCGGGCTGCTCGATCGGGCAGCAGCGGATCTCATCGGGCACGAGGTCGGCCAGCTCGGACCACGGCACACACTTCTCGCCCTCGTTGCAGTCCTGGGCGAACAGCGAGCACTGGCCGCCCATGCCGGGCCCGCCGCTGCTGTCCGCGTCGAAGCTCCCCTCGCTCGCGGGCACCATCGTGTCCGCGCCCGTGGCGGGGACGAAGGTGGTGCTCGTTTCATCCGCCGTGTTGCTGTCGGTCGCATCCGCGCCGGGCAGTGCATCCTTGCAGGACGGCACTGCCAATACGGCTGCGAGCGGGACCCACCGAACAAGTGACAGTGAACGCAGCATCGCCGCGCAAGATAGCATCCCCGAGCGCGCCAACGCCGGTCATCGATCGGTGTCCGTCGTTCCAGACCGGGTTTCGCGGGCTGAGCTTGGGGGTGCGCAATGCTCTTCGCGCTAGGCCGGCAGGCGCGCGCCTATGGCGCGCACACCGTCGCCCGCAGCCGTCCCCGCGATCAGAGGCCCGCCTTGTGGAGCAACCCGGTGCGCCCCCAGAACGGGTTGGCGATCTGCCCCGCCTTCGCGATGTTGAGGGCCTCGCACGCCTGCACCTCGACGAAGCCCTGCGAGCTGCGCGGGTTGAGCCCGTCGCTCGCCTCCATCGATGCATCGGCGGGGTTGTACAGGCTGTTGGGGCTGTCGGTGAGCGCCTTGAAGTAGATGTTGCCGCGGTACAGACCAACCTTCACGGTCGCCGTGGCGTACTCGGCAAACACGTCGATGCCGGCCAGCGCCGCGCGAGCGCCCGGATCGAACAAGCGCGCGTCGTAGACCTGCTCGGCGATGAGTCGCGACATCGCGTGGAACAGGCCGGTGGAGCGCCGATCGAGCGTGCACTGATAGACCGAGCGCAGCCCATAGCCGAGCAGATCGAGCCCGGGAGCCTCGTACACGCCGCGGCTCTTGGTGCCGATCACCCGATTCTCGAGCGCGTTCTTCAAGCCGATACCGTTGCGTCCGCCGATCACGTTGGCCTTCATCATGGCCTCGAGCGGAGTGACGGACTCGCCGTTGATCTCGACGCAGCGACCTCGAACGAAGCGCATGGTCACGTCTTCGATCTGGTCGGGCGCCTGGTGGGGCCACACGCCCATCTCGGGCTCGACGATCAGCTCGGGGGTCTCGAGGCTCTCGAGATCCTCGGCCTCGTGCGACAAGCCAGCCAGGTTGGCGTCGGTGGAGTAGCGCTTGGTCTTGTCGACCTTGGCCTCGATGCCCTTGTCTTGCAGGTACGCGGCCATCTCGCGACGGCCCGGGAACTGCTGAAGCAGCGTGTCGTCGCGCCACGGGGCGTAGACCCGCATGCGCGGGGCCAGCGTGTTGGTGTAGCGCTCGAAGCGGATCTGGTCGTTGCCGCGCCCGGTGGCCCCGTGCACGAGCACCGTGCAGCCGCGCTCCTGCATCGGCCCCAGCAGCCCGTGGACCGTGACCGCGCGCGCGATGCCGGTGGTGTTCCAGTAGCCACCGTCGTACATCGCCTGCGCCTTGATCATCATGTAACAGGCGTCGGCCATGTCGTCCTTGAGGTCGACGATGACGGTGTCGGCCCCGGTGGCGGCCATGCGCACGGCGACGTCGTTGATGTCCTTCTCGTCGGGCTGCGCCAAGTCGGCGGTGAAGCACAGCACGTCGAGGCCGGCCTCGATCAAACGCGATGCCACCGTCTTGGAGTCGAGTCCGCCAGAGACGCAGATACCGAGCTTCTCGCCCTTGAGATCCTGGAGCTTCACAGCGGCGCAGGTTAACGCAAAGGCCTGGCGGCGTCGATGGATCGCCGCAGTCAGGCGCCCAGCACGGTGACGGTCACCGAGCGCTGGTGGTCGGCCAGGCGATGCTCCCACAGGTACACCCCCTGCCACGTGCCGAGGTCGGCCCGACCGCCCGCCACGGGGATGGTGATCGAGCACTGCGTCAGCACGCTGCGGACGTGCGCCGGCATGTCGTCTGGGCCCTCGGCGGTGTGGGTGAACGAGCGCTCGCCGTCGGGCACCAGGCGGGCCAGGAACGTCTCGAGGTCGCGGTGCACGGCCGGGTCGGCGTTCTCGGAGATGATGAGCGAGGCCGAGGTGTGGTGCACGAACACGGTGCACTGCCCGTGATCGATCCCGGCGCGCGCGACCACGGCCTGCAGCTGGGCGGTAATGTCCACCGTGCCGCGCCCCGGAGTGCGCACGCGCAGCCGCTCGCCGTGGTGTCGCAGCGCGGAGGAAGGCGCGTGGCTCAAGTGCCAGGCTCCGCCGGCACGTCGAGCTTGGGCCCCGCTTGGTGCTTGGCCTTCCACTCGTCGTAGGGCATGCCGTAGACCCGCTCGCGCGCGTCTTCGAGCTCGCAGGCCTCGCCCCGCTCCTCGGCCGCCGCGCGGTACCACTTGCTCAAGCAGTTGCGGCAGAACCCGGCCAGGTTCATCAAGTCGATGTTCTGCACGTCGGTGCGCCCCTGCAGGTGCTCGACCAAGCGGCGGAACGTTGCGGCCTCGATCTCGGTGCGGGTGCGGTCGTCCATGGGTTCGGTCTCCATGTTTGCTTGGTCCACCCTGGCTACCCCGGAGGCTGGACTAGCCCCCTTTGGGGGCAGCTAGTTGCGTGCTTGGTCCCAGACGGCTGCGGGGGGTTAAAGAAAGATGCCGTTGACCAGCGTGAGCGGCTCGCGCGAGAGCGTGCGCCAGGTGAAGTCGAGCAGCACGCGGTCGAAGTTGCCGCGGGGGTAGGCCGCGAACACCGGCTTGACCGACTCCTTGGGCAGGCCAAAGCGCAGCAGGCCGTGGCTGTGCTCCATCATCACCGCGTTGCGGAAGCACTCGGCCGCGGGCGCGAGCCCGGGCACCGACAGCACGCGGTGGTTGTAGACGATGCACTGCTCGATGACCTCGGGGTCGGCCGCCGGGAGCTCGAGTCCCTTGGTCTCGCGGTGGAACAGCGCCAAGCTGCGCCGCAGGTAATTGACGCCCTCGTCCTGCTCGCTCATGAGCCCGAGGTCGTGGATCATCGCGATGAAGTAGGCCAGCCCGGGGTCGAGCTCCACGCCGCGCTTGGCCATCAGCAACGAGGCGAAGTGGAACAGGCGGCGGCAGTGGTTGCGGAACCCGAAGCCCTCGTAGGGGCTGGTGCGCTCGAAGACCTCGTCGGCCTTGATCACCAGCGGATGATCGGGCACGCGAGGGACGGTCGCGGCATCGGTCGTGGCGTTCATGGCCTCTGGCGAAGGTCTACCCCAGCCGCGGCGCCTTGCAAAGCGCAGCGCACAGGGCGCC
>JBFIJN010000604.1:0-4715 GCA_041600735.1 Nannocystaceae bacterium
GCGCACGAGCTCGGCTCGCAGCACGGTCAGCTGGCGCGCGGGCGCGGCCTTGCCGTCCCCCATTGCGAACACCTCGCCCAGCGGATGCTCCCACAACGGCAGCAGCTTGGCGGTGTCGAGGGCCTCCGGCACGGTGGGCGCCCCGCCTAGATCATCGCTCGAATTCGCCTGTGCCTCGCTCGACGTACCCACACGATGACCATGTCATGACCCAGGCCTCCGCGGAAAGTGTCTGCATGACGAACTCGCGCTAGACGCGGAGGTCGAGCGTTCGAGGATTATCTGCGTACGCGGGGCCACGCCAATCGCTGAAATGACGTGGGCCCGTCGTAGGATGATCCCCTCCGGCAGCCCCGTGAGAGTCGCAGGGCCGGGTACGGTGTCCTGGATCGTGGGACTCTCGGCTCAGCCTCGCGAGGAACGATCGGCCGTCGGCGGGACGAACACCCAGCCGTCCTCGATCCACAGCGTGCCCAGATCTTCGATCGCCGCCGCGAGGTCATCGGGGGTGGTCGCGGCCGGCGAAGCGCTCAGCAGGTCGGGAGGCCCTTGCAAGCCGCGCCGCGCCCACACGAACGCCGTGAACGCGGCCAGCACCGCGTGGAACATGTGCGTGTTGCGAACGACGAGCTCGGGCCACACATAGTCGAACGCGATGCCCTCGACCAACCCGGCCAGCACCCGCTTGCGAGCCGCCCACACCCGATCGTCGTCGCCGCGTCGCGCGTGGCGGGCCATGTCGGCGCCGAACACCTGCTCGATCGTCGCGCGCGGGTGCACCTCGATGAGGTTCTCGTGGAGCCGCAGCCGCGGCGAGAGCACGCGCCGCAGGTACGCCGCGCGTGCGGCCACGGGCCCCGTCCCCTGCCCCAGCGTCTCGCGCGGCGACAGGCCCACCGCGCGCTGCAGCAGCTCGCTCGAGCGCTGCGTGTACGGCGTGATGGCGGGCTTTCCGGGATCGCTGCGCCCCCGCGCATGCAGCCGCGGGGCCCAGCGACGCATCCACGCCACCACCGGCACCGTGCAGCGCGCGACCGTGGGGCACGGCAGCGTGCAGCGAATACACGGTGGCAGGGTCAGCGGCGCATCCATGGCCACCACCGTGCGCTCGTCGACCCAGCGCTCGAGGTAGGCCACCAGCACCTCGTCGCGGAACAGCGCATCGCCGCCCGGCTCATCCACCGCGAGGCCGGTGCCCCGCTGCCCGTGGCGAACCTTGGCCTCGGCCACGCCCAGGCGTGGGCGCCCCGTGGGCCCTACGCCCAGCTCCAGGCGCGCGACCGCGGTGTTCTTGCCGCGACCGCCTCCCAGGTCCACGCCGATGAAGCGGCGGAACGAGCTGCGCCCCCCTTCCTTGCCAACGCTGCCGCGGGCGCCCTCCTGGGCGCTCTCGCGGCTGGGCCCGCCGCTCGCGGCGGGCGACTCTTCGGGCACGTCGTGGGGCGGCCCGCTCATTCGGGGCTCGCGCCCGGCTCGACCACCAGCGGCGTCTTCTCGCGAAGGAACCGCAGGTAGGCGATCACCGAGGGCAGCTCGAGCGCCGGCAGGGCATCGATGAGCTCGCGCGCCTGACGACGCAGCGTCTCGGTCGGGCCCTCCCCACGCGTGCCGATCGGCTTCTCGAGCGGCACGTCGGGCTCGGGGGGCTGCTCGGGATCGCCCCACGGCGGAAACTCGCCGAGGCCCATGTCTTGCCCGATGAGCCAGCCATTGATGTAGATGTGCAGAAGGTTGGCGCGGTAGGTGAACCACCGATCGCGCTCCACCGGGTACGAGAGCAGCACGTCCTTGAAGCGACGGAACGCTCCCTTGCCGTCGATCGCGAGCACGAGCCGCTCGCGCAGCGCGTCGTCCTCGACGGAGGACACGAAGCGCTCCATCCACCGGTACTGCTCGCGCGACGAGGCCGGGTCGAGGTGCACGAAGCGACCCTCGGACTTGCGGATGAGCTGGCGCTTCTCTTCGTCTTCGGGGCGGCTCTCGACGATCGTGACGACTTGCCCGGTCTTCAGGTCGAGATAGCTATGGGTCTCGGGGGCGTTGTGCTCGAAGGCGGTCTCGAGGGCAGACCAATCAGGTTTGGGTGCTTCAGGGTCGACTCGCATCAGTAGGTCACTCCATACGCATGCGACTCCCGGCGGCAGGCTCCGGTGGTCAGCCGGAATGCCGGGTGTCAGGTCTCGGTGCAGGAACCCTCGCGCTCCGTGAGCGCGAAGGCGTGCAAGATCATAGACCCCGCCTCCCTCGCGCGGCAAGGCTTGGCCCGCGAATGCTCGGTTCGCGCAACACCCGCAGCATTGAGCAGCACCACGCGGTCCAACCTAGAGACGGCGCCGTGGTCGGCCGGGCGGCGGACCCGCTATCCTCGCCCCTGTCCATGACCGACGCTGCTCCCATCCAAGAGGTCGAGTCGCGACTGCGGCAGCTTCATCCCGACGCGCGCTACGAGCTCGACTTCGAGACCCCGTTCCAGCTGCTCGTGGCCACGATCCTCGCGGCCCGCTGCACCGACGAGCGCGTGAATCGGGTCACCAAGGTCCTGTTCGTGCGCTGGCCCGACGCGCCCGCGCTGGCCGATGCCGACCCCGAGGAGGTCGAGGAGGTCGTGCGCCCCACCGGCTCGTACAAGACCAAGGCCAAGACGATCCAGGCCGCCGCGCGCGAGCTGCTCGCACGCTTTGGCGGGCGCGTCCCGCAGACCATGGCCGAGATGATCACGCTGCCCGGCGTCGCACGAAAGACCGCCAACGTGGTGCTGACCATGGCCTTCGGGATCGCCTCGGGCGTGATCGTCGACTCCCACGTGATGCGAGTGAGCCAGCGAATGGGCCTCACGCGCCAGACCAAGGCCGAGCGCATCGAAGAGGAGCTGATGCGCGCGCTGCCCAAGGACGACTGGACCCACTTTGGCCCCGCGATGGTGTTGCTGGGTCGCTACATCTGCAAGGCCCAGGGCCCTCGCTGCGGCGAGTGCCCCATGGACGAGATCTGCCCCAAGCGAGAAGTGTGAGCCCCAACCATGGCGACCAAGGCGACCAAGAAGCTACAGTTCCCCGGCGACTGGCATGAGGTGCTCGGCGGTGAGCTCGACAAGCCCTACTGGAGCGCGCTCGAGCAGTTCGTGGCCAAGGAGCGCGCCAGCGCCTCCGTGTTCCCGCCCGAGGACGACGTGTTCAGCGCGCTGCGCCTCACCCCCTACGCCCGCGTGAAGGTGCTGCTGCTCGGACAGGACCCCTACCACGACGACGACCAGGCCCACGGCCTGTGCTTCTCCGTGCGCCCTGGGATCAAGGTCCCGCCCTCGCTGCGCAACATGTACAAGGAGATGGCCGACGACGTGGGCACCTCGATCCCCGATCACGGCTTCCTCGAGCACTGGGCCAAGCAGGGGATCTTGATGCTCAACGCCGTGCTCACCGTGCGCGCGCACGAGCCCAACTCGCACAAGAACATGGGCTGGGAGAAGCTCACCGATCAGATCATTCGCGTGGTGAACGCGAAGCAGGACCCGGTGGTGTTCGTGCTGTGGGGTGGGTATGCGCGCAAGAAGGCCAAGCTCATCGACACCCGCAAGCACGGCCTCGTCGAGGGCGCTCACCCCTCGCCGCTGTCGGTGAAGAAGTTCATGGGCAGCAAGCCGTTCTCGCAGGTGAACGCGAAGCTGAAGGCGTTCGGGCGCGAGGGCATCGACTGGCAGGTTCCGGCGCTCTGACGCGCGCCCGCGGTCCCGGCCCGCTTGCACCGATCACTCGGGCTTGCGCGCCACCATGAAGGCCGTCGTGGAGCTCGCACCAACCTCGGGGAACGAAATCTCGACGAACCCCGCGCGGCGAACCTCTTCGGTCAGGCGCTCGCGGGTGACGATCTGGACCATCGGCGCCTTCCCCAGCCACCGCATGACTCGCAGAAGCGGTCGGTACGGGACCCAGGTGTCGCCGAGGCAGACCGTCGAGGAGATGAAGAAGCCCCCGGGTGCGAGCAGGCCGAAGATCCGCTGCAGGGCATCGTCGCGATCATCGACCAAGTGCAGCAGGCTGTAGGCGCAGATCCCCGCGAGGCTCTCGGGCTCGAGCGCGGTGAACGAGGCATCGAAGGCGCCGGCGTGGAACGTCACGTTGTCGACCTGCTTGGCCGCGGCCTTCTCGTTGGCGATGCGAACCATCTCGGTCGAGAGGTCGAGCCCATGGACGTGCGCGGCGGCGGGGGCGAGGCGCAGCGCGAGCGAGCCGGTCCCGCAGCCAATGTCGAGCACGACGTCGCTGGGCGTCATGCGAGACTTGGTGATCGCGATCTTGCGCTCGAAGGCATCGGGGTTGTCGACGGGCTTGCGGGCGTACTCCTCGGCGATGTCGTTCCAGAACTGGGCGTTGGCGGTCATCTCGTCGCTCAATCTAGGATCTGCCGGTCGGCGGTGCATGGCGCGAATTCGGGACCGTCGGGTGCAGATCCGGTCCACCTTCGCCACGAAACAGCGGTAGCTGGCGCTCGAGCGCCGCGGCGACCCGGCCGCGCGTGGCACGGAAGCGGGCATTGTCGCGAAGGTCGACGTGGCTGACCAGCCACAGGTCGGCCACGTGCCGCAGATCCGGCCGCGCCAGGCGCCGCAGCGCCGGCTCGCGATCGCCGACGTAGGTGGGCAGCATCGCGATCCCCAGCCCCGCTCGCGTCGCCTGCACCATCAGCGAGAGCGAGGAGAACAGCCCCCACGGGGGCAC
>JBFIJN010000605.1:0-4711 GCA_041600735.1 Nannocystaceae bacterium
ACCTCGTCCGCCTGCTCTGCGTGCCCCTCCAGCCCCCGATACAGCCCCTCTGCTGCTTCCGCCTCGCGCAGGGCGCCCGGCCGATCACCGCCCTCGCTCTCGGGCGCATCGAACAGCGCGCGCGCCCGCACGAACCGGGCCTCCGCCGTGTACGCGTCGTCGGGAATCACCGCCTCGCGGATCCGTACGGCTCGAGTAATCAACGGCAGCGCGCGCCCGGGTGCTGCGCGGGCGAGCTCCAGCTGGGCAAGACCGACCAGCGTGTAGGCCAGGTCCGGATGATCAAGCCCCTGCGTCTGCTCATGAATCGCGAGCGCCCGTCGATAGAGCGGCTCGGCCCGCGCGAGATCCCCGGAGGCGAGCGCGGCCTCGGCGAGGTTGTCCAGCGCAGTGGCGACCTTCTGGTGATCGGGACCGAGCGCCTGCTCGAAGATCCGAAGTGATTGATCATACAGATCGAGCGCATCCGCATACGCCCCGGCCTCGAAGCGATTCACCCCAAGATTGTTGAGCGTCTCGCCCACCGTGGGATGCATGGGACCGAGCGTGCGTCGCTGGATCTCCAGCGCACGCAGATAGAGCCGTCGAGCCTCGTCCTCGTCGCCGAGCTCCGCCATCGCCACCGCGAGGTTCACGAGGCCCCGCGCCACGTCGGGATGATCGGGCCCGAGCACGCGCTCCCAGATCTCGACCGCCTGCGTGTAGAAGGCTCGCGCTTCCTCCACGCGCCCCTGCGCGATCGCGATGACCCCGAGGTTGTTGAGGCTCATCGCGACATCGGTGTGCTCGAGCCCGTACAGAGCCTCGTAGATCGATCGCGCCCGCCGATGCAGCGCCTCGGCTTGCTCGTAGTGCCCCCACGACTCGTGCACGATCGCCAGGTTGTTGAGCGCCCGCGCCACGCCGGGGTGGTTGGCGCCGAGGCTGGACTCGGTGATCGCGAGCGCGCGCCGGTGCAGCGCATCGGCCTCGTCGTAGCGACCGGCCTCCCACGCCACCAAGCCGAGCTCGGTCACCACCGTCGCGACCCTCGGGTGCTCCGTGCCGAGCTGCGCCTCGTCGATGGCGAGCGCCTGCTCGAGATCCTCCGTCGCGGCCTCATAGTTGCCGCCGCCGTGCTCGACCATGCCGCGATGGCTCAGCATCGTCGCCCGCGACAGCGCCGCCGACTCGCCCAGCCGGTCGAGGGCCAGCGCGGCGTTGCGCGACCAGCGTAGCCCGTCGCCATGCCGACCGAGCTCGTCACCCACCACACCGACGAGCGAGCTGGCGACCTCGGCCTCGATGCTCGTCGCTTCGGCCGCCCGCGCGGCGAAGAACGCATCCTCCAGGCTCACCTCGGCCTCGGCGTAGCGCTCCTGCAGCCACTGGATCTCCCCCACCGCCTGCGAGGCCGCGGCCACGAGCGGAGGCCACTCCAGCGCTTGCGCCCTTCGCCGCGCCTCCAGGGCCAGCGCCAGCCCGTCCTGCTTGCGACCCGCCCGAGCGAGCGCCAGCCCCCGCGCGATGTCCCGGTGCAGCTCGAGCGCCGACGCGCGACGCGTGGGCTCGGGAACGGACAGCCGCTGCAGCGCGATCGGATCGCCGCACGGCTCGACATTCGCGAGGCTCATCGCCGTGTCGACCGCGTGCTCGATCGTCGCGCGGTCCACCGCGCGCAGCTCCTGCACCAGCGCGTCGAGCTGCGCCCGCTGCTCGTCGAGACACCACTCCGCTCGCTCCACCCGCGCTGCGCCTTGGCTCTCGGCTCCCAGGCACACCGCAGTGCGAGTCGATCGCCAGCTCTCGGCGAAGCGATCGAAGTGCGCCACCACGGTGTCGGCCGACGGCTCGGCAAAGCTCACCTCGGTAGCGACGAACGCGCCGCGGAGCTCCGCCGCCACGCTCGGATTCCACGACTCCTCGATCGCCGCCCCGCCGGACTCGCACGCCTCGATGCGTCGATGCTCCACCACGCGCGCGACCCCGAGCGCACCGAGCCCCGCGAGCCCGAGCCCTGCGCCGGACAGTGCGAACATGCGCCGGCGCCGTTGCGCCTGACCGCGAGCGAGCGCCTCGACGCATTGGTTCATCGATTCGAACCGCGCAGCGGGCTCGAGCGCCAGGCCCCGACGCAGCACGCGGTCGAGCCACGCGGGCACGCGCGAGGCATCGGGAGGGCTCGTGATCTCCCCAGCGAGGACGCTGGCTGCGATCTCCGGCACCGACGAGCCCGCGAACGGCCGCTGCCCATGAAGCGCTTCGAACAGCGCCACGCAGAACGAAAACTGATCCGAGCGCGCGTCGGCTTCGGTCTGCGACCACTGCTCCGGGGACATGTACGCCGGCGTCCCCATCAGTCGCCCCGCCTCGGTCATCACCGCGCCCAGCGGGCGCGAGAGCTCCGCGCGAGTCTCCGAGTCACGGCTGCTCTCCTCGCGTCGCAGCGCCAGCCCAAAGTCCATCACGCGCACGCGCTCGTGCTCGTCGATCATCACGTTGTCCGGCTTGAAGTCGCGGTGGACCAAACCCTCCGCATGGGCTGCCGCCAGCCCCTGCGCCGCCGCCAGGTAGACCGCGAGCGTCTCCTGCCAAGTGTGCGGACCTTCGTCTCGCCACTGCGCCAGCGTTCGCCCCGCCACGTGCTCCATCGCGAGGAACACCCGCCCCTCGTGCTCCCCAACATCGTGCACCGCCACGATGTTGGGATGGCTGAGCTGCGCCATCACCCGGGCCTCCCGCAGCAGACGATCCCGCTGCCGCGCCGCCCGATCGCCCGTGCCCGGCTGCGACTGCAGCAGCTTGAGCGCAACCTTGCGATCGAGCTCAGGATCGAACGCCGCGAGCACCACCCCCATGCCGCCGCGGCCGAGCACGTGCAGCACGACATAGCGGCCGATCACGTCACCCGGTCGCGGCTCGCGGGAGCTGTCGCGGCTCGCGATGACGGGCGCCGCGTCAGCTCCGGGGAGCGTCCCGGAGGCCCCCAGGGTGGGGGTGTCGGCGGGGAGCGTCGGATCGGACATCTGGGGGGAGTATGCCTGCTGCGGGCGGGGGAGCGGCGATGCCAGTGACTACCGCCTCGATGCGGCCGTCGAGCTCGCGGCGACGGACCTGGACCGGTGGTGCCTGTGCACCGCCGCCTGCGGTGCTGCGCGTCGCGAATTCCTGACGACCGCGGGCCTACTCGGGGATCGCGGCGAAAGACTCGGACTCGCCCGCGGCCGCGCGCCTCGAGCTCGCGAGCCCTCGGATGCGAGCGACGTCCTCATGACCGATCGGCAGCTGCTTCGCCAGTTGGCGACACACATTGCGGCCCTCGGGGCTGACCCAGGTCGCCTCGACATCGAGGGTCTCGAGCATACCGCACGGACACTGCTCGACCGTGAACGTGTAGGCGCGGTCCTCGTGGGGAGCTGGAGCGAAGTCGGCGAAGTAGTCCCAGTCGCGCTCGTGCACGTGGGTGGCGACGTCGGGGAGCTCTTCCTCGCCGAGCGCGAAGCTGGCGATCGGGGTCGGGTGGGCCACCCAGTTGCGGCACTGCGGACAATAGGGGTGCACGGCGATGACGGCGAGATCGGCCTTGGCAGTCCAGGCGAAGCGAAAGATCAAGCCCGCCTCTGCCAGCCACAGGATCCAGAGGGTCGTGCCCTTGGGCGTGGTGCCCGAGATCTTCCACGAGCCAGCGTGATTGATGGCGACGATCACCCGCCAGAGCTCGGATGGATGCAGCGCGATCTCGAGCATGGCCGAGTCGCCCGCGAGGAAGGCGACGTGAACCACCCAGCTCGTGTAGAAGCCGAGCGTGGCGGCGAGCATGGTGATGGCCATGCCGGCCCGCACGTCGTGGTGCACGCGCAACGTTCGGAGCACGTTGACGGAGGTGCTTGCGACGAGCCAGCCGAAGCCCGGGGCCGCGGCCAACGTGATGATGTTGATGAACGAGATACTGTCGAGAATGAGCGAGTAGGCGGCCCCCACGACGATGGCCGCGCCGATCGTGAGCACGGCCGCGAGGACGAGGGCCAGGGAGGAGGTCGAGCGTGATGGCATGGCGAGCTCGGGTTCTTTCGCCCACGATACAACAACTACAATGGCCCCTCGAGGACGAAGCCGATCGGTCCAGTGTCTCCCAGTGCGCGACTGGCCCGAGTGCGCGAACACATCGAGATCCTTCGTCACGCGAAGATGCCCGGCATGGGTAGCAGGGCACTGGGGCGAGGCGAGAGCTTCCTGATCTTCGAGCCCGGGAGCCGAGGAGTTTCGAGCTCGGCCGCGGAGCGGCAGTCGGATTCGTCGAGGCGCGGTAGATCTCCGCCGCGCACGAGCACCGTTCGGCGGCACCAACGGGCCAGCTGGATGGTGGTCGTGTTGCCGGATGACCGTTTCCGGCCTCGTGCGCGGTCTCGAGGCTGCTTGCGGATCGACGCGGCTACATTGACCGGAGGGTCGGGCTCGTGCGATGCCGAAAGTACGTGGGCGAGCGGGCACCTCTGCAGCGACGAGCGCCGGCGCCGGAGCAGACGGTCTCGTCCAAGCAGTCGATCTTCGACCGCGAAGAACCCGCGGCGGCTTACCGCAGTGAGCCCAGCGAGACCTCGCGGAAGTGGAGACGACCGCGATTCTCGTACTCGATCGCCAACATCCCCACATTCTCACCCCAGGAACATCGCGACAACTTCTACGCGTTCCCGAGGGGACCGGTGATTCCGTATCCCGAGGATGACGTCGA
>JBFIJN010000606.1:0-4689 GCA_041600735.1 Nannocystaceae bacterium
CGAGCTCGCCTGCGATCGACTGCAGGCGCTCGTCGACGGCGCCCGTCGCGGCTAGTCGCCCGAATCCGCGCCTGACCCGCGCGGCGCGGGCGTCGGCCTCCACGCGCGAGACTTTTGCGATCGCCTGGTAGGCTAACCCCTCGTGGTCATGCGCAAGACGAAGTCGACGACGAGGCTGGGCGTCCTCCTGGGTGCTTCCCTGACGGTGGCCAGCTGCGGGGACGACCTTCCCGCTGCGGTCGACGACGCGGGCCCCGGCCCGAGCACGAGCGGCGGCTCCGCCAGCACCGGCGCCGACGAGAGCGGCAGCAGCGGTGAGCCCGAGCAAGACCGGGCCGCGGTCACCCACAGCTTTGGCGTCTACGCGCTCGGGCCCCGCCAGGAATCCCAGCCTTGCATCCAGTGGACCCTGCAGAACGAGGGGGCGATCTACATCGAGGCCGTCACCCTCGTGAACGATGGGGGCTTCCATCACTCCAACTGGTTCGTGGTCCCCGACGAGCTGTACCCGGGGGAAGACGGCTTCTTCAGCTGCGAGTCGCGCGGGTTCACCGAGCTCTCCGCGGCCGTGCAGGGCACCGTGCTCACCGCCCAGTCCACGCAGTCGCGCTACGAGAAGATGGAGCTGCCCGCCGGCGTCGTGATCAAGGTGCCCCCGCGCCACAAGGTGATCGCGGGCGGGCACATGCTCAACCTGGCCGACGCCGACTACGACACCGAGCTACGCATGACGCTCGACATCGTGCACCCGCGGCTGGTGGAGATCGTGGCGGCGCCGTTCCGCCTCACCTACTACGACCTCGACATCCCCGGCTTCACCGAGGCTCGCTTCACCAGCTCCTGCAACCTCTCCAATACGTATGAGTCGGCCGCCGGCAAGCCGCTCGACCTCAAGCTCTACTACGTGCTGCCGCACTACCACTACCTCGGCAACTACTTCGATCTCACGGTGCTCGGCGGCCCGCGCGATGGCGAGAGCGTGTTTCGCATCGACGGCTTCAACGCCGATGCCAACGGCGGCGGCTTCCCCGAGCCCATCGACCTCACCGACGCCACCGGGTTCTCGTTCACGTGCGGCTACGACAACTGGACCGACAAGACCGTCGGCTGGGGCATCGGCGATCAAGAGATGTGCGTGATGCTCGGCCTCGCCGACTCGGCCGTGCTGATGGACGCCCAGGCCGGGAACAGCCAGATCGTGGGCACCGACGGCGAGATCCTGCTCAACGAGTCCTCGTGCGGCGTGGTCGGCCTGCCCAAGAATCCGGCCCAGGGCATGCCCAGCGAAGAAGAACTCGCCGCCCCCCTCTACGTGCCGCCCTCCGATCCAGGAGACGTGGGGCTCCCGCCGGTCGACGACTGCGCCGACGTCCCCGACGACGCGACGCCCAGCACCCAGGCCGCGCTCTCGCAGCTGCGCAACACCTTGTTCGTCTCGACCTGCCAGTTCTCTTCGTGCCACGGCAGCAGCAATGCGGCCTCGGGCCTCGATCTCGCGACCGCCGACCTCCACGCCGAGCTCATGGGCCACGCCGTGCAGGCCGACACCGAGCTCCCGCTCATCGACCCCGGCAACCCCGACGGCAGCTGGCTCTACCAGCTGGTCTCGCGCTGCCAGCCCACCGATGCCTCGGGCAACGTGGTGCTGCACATGCCGCTCAACTCGCCGCGGTTGTCCGACCCGGGGTTGGTGGCCGCGCTACGCGAGTGGATCGCCGCCGGCGCGCCCGACAACTAGTCTCGATGGAGGGGCTAGTCCTTCGCTGACCGCTCGCGCGCGTGGTCCTTGGCGATCAGCACGTACACCGACGGCACCACGAACAGCGTGAAGATCGTGCCGATGGTCATTCCGCCGACGAGCACGATGCCGATCGAGTTGCGAGCCACCGCCCCCGCGCCGCTGACCAGCGTGAGCGGGAAGTGCCCGACCACGGTCGCCACCGTGGTCATCAGCACCGGGCGCAGCCGCGTCGTGGCGGCCAGCTTCACGGCCTCGAGCTTGCTGAGGCCCTGCTCCTGCTGGACATTGGCGAACTCCACGATGAGGATCCCGTTCTTGGCCACCAGCCCCACGAGCGTCACCAGCCCCACCTGCGAGTAGATGTTGAGCGTGGTGGTCCAGCCCTCCGTGAGCGGGTAGCCGAGCTCGGGCGGGCCCGAGAACTTGAGGAACGTGAACGCGAGCGCGCCGAACATGGCCAGCGGCACCGACCCGGCCAAGATCACGAAGGGATCGCGAAACGAGTCGAACTGGGCGGCGAGCACCAGGAAGATCAGCAGCAGCGAGAGCCCCATGGCGGGCAGGAATTTTCCGCTCTCTTGCCGCAGCTGGCGTGACTCGCCGGTGTAGTCGAGCCGATAGCCCGCCGGCAGCACCTCGGCGGCCGCGTCCTCCAGCACCTTCAGCCCGGCCTCGAGCGAGCGCGGCGCGACCCCCGAGATCTTGACCGCGTTGAGCTGCTGGAAGCGGTTGAGCGTGCGCGGCTGGACCTCGTCGTGCAGCGTGGCCACGGCCGAGAGCGGGATGAGCGTGCCGTCGGGACCGCTGATGTGGACCTGCCCCAGCTGCTCGGGCACGAGCCGGTCGCTGCGCTGGATCTGGGGGATCACCTTGTAGGCGCGCCCGTCGATGTCGAAGCGATTGACGAAGTTCCCGCCCAGCATCGCCGCTACGTCGCCGCCCACCTGCTGCATGGTGAGGCCCATCGCCGCCACCTTGTCGCGATCGATCACGATCTTGGTCTCGAGCTGGTCGATGCGCACGTCGGTGAACGGCGGAAACGCGAACTCGCCGCTCTCGGCCGCGATCCCCACCAGCTCGTCGGCGAAGCGAAGGATCTGCTCGTGGCTGTCGGTCGACGCGATCACCAGCTCGACGGGCATGAACCCCGAGCTCGGCAGCGCCGACGGCAGGAACACCGGCGCTCGCACTCCGGTGATGCGGCCGAGCGTGGCGTTGGTCTCGGCTTGAATCGCGAAGATCGTGCGCTCGCGCTCCTCCCACGGCTTCACGATCATCCCGCCGAACCCGCCGCTCGCGAACGTGATCTGGAAGCTGTGGTCGAACTCGGGCGAGGCGGCGAAGATGCGACCGACCTCCTCGGTATAGAACGTGACCTGCTCGAGCGAGGCATTGGCCGGCGCATCGATGGCCCCGAACACGATCCCCTGATCCTCGTTGGGGGCCAGCTCCTTGGGGGAGAGCATGTACATCGGGATCGTGAGCAGCGAGAGCGTGACCCACACGGTGTAGACCGCGGGGCGCATGCGCAGCGTGGCCGCGAGCATGCGCCCGTAGCCGCGCTTGATCCGCTCGAAGCCCGCGTCGATGAGCCGCGCCAGCCACCCGCGCCCGCGGCCCTCGTCGTCGGCGCGAAGCAGGCGCGAGGCCATCATCGGCGAGAGCGTGAGCGCGACGATCCCGGAGATGAACACCGCCCCCGCCAGCGTGAACGCGAACTCGCGGAACAGGGCCCCCGTGAGGCCCCCCTGCAGGCCGATCGGCGCGTAGACGGCGGCGAGCGTGATCGTCATGGCGATGATCGGACCCACCAGCTCGCGCGCGCCGAGCAGCGCGGCCTGCATCGGGGTCCGGCCCTCGCGGATGTTCCGCTCGACGTTCTCCACGATCACGATCGCGTCATCGACGACGAGGCCCACCGAGAGCACCACCGCGAGCAGCGTGAGCAGGTTGACGGTGAACCCGAACACCTGCATGAGGAAGACGGCGCCGATGAGCGACACCGGGATCGCCACCAGCGGCACGAGCACGGTGCGCAGCGAGCCGAGGAACAAGAAGATCACGACGATGACGATGAGCACGGTCTCGCCCAGCGTCTTGACGACCTCGCGGATCGCATTGTCGATGTACTTGGTGGAGTCGAACGCGATGTTGGCCCGCATGCCGGTCGGCAGCTCGGCCTGGATGATGGCCATCTCGTCGCGGACCCGCGCGATCACGTCGAGCGAGTTGGCGTTGGGCAGCACCCACACGCCCATGAACACGGCCTTCTCCCCCGAGAACCGCACCTCCTGCTCGTAGTCGTCGGCGCCGAGCACCACCTCGGCCACGTCCTCGAGCCGCACCAGCCCATCGCCCGACTCGCGCACGACCAGTCGCCTGAACTGCTCGACCGTCTCGAGCCCGGTAGCCGCCGTGAGGTTGATCTGTACGAGCGAGCCCTTGGTCTGGCCGACCGCGGCCAGGTAGTTGTTGGCCCCCATCGCCGCGCGCACCTGCGAGGGGCTCACGCCCTTGGCCGCCATGCGCTCGGGGTCGAGCCAGGCCCGCAGCGCGAACGTGCGCCCGCCCAGGATGTCGGCCCGCTGCACGCCCGAGATCGCGGACAGCCGCGGCTGCACCACCCGCAGCAAGTAGTCGGTGACCTGGTTCTCCTCGAGGATGTCGGAGCCGAAGCTCAGGTACATCGACGCGATCTGGGCATCGGAGGGCTCGATCGTGATCGAGGGCACCTCGGCCTCCGGGGGCAGGTCGGCGCGCACCTGGTTGACCCGCGCGCTGATGTCGGAGAGCGCGGCCGCGGCCGGGAAATCGAGCGCCAGGCGCACGCTGATCGTGGACAGGCCCTGCACGCTCTGCGACTCGATGAAGTCGATGCCGTCGGCTGCCGCGATCGAGCGCTCGAGCGGGGTGGTGATGAAGCCACGCACGAGCTCGGCGTCGGCCCC
>JBFIJN010000607.1:0-4654 GCA_041600735.1 Nannocystaceae bacterium
CTCCGCGCGAGCCGAGCCCCGCCGCGACCCCCACGCCCGCGGAGCGAGTCCCCCCGCCGCCCTCCGAGGCCGGCAAGTGCCCGGCGAAGCCCGCCGACGAGCTGGGCCTGCTGGTCTCGCCCCAGCGCCCCCTCGCAGGCCAGCCGCTGCGGATCGTGGTCGCCACGCTGGCGAGCGAGGAGATGCTGGCGCTGCGCCTCGAGGACGAGAGCGGTCGGCCCGTGCCCGCCGAGCTCGAGCATCACGGCGGGGTCCCGGCGATGACGATCGCGCGGCTCACCGCGCCCGCGGCCGGCACCCGCGTGAGCGTGACGGTGGGTCGCCATGGCGAGGGCCTCGGCTGCGAGAGCATCAAGGTGCACGGGAGCCCGCATCGCACGGTGCGAGCGCTCCTCGACGACGGGGTGTGGCCGGTCAAGCGGGCCTGGGACGCCGGCGAGGAGGCACTCTACGGGGCCTGGGTGCGCGCGCTGTTCCACGCGCCGCGGGGCGAGGAGCTGGCCTGGTCGGCGCTGCACGAGGTGACCTCCGATGCCTCGCGCAACCTCCTGCACGATCACCTGGGCTGGGAAGAGGATCTGCTGCCCCCCGCCGCGGGGCTGTGGCTCAAGCCCGATTGCGCCGACACGCCGTACTTCTTGCGCGCGTACTTCTCGTGGAAGCGGGGGCTACCGTTCGGCTTTCGCCAGTGCTCGCGCGGCTCGGGCGGGCGGGCCCCCACGTGCGGCGACGTGCGCGGCGTGGTGGGCAAGCCCAAGGACGCACCCGACGGTCGCTTGCCCGGCGAGCTGGGTGCCGTCCAGCGCTTCTTCCGGCGCACGCTCGCGTGGGGCGTGCACACGGGCAACGGTCGCACCGCGCTCGACGACGAGGCCACCGATTTCTACCCGCTGGAGCTCTCGCGTCGCAGCCTGCGACCGGGAACGATCTACGCCGATCCCTACGGCCACATCTTCGTGGTGGCCGAGCTGATGGAGGCGCACGACGGCGAGCCCGGCATCCTCTACGCCATCGATGGCCAGCCCGACGGCAGCATCACGCGCAAGCGCTTTTGGGAGGGCAACTTCCTGTGGAATCCCGATCCCACGCTCGGCGGCAGCGGGTTCAAGGGCTTTCGCCCGCATCTGGTCGACACCAGCGGTGGGAGGCGAAGCCTCGTGGCCGCTACCGATGCGCAGCTGGCCACGCTGCCGGGCTATGGCGACCTCGACCTCGAGCAGGGCAAGCGCGATGCGGCTGCGTTCTACGATCACATGGATGGGCTCATCACCCCCGGCGTTCGCGATCCGCTGGTCGCCCAAGAAGAAGCGATCCGTGCGCTGCACGAGTCGGCCAAGGTGCGGCTGACCTCGGTCGACAACGGGGAGGCCCATCACGGCAAGCGAGGGGGGGTGGTCTCGATGCCCGAGGGCTTCGCGATCTTCGAGACCACTGGCGCGTGGGAGAATTTCGCGACGCCGGCCCGCGACCTTCGCCTGCTGATCGCGATGGACGTCGCGACTGGCTTCGCGGCCAAGCTGGGCCGCAACCCCGCGGCCTGGGGCGTGGACGCGGCGGGGGGCATCGACGAGGTGACGCGTCGGCTCGCCAGCGAGCGCGACCGGCTGCTCGAGGATCCCGCGCTCGCCTTCTCCTACACGCGCTCGGACGGCAGCGCGTGGACGCTGACCTTGGCCGAGCTCGTCGCGCGGGCCCCCGCGCTCGAGGCTGCCTACAATCCCAACGACTGTCCGGAAGTGCGCTGGGGCGCGCCCGAGCGCAGCGAAGAGCGCTCGACGTGCCGCCGCCGGGCCCCCGACGACCAGCGCCGCAAGATGGCCGCCTACCGCATGTGGTTCCACGAGCGGCGTCGCCCACCCCGCGGGGATCCCGGGCCCGCCGTGGAATGAGGCCCATGACCGCGCCCATGGCCGGGTCGTGGACCCCTCGTGGTCCATGGGGGCGGACACGCGTTGACGCGGGGGCCTCGCGACCCGACACTGGAGCCACCGATGCCTCCCAGCGAGAAGCGTACCAGCACCCGCTACCAGGTCGAGATCGACATGCTGGTGATCTGCGAGGGTCAAGAGACGGCTGCTCGAACGCTGAACCTCAGCCTCGGCGGAGGCCTGATCCACGCGCCGACGCCGACGCCGCTCCGCGTGGGGCAGCAGGTCCAGATCTCATTTCACGTACCCGAGCTCGCGGCGCCGCTGAAGGCCAGCGCGTACGTGCGCTGGGTCGGCGATCTCGACACCGCGCTGGTCGGCCTCCAGTTCGTCACGGGATTTCGTGCGAAGGAAACGTGGGCGCTGGGCCGCTTCCTCGACCGGCAGACGCCGGTTTGAGCGGGGGCGCCCCGGCATGCGGAGCTCGGGGACCCTCAAGGGTTACCCGACGACGGGCGTGGGTTCGCCTGGTGTGCACCGCGCTGGCATGGCTGCTCTTGGTCGGTCCTGCCGCGCGCGCGGAGGCGGCGGAGCAGCGGGTGCGAGGCCTCGGGCTGCGCATGCGGAGCGAGCCGCCCGCCGCCGCTCCCGACGAGCTCGACCCCGACGCGCACCGCCACTACGACGGACCGACCGCGGTGAAGGACGAGCCGGGGCGCGAGGCCCCGTGGCTCGATCCCCCGTGGCTCGATCCCGAGCCGGAGCCGCCGGCCGCGGAGGACCCCTCGCCGGACGAGGCCGCGCAGGAGCCCCCCACCGCCAACGCCGCGGTAACCCCCTCGCCGCCGCCGCCGTCTTCGGTGCGTGAGGTCCCCGAGCACATCTTGGTCGCGGTGGGTCTCGCCCCCGAGGCCCCCGGCTCGCGCGAGGAGAAGGCGCAGCTCGGGGCGCTCGAGGCCCACGCACGCGCCTCGACCAACCCCACCACCGAAGTCCGGCACCTGCGACCGGGCTCAGGAGCACCGCATCGGATATGCCGCGAGCGACGCGAAGATCTGGTGGTGATGATCGGCTACATCGCCGATCGGCCCGAGCCGGTGGTGCTGGCGCACGACTGTCGTCTCGATCGGGCGCTCGGCGTTCGCGCAGCCGACGCAGCGCAGGAGCCCGATCTCATCGCCACGCTCTGGCGCGAGCACCTCGAGCTCATGCGCAGCGGAGCGAAGGAGCGCCGTCGCTTCACGGTCGGACCGAAGGCGCGAGCGGGTATCATTGCCGGTGTCGTGATCGTCGTGGTCGGAGTCGCCGTGGGAGCCTTGATCGGCACGGCCTTGCGCAAGGAGACCGTCGTGATCACGGTGCGGCCGTGAGTAGGTCGGGGAGTCGGTCGGGGACGAGTTCGAAGATGAGCTTCGGAATGAGCAGCGCGAGCGGCAACGGGTTCGCAGTCGGTCGTCGCCTCGCGCGGTGGCTCGCCACGTTCGTCGTGGTGCTCGGGCTGTGGCTCGGACTCGCGACCGCGGCCCAGGCGACCGAGGGCGAGCCCACCGGGTGGGCCGTGGAGCAGGCCACCGCCACGATCCGCGTGGGTCGGCTCGAGCTGCGCTACGAGCCCGATCTCCACGACTCCGCCGAGTTCTTGGCCGAGCGCGCACCCACGTGGTGGGCCGAGATCGAGGCCGACCTCGCCGGCGATGTCGACGACACCCTCGAGATCACGTTCGTCGCCAACGCGGGCCGCGTGGCCGAGGCCAGCGGCATGCCCCACTGGGCGGCCGGCGTTGCGCATCCGCCCACGGGTGAGATCATCATCGCCCGCCACGGTCCCGACGGCGCACCCACCAACCTCGAAGAGCTGCTGCGCCACGAGATGGCGCACGTGGTCCTGTATCGGGCCGTCGGTGGAGGCGCGACCGGTGAGGCCCTGCCTCGATGGTTCCACGAGGGCGTGGCCGAGAGCTTCAATGGCACCATCAGCTTCGGTCGCGCGCAGACGCTGGCTTCGGCGGTGTTCGGCCCCGGCGTGCCCAACCTCGAGCACCTCGAGGAGAGCTTTCACGGCACCGACGGCCCGCAGGCCGCGGTGGCCTACGCCGCGAGCCGTGACCTCGTGGAGTTCCTGCGCGCCTACGACTATAGCGGGATGAAGCTGCGCCAGGTGCTGACCGAGCTGCGCGCGGGCCATCGCTTCGAGGTCGCGTTCATCCGGGCATACGGGCGGAGCCTCGAGGAGCTCGTGGCCGAGTGGCGAGGCGGTCTGCCGGGTCGCTTCATCTGGTATCCGCTGGCCGCCAGCGGGGGTCTTCCCTTCATCTTGGTCGCACCGCTGGTCGCGATCGGCTGGATCCGCCGGCGTCGCGCGGTACAGCGCGGCTATCGAAGGCTGGAGCTGGAAGAGGGGATCGAGCGCGAGGATCGGCTTGGCCGTCTCGCCCATACGGTCACCGCAGCCGAAGTCGTCGCGCCCTGCTGAGTAAGGGTTTACGCCGTTCGGCGAGAATCGTCGTTATTCGGCGACGCCCCTTCCTGATCGAATGGCCCAGCCCCTACACTACTGTTCGGTGTTCGAACATGAGCGAGTCTGAGGGAGAGTTCACCTTCATCGCGCCGGCTACGGTGCGGATCAAGTTCCACGGGAAGATCACGGAGGCACAGGCTCGTAGTCTGCTCGGGCGCGCGGCGGAGCACGCCACGGGCTTGCCCTACATCCTCATGGAAGTGGATATCTCCGACATGGGCGGCGCGACTCCCGAGTCGCGCCGGGTGTCGGCAGAGATCCTGCGATC
>JBFIJN010000608.1:0-4644 GCA_041600735.1 Nannocystaceae bacterium
CATGCAGATCGCCTGCGCTTGTGCCTCGGCCTCGATGCCCGCGCGCAGGCCCATGTCGAGCTCGCGCTGGAGCATGGTCTTGGTCATGCGGAGCGCGAAGTGCGGGCCGTCGGCCAGCGCCTTGGCTCGCGCGAACGCGGCGGCATCGACCGCGTCGGGATCTTCGTCGTCGACCAGCGTGCTGCACAGGCCGATCTGGGCGCAGCGCTCGGCGTACACGCGCTCGCCGGTCATCAGGATCTCGGTGGCGTGCCCGAGCCCCACCACGCGCGGCAGCAGCCACGCGGCGCCCATGTCGGCCCCCGAGAGCCCCACTTGCGGAAACAAGAACGCGAAGAACGCCTTGCGTCCCATCACCCGCAGGTCGCTGGCCAGGGCCATCACCGCGCCCGCGCCCGCGGCCACCCGCTTCACGCTGGCCACGATCGGCAGCTTGCACTCGCGCATCGCCTCGATGAGCGCGCCCGTCATTCGCGTGAAGCGCAGCAGCCCTTCCATGTCGCGATCGAACAGGTGCCCGATGATGTCCTCCACGTCGCCGCCGCTGCAGAACGCCTTGCCCGCGCCTTGCAGCACGAGCGCGCGCGCGCCCTCGCCCGAGGGATCGAGGCTGCGGCGATCGATCACGGTGAAGAAGTCGGTGAGCTCGCGATACACCGCGAACGTGAGCGCATTGAAGCGGTCGGCGCGATCGAGGGTGATGATGCCGACGCGCTCGCGCTCTTCGTAGCGGAAGCTCGTGGGCGTGGGCAGGGGCAGGGGGCGGTAGTCGGGCGGATGCTCGCTCATGGCTCGCTCACGGGCTCGTCGGGTAGCACGGCCAGCGCTTGGATCTCCACCAGCGCGCCGTCTTCGAGCAGATCGGCCACCTGCACCAGCGCCATCGTGGGGAAGTGCTTGCCCATCACCTCGCGGTAGGCACGGCCGAGCTCGGCCCCGGCCGCGATGTACTGGTGCTTGTCGGTCACGTAGATCGTGAGCGACACCAGATCCTGCGGGCGCCCGCCGGCGCAGCGGAGCACCGCGGCCACGTTGCGCAGCGCCTGCGTCCACTGCGGGAGGAACTCGCGTGACACGAGCCGCTCGTGCTCGTCCCACCCGATCTGACCGGCGATGGCCAGCACCTCGCCCCGTGCGGCGCTGCCGTTGCTGTAGCCCCGCGGCCGCGGCCAGCCCGGTGGTTGAATGGTGCGCACCGTGCTGGATGAGTCGCTCATAGCGTGGTCTCTCCCCCGTCGATGGCCAGCGCCTGCCCGTGGACGGCCGCGGCCCCGTCACCGATGAGATACGCCACCATCGCGGCCACTTCGTCGGGTGCGACGAGCCGGCCGAGCGGCGAGAAGCCCTCGAGGCTCGCGCGCGCCTTCGCGGGATCGCGACCGGTCTTGTCCACGATGTTGCGCACCGCGCTCGCCACGATCTCGGTGTCGGTGAAGCCGGGGCAGACCGCGTTGACCGTGACCCCCTTGCCCGCGAGCTCGGCCGCGAGCGCGCGCGTGAGCCCGACCAGGCCCGCCTTGCTCGCCGAGTAGGCGGCCGTATAGCGATAGCCCTTGAGCGCCGCGGTGGAGGCCACATTCACGATGCGGCCCCAGCCGTGCTCGATCATCGCCGGCACCAGCGCGCGGGCCAGCGCGAACGGGGCCGCGAGGTTGAGCTCGAGCGTGCGCGTCCACATCGCGTCGTCGGTGCGGTGCAGCGGAGCGGAGTCGGCGACCCCCGCATTGTTGACCAGCACCTGGATCGGCGGATCGTGCGTGCGGGCCTGCTCGACCAGCGCGGCGCGCCCGCTCGGGTCGGCGAGATCGCCGATCAGCATCGTGACCTGCGTGGCTCCGTGCGCTCGCAATTGCTCGGCCACCTCCGCCAGCGCCTCGCGCTTGCGTCCGGTGATCACCAGCGCGTAGTCGGGGGCCAGTCGCCGCGCCGTGGCCAAGCCGATGCCGCGACTCGCCCCGGTGACCAGCGCCACGCGTCGCGTGGGAGCGCTCAACGGCGGACCCTCGCGGTGGAGCCCGGCGAACGAAGAATCGAGTCGCTCCTGCGCACCGCCGCAGGATAGCGCCCTCGCTAGTCCAGGGACAGGCGCCCCGCGTGCGGCGTGGCGCGTGAGAACAGTCCGATGTCGCGCAGCAGCACCCGCTCGCCCGCTCCCGCGTCGCGCAGCTCGACCGCGATCTCGGCGGCGCTCGTCGAGGGCGTCCAGCGCAGCGCAGGCGATTGCCACGAGCCCTCGCGATCATCGGGCGGATCGATGGGCCCGAGCGGCAGCCCGTCCACCAAGATCCACAGTCGGGCCTGCGGTCCGAGCGTCGCGCCGGTGAGGGTGACCACCAGCTCGACCGGCTCGCGCCCGCCGTCGGGCCAGGCGGCGGCGGGGAACACGAGCGGCGTGCCCGGCTCGAGCACGAGCGAGAGCCCCTGGATCTCCGTCGCGAGCGGCAGCCCTCGGCGGTAGCGCGAGAGCCCGCGCCCCGAGACCCACGTCGCCGGGGGCACCGGGTGGCCCAGCGTGCGCGCGGGCGCGAACGTGACCGCGTGCACCTCGGCGCTCGCGAGCATCGAGGCCTCGGGCCCCAACAAGCGCAGCTCGATCAAGCCTCCATGAGGGCAGCGCGCGCCCGCGGCCTCCGCTTCGGCCCCGCGCACGGAGATCGTTCGCGGGCGTGTCGTCAGCGTGATCGGTCCCAGCGTATCGCGCTCGCGCGCGGGCATGCGCGGCGCATCGAGGAGCACGGGCACGCCATCGATCTCCACGCGCCACCGCGACGTGAGGGCGGCCGTCCCGGGAGTCGACACCAGCACCAGCGAGACGGGGCCCCGGCCCGCACCGCCGGCCGCGGGCACCGTCAACGCCAGCGGCTGCGCGCCCAGGCACGGTGCGGTGCCCAAGAGCCCGCCCCCCGACAGCTCCAGTCCGGGCGGCCCCTCGGCGTGCCACTCGCCCTCGCGCGCCTCGAGCCGCCAGCGCTCCACCTCCGCCACGCGCGCGGGATCCACCTCGACCTCCAACAACGCCATGCGCAGGCCGTCGCGCGTGACTCGCGTGGGCGGGCCTTCGCTCGTCGGGGTCAGTCGATCGAGCAACATCTCCACCAGCTCGATCCGCCGCGCGACGAACGGTGGCGGCAGCAGATCATCGATCGCGGCCACCCGATCCTCTCCCGCCACCGCGTCGGGCGGCTTGCGACCGTGGACCTTGGTCGCTTCGTTGAGCAGCACGAACACCGGCGGCGCAGCGGCTCCGGTGGCCTCGGGCCGCCCGATCAACAGCTCGTGCACGCTCGCATACGCGGCCTCCCGCGTCTCATAGGGCAGCACCGTGACCCCGCGTCCGAACGCCAGCGCCCCGCCCACTTGATTGAAGGTATGCCCGTGGTGCCAGCCCTCGCCGCCTGCAATTACGACCGCTCCGGGCGGGAGCCTAGCGGCGAGGTGATCGATCACGCGTCCCGCTCCCGCGAATTCCCGCAGCCGCGTCACGGGCTCCTCCACGAGCACCCCGGCGGCAGACCAGGCCAGCCCCACGCTGCCCGCCACCGTGAGCCCGTGTGCGGCAGCCCGCCTCGGCGCGCGCGGGCGCGTGGCCGCCCCGGCCAGCACCGCGTGCACCCCTCGCAGCCCCTCCACCGCCAGCAACAGCAGCGCGGGAAGGATCTCCGGGACGAGATAGCGACCATAGTAGTAGAGCCCGAGCTGCGGCAGGTTGCGCTGCGCATAGAGCCCGACCGTCACCACCACCACTGCGCCCAGGCCCAGCAGCCACGCGCCCGCGGCCGAGGGGGTGCGTGGCCAGGCCCGTAGCACGCGGCGCAGGCCGATCGCGGCCAGCACGAGCATCGGCGCGCTCACGAGCGGCGCGACCGCGTCGAGGCGGCTCCACGGGCGAGCCAGCGGCTCCGTGCGCAGCGCTGCATAGGCGACCAGCGCAGCCACCAGCGCCAGCGCCAGCATCCACGGCCCCGCGCGAAACCATGCGCCCGCCCAGCGCTCGTAGTGTCGTCGCAGCGGCCCGAGCTCGTCCACCGCCAACCATGTGACGAGGCCGATCGCGACCACGGCCACCAGTCGCGCCGGGGTCAGCGGCACATCGATCGGCAGCTGTCGCAGCAGCTCGTCGTGCAGATACGGGAACGTCGTGGGCGCGTGCACCAACACCGCCGAGGCGAAGCACCCTGCGTAGACCCAGCCCGCTCGCCGCGGCGCAGCACCGCGGCGCGGCACCAGCCACTGCGCGGCGAGCATCACCGGCACGGCCAGCCATCCATTGCCGCGGATCCACGCGATGCTGCCCAGCACGAACGCGGCGGTCACGAGCGCTCGATCGTCGCCATCCCGCGCCCGCAGCACCGCCAGCAGCCCCGCCAGCATCATCACCGATGCCGCCCCCTCGCTCAGCGTGGTGCGCTGCACCCAGATCGCCAGGGGAGCGGTGACCCACAGCCCCGCCGCCAACCACGCCCACGGCCCGCGCGGCCACAGCCGTCGCGCGAGCGCCCACAGGCCCAGCAAGGCGAGCGCCGCGTAGAGCAGCACCACGCCGTCCACATGCGCGGGCCCGAGCACGAGCCCCGCCGTCGCCATGAGCATGGGGTGCAGGTGGAAGAACTGCGGGTGCACTCGCCCGCTCTCGATGTCGGCGAG
>JBFIJN010000609.1:0-4634 GCA_041600735.1 Nannocystaceae bacterium
CGGCCATCGCATCGGCGACCTCTGCCTGGGTAGGTTCGCTCGCCGCCCAGGCAGGCGCCGGAACAATGATTGAGAGCAACCACGAGGCGAACACGAGGAGCGGCGGCCAGCGGCGCGGGGTCGGCATCCGCGCGGGATCGTAGGGCCACGAACCCTCGAGCCGCCAGCCACCACGCCGAGATTTGGATCAGCCGCGCTCGAGCAACACCATCGGCTGCCCCTGGTAGAGCGCGCGCGCGTAGCTTCGGTAGCCCTGCCGCTCGGCCAGCCGCAGCGAGGCGAGATTGGCCGGCTCGATCATGCATACGGTGCGCGGCGTGGCCAGGTGGGCGTCGCCCCAGCTCAACATCGCCGCGACTGCCTCGGAAGCGAATCCCTTACCGTGGGCCCAGGAGGCGAGCGCCCAGCCGGCCTCCGGCGTGCGACCCCACGAGGGCTCGAGAGATCGCCGCGCGTGACCAAAGCCCCCCTCGCCGATGAACCGCCCCGAGTCGCGCTCCTCGATGGCCCAGTAGCCAAACCCCAGCACCGCCCAGTGGCCGATGTAGCGCAAGATCCGGGCCCACACCTCCTCTTCGGTGAAGGCCCGCCCGCCAACGTAGCGGGTGACCTCGGGGTCGGCCCACATCGCAACGCAGTCGGGGAGGTCCGCTTCCCGGTGGCCGCGCAGACGCAAGCGCGGGGTGAGCAGCTCGGGGGCGATGGGACGCGTGGCTTCGGCGCGAGTCATGGAGATCCCGACGGCAAGGTAGGCATCCGCTACCGCGCGGCACAGTGTACGCTCGCGCTCATGCGGGGGCATGAGCTTCATCGAACACTGTATTTCTCGATCATCGCGGGCGCGCTGCTGGTGGCCACGCCAGGGAGCGCCAGCGAGCTGCGTTTCTCTCGGACCACCGCAGGCCAGGTCGTCGCGACCGGCAACACGCTAGGCCTGTCCAAGGCGCTCAACGCCAACGGTCCCGGCACGGAGGACTCGATCGGTACGTTCCTCTCGCTCGATCCCGCGTCGGTCGACAATTTTCCCGCCCCGCCGCCCGGTAACCCGTGGCCGGCCGGCACCACCGACGACTGGACCGCCAACGGCTCGGAGGCCACGCTCGTGCTGCCGAACGACGCCGAGGTGCTCTACGCCGAGCTCGTGTGGGGCGGCAGCACGGTCTACGACAGCGAGAACGTCACCGCATACCTCGACGATCCAGTCACGCTGGGCGCGGGTGGAGACGCGGAGCTGATCGATCCGGATCCGACCACTGCGCTCGACATCGCAGAGGTCTCGGCCTCGCTGTTCAACGCCAACTACTATATGCGCTCGGCCGACGTGACGGACTTCGTCGTCGCCCACGGCGCGGGGGTCTACTCGGTCTCGGGCGTGCCCGCGACCCAGGTCACCACGATCAACTCGCTCAATGCCGCGGGCTGGACGCTGCTGGTTGCCTACCGCGACTCGACCCAGCCGATCCGCAACCTCACCGTGTTCGTCGGCGGCAGCTTCGTCGACGAGGACTCGACCGAGGTCTACGACTTCGCCGGGTTCTGCACCCCGCCGTCGGGCCCGTTCACCGGGCGCGCAGTGGTCACGACCATCGAGGGCGACGCCGACCTCACCGGCGATGGCTTCGAGATCGCGCAGTCGGGCGCTGGGCCATTCGTCCCGCTGTCCGGCCCCAACAACCCGGAGAGCAACTTCTTCTGCTCGCAGCTCAACGACTCCAACGGTCAGCTCGACCCCTCGGGCTCGTTCGGCAACATCAACCAAGATGCAATCGGCGGCACCAACGTGGTCGGCGGGCGCCAGGGCTGGGACGTGACCTCGGTGGCGGTGAGCTCGGCTGCCGGTCACCTCGCCAACGACCAGACCACCGCGGTGCTGCGCGCCACCACCACGGGTGACTCGTTCGTCCCCACCGCGGTGGGCTTTGCGATCGCGGTCAATGCCCCCGACTTCACCGGTCGCGGCAACGGGGCCGAGGCCGCCCCGCTGCAGCTCGAGATCGGCGACAGCAGCACGATCATCGTGGACCTCCACAACGGGGGCCTGGTGGATGCCACCGACCTCGTGTTCAGGGCGCCGCTGCCCGCCGGCCTCGAGCTGAGCTCGTTCACCTACGACGGCAACCCCGGCGACATCATGGGCAACGCGGTCGACACCGCGAGGATCGGAATCGGAGTCCCGATCGGCGACGTGCTCGTGAACGCGACCCACCAGATCGAGTTCGAGGTGACGGCCGTGGCCCCGCCTCCGGGCGAGAGCTGGGCCGTGGTGCCGGGGTGGTCCTACGACTACGTCAGCTGCGCGGGCGAGCCTCCGCTCACCGAGCCTCACGGTCTTGCGCCGCTCATCATCGAGTTCCAGCCCTCGGCCGCAGACACCGGTACGGGTGGTCTCGATGACACTGGCGGCGAGGGCTCGGCCAGCGCGTCGGGGAGCGGCTCGGGCTCGGCCTCGGGCACCGGCACCGGCGACTCGGCCGACAGCGGCTCGGGCGTGGTGAGTGGCTCGGCCTCGGCCGGCTCGGCCGAGGATGGCGACGGCTGTGGCTGCCGCACCGATCGCGAGGGACCGGCCGCGTGGTGGCCGTGGCTGCTCGCCCCGCTCGCGCTGCGCCGCCGGCGAGCTCGCAGCTAGCTCGCGTGGGCTAGACCGGCGGGTGCGTGATCGCGACCCAGGCGGCCGCCGCTCCCACGAGGGGCAACAAGAACAACCACACGCGCCCCAGCTCTGGGGCGCGGCGGACTACGACCACCGCCGCGCCGAGCACGAGCCACAGCGCGATCTTGATGTAGATCCACGTGGGCCAGCCGCCCATGATGCCGAGCCGCGCCATCATCCCGAAGCCAGCCACGAACACCACCAAGAGCGAGACGCCGTGGCCGATGGTCAGCAGCTTGCGCAGCGGCTTCACCTCGCGCTCCTCGCCCGCGCGCAGGCCCAGGATGGCCATGCCGCCGAGGCTCGCGAACAAGAGCATGATGCCCAGTACGTGGAGGAGTTTGTAGACTTCGATGGGCATGGGCGGATCGTCGGCTGGCCGCGAGCCTAGCACCGAAGGCTCGGTTGCGGCACACCCCGACTCGCGGCGGGCGCGGCGACGCGAGCTGCCGTGGTTCGACGTGCTCGGCGGGCTGGCCGTGGCGGCGTTCGTGGTGGTGGTGCTGCTCGACTTTCGCGCGCTCGGTCGGCCGCGGGACGAGGTCTCGCTGCGCGTGGATCCGCAGGCGCTGGCCGAGGGGTTTCGCGAGGGCGTGCAGTGGTTCGGGCTCTACCGCGGCGACGAGAAGGTCGGGTTCTCGCGCACCGAGCAGCGGCGGCGCGGCACGGGCTACCAGCTCGGGCAGCGCATCGAGATCCGCGCGGCGGCCGGCGCCGCCACCAGCATCCGCATCGACACCGAGCTCGATGCCGCGTTCGTGCTCGAGCGCTTCACCGTGGAGGCGCTCGGCGGGCCGATCCCGCTGCGCGCCGAGGGCCAGCGACGCGGCGAGCTGCTGCACATCGAGGCCGAGGGCCTGCCTGGGATCACCGCCCTCGATCTCCCGCTGCGCGAGCCGCCCGTGTTCGACTTCAGCCTTGGACCGCTCGTCATGACCCACGATCTCCAGCCGGGCGATCGCTTCGCCTTCACCCACGTCGATCCGCTCGGCCTCGTGCCCAGCGAGGGCAGCCTCGAGTACCTCGGTCGCGCCGACCTCGACGTGCTGGGCGAGACGGTCAGCGCGTTCCACCTGCGCCAGCAGCTCCCGGGCCTGCCGCCCTTGCAGCTGTGGATCAACGAGCTCGGCGAGGTGCTGCAGCAGGAGCTGCCGCTCTCGCTGCTCGCCGTGCGCGAGGCCGAGGCGCAGGCCACCTACGGGAGCCTGGCCCCATGATCATCGTAGAGGGTCTGCACAAGCGCTACGGCGGGTTCGAGGCGGTCCGCGGGCTGAGCTTCCACGTGCGTCAAGGCGAGGTGTTCGGGTTCCTGGGCCCCAACGGCGCGGGCAAGAGCACGACCATGCGCATCATCGCGGGGCTCATCCAGCCCACGAGCGGCGAGGTGCACGTGGACGGCCATGATCTGCGTCGCGACCCGCTGGCGGTGAAGGCCATCACCAGCTTCATCCCCGATCGACCGTTCCTCTACGAGAAGCTCACCGCGTTCGAGATGCTCGAGCTCGTGGGCGGGCTGCACCGCATGCCGCGCGCGCGCGTGGCCGAGCGGGGCGAGGCGCTCTTGCGTCGCTTCGAGCTGGCCGACTGGGCCGATGCGCTGGTGGAGAGCTTCTCGCACGGCATGAAGCAGCGGCTGGTGTTCGCCACCGCGCTCTTGCCCGACCCGCGCCTGTTGGTCGTGGACGAGCCGATGGTGGGGCTCGACCCCCGCGGCACGCGCTTGGTGAAGGCCGTCCTGCGCGAGCGCTGCGAGGCCGGCGCTTCGGTGTTCCTCAGCACCCACGCGATGGAGGTGGCGCAGGAGGTCTGCGATCGCATCGCAATCCTCAGCCGCGGTCGCATCGCAGCGCTCGGTACCATGGACGAGCTGCGCAGCCAGGCGCAGGAGCCGGGCTCGTCGCTCGAGCAGATCTTCATGCGGCTCACCGAAGAGGCGCAGGAGGCCCCCGATCCGCGGCACGAGGCCAACCGAGGGCCCGCC
>JBFIJN010000610.1:0-4632 GCA_041600735.1 Nannocystaceae bacterium
CTGCTGCTGACCGCGCTCAAGGAGGGCATCCGCTACGAGTTCTATTACGCCCGCTACTTGGTTGGCGATGCGATCCCGGTGCTGGTGATCGCGGCCGCATGGGGCTTGGGGGCCGCGATGCAGCGGGTCGGCGCGCGCTGGGGACCACGGGTGGCCAGCGGGGGGTGGGCCCTCGCGATCGTGGCGTGGTGGATCCCGCCGCTCGGGGTGCTGGGCCGGCCCGTGTTCTGGGTCCGCGACCTCGAGCATGGGCCCGAGGACCTCGCTGCGATCTTCGATGCGGTGCCCGATGACGCGGTGCTGTTCTTCGATGCGCGCGAGCCCGGGCGCTGGCGTGGGATCCTGGCCACGCCTGCGTTCCTCGCGTTCGGCAAGACGGTGCTGGTGTACCCGCATGCCCGCATGATCGAGCGCGCGGTGGGCTCGGGCACGCCGCTGTACATGCTCTCGGGCGGCTGGGAGCCCGAGGATCACCAGCGCTGGCCCGACCGCGGCCCGTGGCACACGACCGTCGTCGCGCGCGGCTACTACCGTGCGCAGCGAGCCGAGATCGTCGAGGGCGCGATGCCCAACGCGCGGGTCGAGTGGGGTGGACCATGGGAGCTGCACCGCATCGACCCCTCGATCTGGCGCGGCCACGGGGCGTTCAGCGTGCTGCCGGGGAGCCGCTTCATCGCGCCCGCGCCGGCCGGTGAGCTGCGCACGGTGCCGATCGAGCTGCGCTGGGAGTCGGGCGCCCGCGTGGAGCTGCACGTTGCAACGCAGGCGGCGCGAGGCTGCACGTACCACGCGACGCTCGAGGGCGAGCGCACGTGGGCGCTGGCGCGGGTGTCCGAGCCGGGGGCCCCGGTGATCGCATTCGCGATGCCCGAGCCGATGCCCGCGCCCACGATGACCGGGCCGATGGTCACCGCCGCGATCGCCGTGCGCTGGATCTGCGAGGGCAGCGCGGAGGAACCCTCCACGCTGCCCTGGCGACGCTTGAGCATGCGATGGGAGCGCAAGTGAGCGCTCGACCCTCGCGGCTCACACGTGGGGCGTGACCAGGTCGACGACCTTCTTCGACGACCCCGGGTTGCCCACCATGTTGGCGACCAGCTGCCCGCCCTTGAACACCAGCAAGGTGGGGACGCCGCGGATGCCGTACTTGGCGGGGGTCTTCGGGTTGTGGTCGATGTCGAGCTTGACGACCTTCAGCTTCCCGTTGAACTGGTGGGCGACGGCTTCCACGTGGGGGGCGAGTGCGCGGCACGGGCCGCACCACGTGGCCCAGAAATCCACGAGCACCGGAAGCGTCGAGTCCAACACTTCGTGCTGGAAGCCGTCATCGGTCGTATCCGAGATCATGTCGCTGGCCATTTTCGGGAGGGTAGCGCAGGTCGGCCGCCGTGCTGTGCGCGGGTGCTTGCGCAAGCGCACTTCGGGGCCCCGCGGGTGATCAGCCGCGCGTGCCGAGGTCGCTGGGGCGGTCCCCATTGCTCGGGAGCGGCTTGCGGATGAATTCCTGGTAGAGGTCGACGATGTCCTCGACCGTGGAGCCCCGGACCGAGTCGAGGGCGAGCAGCGCTTGCTGCCATGCACGCATGTGGGGGTGACCCTCAACGGGATCGAAGTCAGGGGCGATGTCGGCCATCCAGCGCGCTCGCTGCAGGAACGGGGCGACCGCGGTGTCGACCAGCGAGAGCTCGGAGCCATTGAACCAGGGGCCGGGGCGCTGCTTGACGAGCTCGGCCTCGAGCCGCCCGAGCTTCTCGTGGAGCGCCGCGAGCTGCCGCCGCGCCTCCTCGCCCGTGGGGGCGATCTGCAGGCGGTACTGGTCGCCGAGCAGGCTCGAGGCGAACTCGATCCACATGCGGTTGTGGGCGCGGCGCAGCGGATCCTCGGGGTGGAGGCGCCGACCGGGCGCGGTCTCGTCGATGTACTCGTTGATCACGGCCGACTCGAACAGCGCCGTGTCGCGGTCGACGAGCAGCAGCGGGACCTTGCCGAACGGTGACAGCTCGAGGAACCACTGCGGCTTCGCGGCGAGATCGATGTACTCGATCTCGTAGGGCACGCCCTTCTCGCGCAGGGTGATGACGGAGCGCTGGACGAACGGGCACAGCTTGAACGAGACGAGCTTGTAGTGCGGCATGGGGCGCCCATCGATCGACGCGAGCGCCGAGCGAGTTACAGCGTGAAGCGGTGCTCGACCGTCTGGAGCTTCTGCGCGGCCGAGAACCGCGCGCCGAGGACCGCCTGCTGAATGCACGCGGCGCCGGTTCGGCTGAACGCCCCCTTCACCTTGGCCGACTGCACGCGACCGCTCGGCGCGATCTGGAGCACCACGCCCACCGACTCGCCGGGGAACAACCCCGCTGCCTTGCCGCACGCGCGTACCTTGCCGTCGAGGCGGGCGAGGCGGGCGAGGATCGCCCGCGGTGAGCGGCGCAGCGGGATCTCGGAGTCCTCGGCGGGCTCGGAGTCTTCGGTGGGCTCGGAGTCTTCGGAGTCCGCGGTGGGCTCGGCGGTGGTCGCCTCGGCGGGCGCGGCGGTGGTCGCCTCGTCGGGCGCGGGCCCGCTTGCTGCGCCGCCCGTGCTCGCGAGCTCGCCTCGCACCTCGTCGGGCTCGCCCGGCGGCGGCGCGGCAACGATCGCCGCCTCGGGCCGCGCTTCACGGTCCGCCGGTGGCGTGGTCGCTGGCTCGGCTCGCACGGCGGGCTCGTTGGGCTCCACGCCCGACCACCACGCCCAGCTCGTGACCGAGAGCCCCACCAGCACCGCGGCCGCGGCTGCGATGCCCACGCCGCGCCGTCGCGAGGCATCGCTGGCCCGGGCGCCGTCGCCGAGGCCGTCGATCGCCTGGATCGCGGCCGCGAATTCCTCCGCGGTGGCGAAGCGATCGTTGCGCTCGCGCGCGAGCGCCTTGAGCACGAGCGCGTCGACCTTGGGCCCGATCCCCGCCTCGGGGCACGCCTCGCTGGGCGGCACGCGTGGTGCGTGGATGTGCTGATAGAGGATCGACATCGGGTTGTTGCCCTTGTAGGGCACCGCGCCGGTGAGCATGCGATAGAGGATGATGCCGGCGGAGTAGAGGTCGCTGCGCCCGTCGAGCTCGGTGCCCATGCCTTGCTCGGGCGACATGTACTCGGCCGTCCCGAGGATCGCCCCCGTGCGCGTGAGCTGCTCTTCGGAGCCTTCGCTGAGCTTGGCGATGCCGAAGTCGATCACCTTCACGAAATCGGGGTTGCCCACGCGCGGGGTGATGAAGCAGTTGTGCGGCTTGATGTCGCGGTGCACCACGCCCGCGGCATGGGCGGCGGCGAGCGCGGCCATCAGCTGGGTGCAGATCGACTTGATGCGCGGCCAGCTCAGTCGCCCCTCGCGCTTGACGAGGACGCTGAGGTCCTCGCCGACCAGGTACTCCATCACGAAGAACGCGAGCCCGTCGCTCTCACCGTAGTCGTTGATGTCGACCACGTTCTCGTGGCGGATCTTGGAGGCGGCCTTGGCCTCCTGCAGGAAGCGACCCACGGTTCGCGGACGACGCATCTGCTCGGGGGCCAGCACCTTGATGGCGACGGCCTTGTCGATCGCGAGGTGCGTGGCGAGGTAGACGTCTCCCATGCCGCCCTCGCCGATGAGCTCGCGAATGCGGTAGCGGTCGGCCAGCACGGTGCCGCTGGGCAGGCTCGTCCGCTGGACCAGTGGCTCGCTATTGGTCGCCAAGGTCAGCGGTTCGCCAGTGGTCCGGGTCGTCAAGCTGCCTTCATGGTAGCGGGCGGCCGAGGTCGGCGCAGCCTTGGCCCCACCGCCGCCGGCGAGAGCCCCCTGACGCCGCACGAGCGGCTAGCGCTTGAGTGCGGTCGCCGAGGCTGCCTATGATCCCGAGTGGATGGCAGGCTTGCGTGGGTCCCGAGCTGGGGCATGGCTGGGGCTCTGGGCGGCGCTTGCGTGGCCGATCGGCGCCGCGGGGGCGGTGCCGATCTCGGCGAGCGCACTACGCGGCGCGCCCGCAGACCCCGTGGACATCGGCGAGCTGTGGCAGCAGGCGCAGACGCGCATCGACACGGCGGACTACTCCGAGGCCATCGCGATCCTCACCCGAGTGTACGGGGCGATCGCAGCCGACCCCGAGGCCGAGGCCCTGCGCCTGCGGGTGCAGTGGGCGCTGCATCGCGCGCACCTGGGGGCATGGGGGGTCGACGGCGAGGCCTCGCACCTCTACGTGGCCCGTGATCTGCTGCGCAACTACCTCGAGGCGCTGCCGAAGGGCGAGGCGGACCGAAGAGCCGCAGCCGCGGCCGCGCTCGCCGAGGTCGAGGCGACCATCGCCGAGCACGAGGCCCAAGCCGAGGAGGGGCCCGACGAAGCGCCCGCGCCCGAGCCGGAGCAAGAGCCCGCGTCGCAGCCGGAGCGGGAGCCGGCGCCCGAGGCCGCCCCCCCGAACGCGACGCCCTCGAGCCACCGACCGCTCATCCTCTGGGGCTCGATCGGTGCCGGCCTCGGGATCGCAGGCCTGGGCGTGATGGCCGGGGGGCTCGGCTATGCCAACGCGGCGGTCGGGCGCTTCGAGACCCAGCCCGAGGAGCGCGCGGCGGCGCGGCGAGACATCGGTCGCGGCAATACGATCGCCGTCGCGGCCGGGGCCGC
>JBFIJN010000611.1:0-4601 GCA_041600735.1 Nannocystaceae bacterium
CGCAATGTTGATCTCGCGGCTGTGCCCCACCGACTACCACCGCTTTCACTTTCCAACCGAGGGGATCGCGAGCGCGCCCGAGCGGATCGGCGGCGACCTGTACTCGGTCTCCCCCATCGGCCTGGAGCGGGTGACCACCACGTTCATCGACAACAAGCGCTGGGTCACCACGATCACCAGCGAGCGGTGGGGTGTCGTCACGTTCGTCGAGGTGGGCGCGACCGCGGTGGGGAGCGTCGTTCACACCGCGGGCCCCGGCCCGGTCGAGAAGGGCGACGAGAAGGGCTACTTCCTGTTCGGCGGCTCGACCGTGGTCGTGCTGTTCGAGCCCGGCCGGGTCGCGTTCTCGGCCGACCTGCTCGAGCACAGCGCCCGCGGCGTGGAGCTCTACGCGAAGATGGGCGACATCGCGGGGCGGGTCGACAGCGCGGGACCGGTCGAGCTCGCGGGACCGAGCGACGCCGAATGACGGGACTGCGCGATATGCGCAAATCGCTCAGCCGGGCCGCCGCGTTACTCGCCGTCGCTGAGCTTGGTGAAGTCGTCGGTGAGCTTGGTCAGCTTGGTGCCGAGCTCCGGATCCATCGCCGCCTCGCGTACGAGCCCCAGCGAGACCCCGACCACCACGAGGCTGGCGTCGGCGCGCGCCTTGTTGACCTGCGCCGCGGTCTGCTCGGAGATGTCCTCGCGCGTCATCAGCACCACCTCGCTCATCTTGGCCTGCAGCGCCGGGCGTCGCTCGTCGAGCAGCTTCTGCGCCGCCTCGACACCGGCCTTGCGATCATCGCCCTCCTGGACCTTGGCGGCGATCTCGTTGGCGAGCTGGTGGAGCTCCGTCGCCGCCTCCATCGCGAGCTCGTCCTTCTTGCAGCCTCCCAGCCCGAGCACGATGGCAAGGAGGAGCGTGTACAGCAGCGTGGTGCGTGCAGCCATGGGCCCAAGGATAGCCGCGAACAATCCGCTTTGCCGCCCCCTTTCTCCCGTGCTAGATGCGGCGAGATGGCGGACCACGACCACCCCGATGTTCGCGCCACCCACGAGCAGAACCGTCGCTCCTGGAACGCGGTCACGCCGGCCCACAACAGCCACAAGCACGACCAAGCCGGCTTCCTGCGCGATGGCGGCAGCACTCTGTTCCCCGAGGAGCTCGAGCTACTCGGCAACATCGACGGGCTGCGCCTCCTCCATCTCCAGTGCAACTGTGGCCAGGACTCGCTGAGCCTGGCCGCGCTCGGGGCCGAGGTCGTCGGGGTCGACATCTCCGACTCCGCGATCGAGTTCGCCGACACGCTCTCGCGCGAGTCGAAGATCGACGCGCGTTTCGAGCGCGCCGACGTGCTCGACTGGCTCGACGCCGCCGCCGTCCGTGAGGAGCGCTTCGATCGCGTGTTCACCTCCTACGGCACGATCGGCTGGCTCGCCGATCTCCCGCGCTGGGCCCGCGGCGTCGCCAGCGTGCTCGCCCCCGGCGGCCGCTTGGTGCTGCTCGAGTTCCACCCGCTGTGCTGGAGCTTCGATCGCGAGGGTCGCTTGATCGAGCCCTACTTCATCGACGGCCCCATCGACGAGCGCGGCGGCGTGAACGACTACGTGGGCAAGTCCGCCGCCGGCCTCGCGCCGATGGGCAAGGCCCCCGGCATCCAGGCCTTCGAGAACCCCGAGCCCGCCAAGGCCTTTCAGTACACGGTGGCCCAGACCCTCCAGGTGCTGGCCAACGCGGGGCTGTTCATCGAGCAAGTGCGCGAGTACCCCTATGCCAATGGCTGCTTGTTGTTCGAAGGCATGGAGTCGCTCCCCGGCCGTCGGTATGGAATGCCGCCCGGCGTACCCGCGATGCCGCTGATGCTCGGGGTGGTCGCGGCACCGCGGTAGCGAGGCTGCGCTCGCGGTCACGTCAGCTGCCGGCGCGCGAGGTCGCGGAACAAGCCCTCACGCCCCAGCAGCTCCGTGTAGCGCCCTTCGTCGACGATCCGCCCGCGATCCATCACGAGGATCCGATCCGCATGCTGAATCGTCGACAAGCGGTGCGCGATGACGACTCGCGTGACCGCGAGCGACTCGAGGCTGCTCGACACGATCGCCTGTGTACGATTGTCGAGCGCGCTGGTGGCCTCGTCGAACAGCAAGATCTTCGGCTCGTTCACGATCGCCCGCGCGATCATCAACCGCTGCCGCTGCCCGCCCGAGAGACTGGTGCCGCCGTGACTGATGATCGTCTGCAGCCCCATCGGCATGGCCTCGACATCTTCGGCGAGCCCCGCCCGTCGCAGCGCCTGCCACACGCGCTCGTCGTCGTACACATACGCTCCGCAGATGTTGTCGCGGATGCTGCCCGAGAGCACGCGGCTGTCCTGCAGCACCACGCCGAGCTGACGCCGAACCTCGGCGACGTCGAGGCTGGACAGCGGCTGCCCCGAGTAGAGCACGTTGCCCGTTACGGGCTGCTCGAAGCCCAGCAAGATGCGCAGCAGCGTGGACTTGCCACACCCCGAGGGCCCCACCACCGCCACGAATTCTCCGGCCGCCACGCGCAAGCTCAGCTGATCGAGCACCGTGGGCTGGTCGGGCGTGTAGCGAAACGAGAGCTGGGTGACCTCGATGTCGCCCGTGAGCCGCCCGGGGTGCTCCTTGCCGGGATCGGCCTCGATCTCCGCCTCGAGGATCGGACGCGCTCGCTCCCACGCGGGGATCGTGGACAGCAGCACCAGCCCGTTCTCCATCAGGCCCTGCAGCGAGCCCATGAAGATCGAGAACGCGGCAAAGAAGGCGAGGAACTGCCCCGTCGTGAGCCGCTCGCCGTGCCCCATGGTGGCGAGATAGAAGAGGACCGCGGTGGTGATCGCGGGATAGAAGCCGCGCAGCCCTCCGACCCACAGATCCAACAGCGTCGAGCGGTAGCGCAGCTGGCGGAGCTCGCGGAATTCCTGCGCCCACAGGCGGAACGCGGTGGCCTCGAGCCCCGCGACGCGGATCTTCGCGATGCCATCGAGCAGCTGCAGCAACACTCCTGCCAGTCGCCCGCGCAGCGCGGCCGCTTGGCGCTGGAAGCGGAGCTGCATCAGCGACGAGCCGAGGCTCGACAGGATCGGCACGACCAGCAACACCATCGCCGCCAGCGCGAGCCACACGTCGTAGACGAACAGCAGCAGCAGGTACCAAGTGCCGAACAGGGCCGCGAACACGCTCGAGATCACGCTGCCCGACAGCGCACGGTGGATCCGATCGATGCCGGTCGCACGCTCCGCGAGATCGCCGGAGGTGTAGTCGCGAAAGAACCTGACCGGTAGGTTGAGCAGCCGATCCCAGGTGGCCGCCTGGATGCTCGTGCTCAGCTTGGTGCCCACGCGCACCATCGCGACCGAGCGCACCAGCTCGAGCACGGTGCTCCCCATCGCCAGGCCCACCAGCAGCAGCACGATCTGTAGCAGCAGGCCGCGCTCGGCTCCGGGGATCACGAAGTCGAACACCTGCCCCGTGACCAGCGGGAAGGCTGTTCCAAACGCCCCAATGAGTGCACCGAGCAGCAATGCAGTCACTAGATCACGACGTACGTCGAAGAATGCGAATTTCAGCAGGTCGAGGCGCCCGAGCGCATGGCCGGGTAGTGTGCGAAAGAAGGCATGACCGAACGGCTGTAGCTGCTCGGCCAGCGCACGCGAGAGCGGGGTGGATTGCCGCGTCTGCGGGTCGTAGAGCACGTAGCGACGCCCGCGGCCGCGGAGCAATGCGACGGGTCGCCGGTCCTCGCCCATGAACGCCAGCACGGGACCGCTGTCGCGCGTCCACCACTCGTGCTCGAGCAGCACGCGGCGGGTCCGTAGCCGCAGGCTCCGCGCCAGGTGGCGCACGCGATCCTGCACCGCGCCCTCGCTGGGGACCACCACCGACGGGTCGCGCTGGCCGAGCGCGCGGGCGATCTCGAGGAACGCCGCGGCCAGAGGATCGCGATGATGCACGGGCGTGGGTCGCAGCTCGGTCACGTCGGAGAGCGCCGCGAGGGTGTCGCGCAGCTGCTGTGCGTCGGCTTGCTCCTTTCGCCTCACCCGCTCCCGCTCGGCGAGCTCCTCGGCGCGCGCCCGCGCCTGAAGGGCAGCGAGCACGCTGCGGTGAAAGGACTCGAGCGTGGCCAGCGAGGGGTCGCGCGGGAGCGCGGGCTCGCTCGGGCTCGCGGCCTTGCGCAGCAGCCCCACCCACGCCTCGAAGTGCGCGCTCACTTCGTCGCGGCACTCGTCGGTCTGGCCCAGCTCGCGCAGGCGCGAGAGCTCGAGCTCGCGCAGCTCGGTGTCGGCGTCGACCACCGCGAGCCAGCGGATCGACTCACCGACCGGATCGTGGGGCAGGCCAAAGAACAGCTGGCCGCGCGCGAGCCCCCCTGCGTGGCGTCGCGGGCCGCACGGCAGGCCGTCGCGCGTGGGCACCCAGAACAGGTCCACGCGCCCCGCGTCCACGGACCACACGCGATCACCGTCGCCGACCGGCAGCGGCGCGTGCGTCGACACCGGCGCGCGCGGTGCCTCGCCGAGCATCGTGCGCCAAGCTGGCGAGTCGGGCTGGCCTGGCGTGGTCATTCGGCGGAGCGGATCAATTCCACGTACGGGCCC
>JBFIJN010000612.1:0-4565 GCA_041600735.1 Nannocystaceae bacterium
GGACTGGCTGTCGGCGAGCTGACCTTGCGTGTCGGCGAGCTGACCTTGGACGTTGGCGAGCTGGCCTTGCGTGTCGGCGAGCTGACCTTGGACGTTGGCGAGCTGACCTTGCGTGTCGGCGAGCTGGCCTTGCGTGTCGGCGAGCTGACCTTGCGTGTCGGCGAGCTGGCCTTGGACGTTGGCGAGCTGGGCCTCGAGCTCGGTCGAGTCGCCCAGCGCGGCGACGAACGGGGCAGGCACGCCGACCACGGTGCGCCCGGGGAGCTCCATGATCGGCGCGTCCCATACCCGGATCTCGCCAAAGTCGAGCAGCGTGGGCGCGGATGGATCGAACGAGGACCACTGCTCCGCGAGCACGTGATCGGTCACGGCATCGCACAGCAGGATGCCGCCGAGGTAGGGGCCTTGGACCACCTCGGAGCCGGTGATGTCGAGATCGACCCTGCCCGCGCCGTCGGTGACTTGCGCCGCGCCGATCGCGGTGCGGCTCCCGGTGGTCCGGTCGACCGCGAACGGGCGCACGTTGACCTCGGGTAAGGGAGTGCCGTCGGGATCGACGAGGAGGGCGCGGAGGATGAAGGTGTCGGGCATGGGAGAGCTCTCGAGTGGGCGTGAGTCACGGGGCGACGACGACGAGGTGCTCGAGTCGGCCGACCACGTCGACGGCGATGACGATGCTGGTCCCCGCGGGCTCGGGTGTGGTGTCGCTCGTCACTAGCGAGGTCTGAGCGAGCCCCACCGCGTTGGTGACCACGATGCCCTGTGCGAGCACCGTGGTGGGCTGGAGCTCGGTGAGCACCACGCCGTCGGCGGCACTCAAGGCGATGCTCATCGCGGCATCGAGATTGAAGTGCACGGACATCCCGGGCACCGCCTCGCCGAGCGCGGTACGAACGACTACGCGCAGCTCGTGGTGCAGCGGGTCGACCAGCTCGACGGCGGTGGTGATCACGAGCGGAGGCTTGCCCGCGTTGGGCGGCACGGCCACGAAGCGCCCGCGTAGGTTGCTGACGATCTCTCCCTTGAACCCGTCGATCGTAGTGTCCGCCGGCTGGATCGCACGCATCGTCAGGTGCTTGCTTCCGCCGGGCGCGAGCGCCTTGTTGCCGTACTTCTGATCGAGCGCAGGATCGGTGACGAACTGCGCGGCCACGCGAAGATCGAAGTCGAGGTATGGCACCTGGTACGTGGGCCCAGGACGACCGAGGGCGTCCAGGGTCTGCAGCTGGTCGAGCTGTGCTTGGGCGTGCACCAAGCCCTCGGCCATGCTGAGCAGGAGGTCGTCGATGGTGCCGGAGACGAAGTCGCTGGGATCGCTCATGGGGACTCGAGGGGGCTCATGGGGTGAAGGAAGGGCTAGTCGACGCGAGACTTCGCTTCGCGACGCTCTCGTCTGCGCGCCTCGGCGCGGTCCTCGGTGCGCTCGGCCTTGCGCTCGGCCTGCATGCGCGCGCGTCGGCGCTCGAGCTCGGCGAGACCATCGCTCACGCGGTCGACGGACATTCGTCGATCGCGATCGCCCCAGGTGTCGCCCATGCGCAGGCGATCGGACCACTGCTGCGCCTGAGCGTCGATGCGCTCGACCCATGCATCGGGGACGGCTAGCGCTTCGTCGAGGTCGTCGCCGAGGTCGTCGAGGTCGTCGAGCGCGGTGGGATCATCACGAAGCTCTTGCTGGAGCTCGGGATCCTGCTTGGCCTTGGCCAGCTGCTCGCGGAGCTGCGCCTGCATCTGCTCGCGCTGCGACTCCCACCCGCGGAGCGGCGCACGTGCCTGGTCGACGACATCCGCGGCGCGGCGGCCGAGCTCGCGGCGCGACGTGGTCACGTCTCCGGCTGCGCCCAAGAAGCGCTGCTCGGCCAGCTCGAGTCGGTGCTGCACGCGGCGACGCTCCGCAGCGAGCACGCGCTGCTGCTGCGCCAGCAGCTGCCGGCGACCGCGGTCGACGAGGCTCTGGCGACGCTGTACCTCGCGATCCTCGTCTTGGCGGCGTCCTGCGGCCCGCTGGCGCGCGAGCTCGCGTCGCGCGACGTCCTCGAGCTCGCCCGCGCGCGCCGCAGCCCGCTCGGCGGCGGTCGCCGGTGGTGCCCCCAAGCGCAGCTGCTCGCGCGCGGGATCGCGGCCCGGGCTCGGCGCGTCACCACCCAGCAGGCTGGCCATCCGCTGCTCGAGCTCGCCGCGCTGCCGCAGCAGCTCGGCCAGCGCAGGCACCTCGCGGAGCACCGCGTCGGTGTCGATGCCCCCCGGCTCCGAGCTCGCGACGGGTCGGCCGAGCGCCGAAGGGATCGGCGCATCGTCGGCCGGCTCGTCGCCGTCCTCGAGGAGGTCTTCCCACGCTTGGTAGCCCACGTAGGCCTCAGCTGGGCGGAGTCAGCGGTTGCGTCTCGAGCAGCTGCCGAATGCGTTCCTCGAGGATCGCGGGCGGGGGCAGCGGCACGAGCTTGGTGCGCAGCAGGCTGCTCCCGTCGGCCGAGTACTGGTACTTGTTCGCGTACGAGGCGCTGACCGTCGATGCGCGGATCGTGCCGCCTCCGAACGCGAACCCAAACGCTCCCGGTGCGGCGAGCGAGAAGCTCGATTGCCGCTGCGAGTAGCTGGCCTCGCTGCTGATCGAGATCGAGATCTTCACCTCGATGATCGTGTCGACGAACTGGTAGAAGGTGGGCGTGAAGCCGAGCTCGAGCAGCGAGTAGCTGCTCGATCCGAACGTGACGCGGCGCTCCGCGGTGACCAGCTGGCCCTGATCGTCGTAGCTCTCGACGTAGCCGGCCATGAGCTGCGCCAAGCGCATGCTGACCATGTCCAGCTCGTACTGGGCCTCGGCGATCGCCAGGCCCATGTTCCGCACCATCTCGGGGAACGGAACGTTGAGCAGCTCTTGTCCGATGGATTGTGGCATGTTGAGACTCCTGTTCGACGGTGGGCGCTAGTTGGACGGCGGCGGCGGGGCAGGAGGCGGGGGCTCTCGCAGCGCGCGCTCGAGGTCCATGATCGCGCGCACGCGCTCCTCGAGGATCCCGGGCGGCGGCACGGGCACGAGCTTGGTGCGCAGCAGGCTGCTGCCTTCGGCCGAGTAGGAGTACTTGCGGCTGTAGGAAGCATCGACCTGCGAGGTCTGCACGGTGCTGCCGCGCTTGAACAACCCCTTCTTCTTCTTCGCATTGAAGGTGTTGGTGGTGTTCTGCGTGTACTGGCTCTCTTGCGTGATCTTGATCGCGATCTTGACCTCGATGAGCGTGTCCACGAATTGATAGAACGTGGGCGAGAAGCCGAGCTCGAGCATCGAGACCTTCACCGGGACCCGCTCGCCCGCGCCGTCGACGGTGAAGCCGAAGAACACGCGGGTGTCCTGGGTGTGGGCGTTGGTGGTGACCTCCGCCCCCAGGCTGTCGACCGGAATTCCGTTCTCGCTGAGCGTCATCACTTGGCCGCTCATCATCTCGGCGACCTTCATCGAGGCTTCGTCGAGCTCGACCTGGGCATCCGCGATGGCGAAGGCCATGTCGCGGATCATCTGCCCCATGGGGACGTTGAGTAGCTCTTGTCCGAGGTTCATGGTGTGTTCTCGTTTCCCTTGAAGTGGTTCACGGCTGCACGGGAGCGGCGGCCAGGCGGTTGAGGATGTCGAGGAGCGGAGCGGGCGGCGGGAGCGAGACCAGGCGCGTGGCCACGCTGCTGCTGCCTTGGGCCTCGAAGCTGTACTTGCGCGAGTACGAGGCGTCGACGCTGGCCGCGAACAGGCCGACCTGGAAGCCGACGCTTGCGTTCACGCCGATCTCGGTCGACTGCGTAATGGTGAACGCGAGCCGGGCCTCGATGGTGGCCTCGGTGAACGCGTAGAACGAAGGGATGAACCCGAGCTCGAGCAAGCTGCGCGGCTGCGAGTCGATCTCCACCATGGTGGTTCCCATGGCCTGGGCGATGGCCAGCGAGCTCTGGTCGAGCGCCGACTGGGCACTTGCGATCGAGACCCCCAGCCGCTCGATGATCTCGGGCAGCGGGGCATTGAGCATGATGCGAGGGACATCGGTGGGAGCGGGCATGGGCTCACTCCACGTTGGTCAGGTACTCGCGAATTTCGTCGAGGAGCTCCACTGGCGCCGGAATGGCGACGAGGCGCGCGCGGATCGAGGAGTTGCCGGTCATCTCCACGCCGAACTGTCGCGAGTAGCGGACGCCGATCGACCCACCCCACGCGACGGCACGGCTGCGCTCCTCGCTCTCGAACTGCGCGAGGCCGGGGATCTTGCTGGCAGACAGCAAGAACGCGCTGGCGTTGCTGGTGGCCACGGTGGTGCCCGACGACCCGGTCACGGTGACGACGGCCCCGGCCGCCGCCGCGGAGAACCCCGTGATGCTCGAGACCGCGGTCGCGAGGTTGGTGGCGGTGGCGGCCGCGTCGATGCCCTTGTTGAACTCGCGATTGGCGAAGTTGGCTCCCGAGGCGCGCACCTTGAGCTGCGTGCTGCCGATGCTCACGGTGTCCCCGTCGGTGGGCTCGGCGGGATCGAGGCCGCCGCTGAACGCCGAGATCCGCGTGAGCGCGCCCGTGGTGGTGAGAGGCA
>JBFIJN010000613.1:0-4561 GCA_041600735.1 Nannocystaceae bacterium
GCCGCCATCTCGCCCGCGTTCACCTCGGGAAGCTCCGGCGCACGGTCGCGCATCGCCGACAGGATCTCCACGCGCTTGATCGAGTCCACCCCGAGGTCGGCCTCCAAGCTCATCGTTGGCGACAGCATGTCCGCCGGGTAGCCCGTCTTCTCCGCCACCACCTCGAGCAGCAACGCGCTCAGGTCGATCCCGGGGGGCATCGCCGCCGGCGCGGGGCCAACGGAGCCAGTCGGGGCGCTCGCCTGCATGTACTCCACGATCTGCGCGAGCGTCTGCAGGGCCGCCATCTCGCCTGCGTTCACCTCGGGAAGCTCGGGCGCACGGTCGCGCATCGCCGACAGGATCTCCACGCGCTTGATCGAGTCGACCCCGAGGTCGGCCTCCAAGCTCATCGACGGCGACAGCATGTCCGCCGGATAGCCCGTCTTCTCCGCCACCACCTCGAGCAGCAAGGCCTCGAGATCGAGGCTCGGCGCCGCCGCGCGAGCCTGCACCACCGGCTGCACCGGCACAGCCGCTTGCACCGGCGCAGGAAGCTGCACCACGGGCGCGATCACTTCCACCGGCGGCGGCGTCATCGAGACCAGCTGACTCGGCGGCTGCACGATCGGCACCACGGCCTCGGCAACGACCCGCGCCGGCTCGATCCTCGGCCCGCCCGCGAGTGCACCCAGCGTCTCGATCGAAGTCACCATGCTCGCGAGGAACGCCTGATGCGACGCAGCCATCGACGCCTGGTAGGCCGTGTGCGCGGCCGCGGTCTGAGCCTGCGCGCGCTCGAACGTCGCCAGCCACGCCTCGTCGGGCGCCGCGATCGGAGCCGCCGCGGGCGCTGCCACCGGAGCCGCCGCAGTCACCTGCGGTGCGCTCGTGGCCACCACCACGCGCACGGGCTCCGGCACGGGGCGCGGCCCATTGGGTGCAGGGAGCCCCGCAGCCCCATTCTTGGGCGGGTAGGGCTGCTCGTAGTTGGCCCCGTTGAGCGGGATCGCCAGCTTCGGCTTGGCCTCGCTGCGCGGATCATCCACGCGAAAGCCCTCCCACAGCGCTTCGAGCTTCAACGCATGCCCTGCGACCGCAAGCCGCCCGAGCGCAGTCCACAAGCTCAGCAGACCGTGCCGACCCTTGCGATCGAGGGCGATCGCGAGATGCGGACGATCGCGAAGGATCTCATCGGTGAGCCCCGCGAGCACGGCACTCGGGCCCACCTCGACGAAGGTTCGAACCCCGCGTGCGTACATGGCCTCGATGATGTCGACGAAGCGCACCGGCAGCGCGAGCTGCTTGCCCAGCTGCTCCCGCACCGCCGCGGGGTCGGAGGGGTAGGCCTGCGCGGTCGCGTTGGCGAGCACGGCAACGCTCGGCGACTGGATCTCCACGCCCTCCAAGAACGAGGACAGCGAGGTCACTGCGCCAGAGACGATCGTGCTGTGAAAGGCCGTCGCCACGGGCAGGCGCCTGGCCGGCAGCCCCTTGCGCGTCAGCACTTGCTCGGCCTGCTCGATCGCCTCGAGCGCGCCCGACAAGATCACCTGCGTAGGATGATTGTGGTTGGCCACGACCACCCCGCCGAGCTCGGGCAGCAGCGCCTCGCACGTGGCGATGTCGGCTTGGACGGCGATCATCGCTCCGGGGATCGACGCGACCTCGGCCATCGCCTCGCCGCGCCGACGAGCCACGCGCAGCGTGTCGATGGCCGAGAGCGCCCCCGCAGCATGCAGCGCCGTGACCTCGCCAAAGCTATGCCCCGCGACCACGGCCGGGCGCAGCTCCAGCTCGCGCAGCACCGCGAGCATCGACAGCGAGACCGCACCGATGGCCGGCTGCGCCCACTCGGTGCGCCGCAGCTCGGCCTCCTGGGCCTCGCGCTCTTCGGCCGAGAACCCAGGGCGAGGGAACACCACCTCGTGCAGCTTGGTGCGCCCAAATTCGAGATCCGCCGCCGCGTCCCACACGTCGATGGCCACGTCGAGCTCCATCGCGAGCGCGTCGGACATCCCCACGTACTGGCTGCCCTGGCCGGGGAACAAGAACCCCACCTCGCCCGCGACCGCCCCGTTGCCATAGAAGACCCCGGTGGGCAGCTCGAAGCCCTGCGGGCTGGTGGCGATCCGCCCCGCTGCATCGCGCAGCGAGGCCACGAGCGCGGCCTCGTCGTCGACCACGAGGGCCAGGCGATGCTCGGCCGCCGCATCGAAGCGGCGCTGCGACTCGCGAGCGATCGCGTGCAGCGATCCCTTGGGCAGCGGCCCCTCGGCGAGCGCACGCGCGGCCTCGGCCAGCGCGCTCCCGCTCGCCGCACCGAGCAGCACCAGCGCCACCGCGCTCCCGCGTCGACGACCCGCGCGCTGCGGGCCCCGATACTCCTCCACCGTGACGTGGAAGTTGCTGCCGCCAAAGCCGAACGAGCTCACCCCCGCGCGACGCGGGTGATCGCTCGAGCGCACCCACGGCCGCGCCTGCGTGTTGAGATAGAACGGGCTGCGCTCGAGCGCGAGGCTCGGGTTGGGGCGCTCGACCTTGATCGTGGGCGGGAGCACGCGGTGCTGCAGACCCATGATCGCCTTGAACAAGCCCGCGGCGCCGGCCGCCGCCTTGGTGTGCCCGATCTGAGACTTCACCGTGCCGAGCGCACACCACTGCCGATCCTCGCGGCCCGACGCTTCGAACAGCAGCTTCAGGCCCTCGAACTCCGCCGCGTCCCCGGCCGTCGTGCCCGTGCCGTGGGCCTCCACCAGCTCCACGGTCGAGGCCTCGATGCCCGCGCACTCATGGGAGCGCCGGATCGAGCGCGCCTGCCCCTCGCTCACCGGCGCATACACGCTCTTGCTGCGACCATCCGACGACGATCCGATCCCGCGGATCACCGCATAGATCCGGTCGTCCTCGCGCTCGGCATCCTCGAGTCGCTTGACCGCGAACATGCCCATGCCCTCGCCCAGCAGCGTGCCATCGGCCTGGTCGGAGAACGGGCGAATGTCGCCCGACTTCGACAGCGCGGGCGTCTTGCTGAAGCACATGTACATGAAGATGTCGTTCATGGTGTCCACGCCGCCCGTGATCACCATGTCGGAGTCGCCCAGGTAGAGCTCGTTGGCCGCCATCGACAGCGCCGAGAACGCGCTCGCGCAGGCCGCATCGGTCACGCAGTTGGTGCCGTGCAGATCGAGCCGATTCGCGATCCGCCCCGCCACCACGTTGCCGAGCAGCCCGGGGAAGGTGGCCTCTTGCCACGGCACGTAGTGATCGGCGATGCGCTGGCACGCCTCCTCGACCTCGCTCTCGGGCAGCCCCATCTCGCGCAGCGCCTTGCGCCACACCGGCCGCTGCAGCCGCGAGACCATGCTGGCCAGCAGCTGCTGCGCGCTGGTGACCCCGAGGATCACGCTCACGCGCTCCTTGTCGAGCGCGGCCGAGCGACCCTGCGTCGCGTCGTCGAGCACCCGCTGCGCCACGATCAGCGCCAGCAGCTGCGCCGTGTCGGTCGCCGGAAGGATGCTCGGCGGCACGCCAAATCCGAGCGCATCGAAGTCGACGTTGCCCAAGAAGGCACCGCGCTTGGCGTAGGTCTTGTCGGGCGCGCTCGGATCGGGATCGTAGTAGTCCTCGACCAGCCAGTGACTGGGCGGAATGTCCCCCACGAGATCGTTGCCCGCGAGGATGTCGCGCCAGAAGCCGGTGGCATCGAGCGACCCGGGGAACAGGGTGGAGACGCCGACGATCGCGAGCGGACGAGAGATTTCAGGCATGGCAGGGATCTCGAGCTCCGTCACCGCAGCGGACGAGGAGCGAAGTGGAACGCCGTGGCGGGCACGGGGACGCCGTAGCTACGCAGCTGCTGGGCCCGGGTGACCACCGCAGCGCCCTCCAAGAGGTTGAGGCCGATCTGCACGACGGTGCGGGACTCGGGGGCCTCGAGGAACGAGCCCTTCACCCACGCATTGAACGCCCCCATCGCGGGGCCGCACCAGATCTGATAGTCGAGCCGCCGCGCCGACTCGCCGGCGATCGCCCAGCGACTCGAGAGGCCCAGGTACCAGCGAAACACCAGCGCCATCTGGTGCTTGGGATCCTTGGCGGCCTTGTCGAGCTCGTGGGGATCACGCGGCCCGAAGAAGCTCACGCACTCGTCCCACACCGCCTGCCAGCGGCGCCCGAGGATCTCCTGCTCGAGCCGCGCCACCGTCGGCGCCGGCATGGCCTGGAGGCTCTCGTGCTTCTGGTAGAGCTCGTGGAGCCGCAGCGCTCGCACGCCAAACATCGTGCCGCGCTTGAGCACCTGCACCTTGACGCCCAGCTCGAACATGTCGGCGGCGGGCGCCATGATGACGTCGCTGAGATCGGCTTGGGCCAGCATTGCGCGACCCTCCGCAGACAGCCCCGACTCGACCGCCGCTTGGTTCACGGAGCCCGTGAGCACGAACGCCGCCCCCAGAGCGAAGGCCGCGGCCGTGGCCGTCGGCGTTCCCAGACCGCCCGCCGCCCCCACGCGAATCGGGCGCGCATACCCATGCTCGACGACCTTGGCGTCGCGCACCCGACAGATCGTGGGGAACAACGC
>JBFIJN010000614.1:0-4560 GCA_041600735.1 Nannocystaceae bacterium
AGGCGCCATGCCGATGGAGCCGCCGGTCGCCTTCCACGTGGATCGCCCGTTCATGTTCGTGCTGCGCGACCGGAGCTCGGGCGCGGTGCTGTTCATGGGACGGGTGGTGGATCCCACCGCCAAGGGCTGAGCCCGCTAGCCGTCGAGCCCGGGGAGCAGCGCGAGGCGGCTCCAGGTCATGTCGGTCCCGGCCACGCAGTCGGGGTCTTGGCCGGGGTTGGGGTTGTTCCAGCCGCCGCTGATGTCCCGCGCCTGGTAGCCCACGCGGACGCGGCCCTCGGGGGTGAGCGCGAGCGAGGGTCCATGCAGGAACCACGCGCTCACGTCGCAGTTGGGGTAGAGGAAGATCTCGTCGGGGTCCATCTCGCTGCCCAGCTCGACCTTGGCCAGATCCCACGCCGGCTCGCCGCCGTGACAGACCGCCTCGTCGCAGTAGGCCACGCCGATGTTGTAGTCGATGGTGTAGGCGAGGCGAGGGTGACCGGCGGCGTCGAGCTCGAGGTCGATGCCCGGGCCGATGTGGGCGCTGTTGCTCACGATCACCCCGTTCCACGCCGTGCTCGTGCACGCGTCGTCGCAGCCGAGGTACACGAGACTGCGGGCCCCGAGCTCGTCGTGGCTGAGCATGGCCACGCGGGGAGCGCCGGCGGAGGTGAGGGCCAGCGAGATCGCCGGGTTGATCGCGACGGCGTCGAGCTTGGTGGAGAAGGCCGGCGCGAGGCCGATGGCCTCCCACGCCGATTCCTTGGTGCAGTCGCCGTCGCACTGCGCATAGGCGCCGATGTCGACGGAGGGCTTGCCGTCCTCGCCCTCGACGGTGACCACGGTGGCCACGCGGGCGCGGCCCTGGGCGTCGATGTGGAGCTGCGAGGACTGCCAGATCTGCTCGCTGATGCGATGAGTCTGCCACTTCGCGGGGTCGTGACAGTTGCTGTCGCAGGTGACCCAGTGGGTCTCGGGCGCCTTCTGCCCGATGCCGAGGTAGGCCACGTACGTGTGCATGAGGAAGCGCGGGCGCCCCTGGGGGTCGAGCGCGAGCGCGGGGCCGGTCACGTCGCGATCGCTCTGATGGTCGATGATCTTGGTGGTGGTCCAGGCGCTGGGATCGGTGCAGTCGCCGTCCCCGGCACAGCTCGCGTAGTAGACGTAGAGGTAGCTCGACAGCAGCACCTGGGGCCGGCCCTCGCGATCGAGGGCGATGATCGCGTTGGCGACGGTGCCATCGGTCGGCAGCCTCACGACCTCGACGTCGTCGGTGCCGGCGCAGCCGGGCGCGCAGTAGGCATAGTACGCGTCGCCTCCCGCGTAGGCGGGGTAGACCAGGTGGGTGCCCCCGCGGGCGTCGAGCGCCACGGTGGGGGCGCTGGTGTTGTCGGGCTCGTCGGTGGGGAGGAAGAAGCGCCGGGCCGGGCCGTCGTCGTCGATGACGCCGCCGTCATCACCGGGATCGCCGGTGGGATCGCCGGTGGGATCGCCCGTGGGGTCACCGCCGTCATCGGTCGGGTCGCCGGGCTCGCTGGAGGGCGCGGGATCGCAGGCGCCCAGCGCCAGGGTCGAGAGCAATGCAATGCGAACGAAGTCTATGGAGGACATGAGAGCGCTCTTGGGTGGGGGTTGGGGGTCGCGTCTCAACCATGGGCTCGGCCCACCCCACCGGCTCGCTAAATCGATCTTCCGGCGATCGTACGAAGATCTTAACCGGACCCTACTCGAGCTCGATCGCACACTCGACCCGCAGCCGAAAGCGCCCGCGAGAGGTGGCGGGCAGCCCGAGCTCGGGGCACTTGCGCTCGAGGCGGCGCCGCAGCAGCACCAGCCGACTCTCGAGGTTGTCGCGCCCGCTGGGCAGCCCGATCCATGGATCGAGACGCAGCTCCCGGTTGGAGAACTCGGTGCGGCCTTGCTCCACGTGGGCGCGCAGCAGCTTCCAGAGGATGCGGCCGGGCACGTTGCGGATGAGGTAGTCGTCGTCGACGAACACGCAGTCGTCCTGGCTGAAGAAGCGAAAGCGTCGCGTGGGCCCCGAGACGACGGCGGCCGCGGCGGTAGGCTCGAGGACGGGCACTGGCGCGGTGGGTGACGCGCTGCGCTCGTCCCGGGCTCGCTCGCGCAGCAGCACGTTGTGCATGCCCATCGCGACCTGGTTGGCGATGATCTCGAGCACGGCCTCGTGCCACTCGTCGAAGCCGAGCCGCGCCCGGCTCTCCACCGCGAGCACCCCCATCAGCTCGTCACCGACCAGCAGCGGCAGCACGAGGTGGCTCTGCGCGTCGGGCTGGCCGGGCAGCGGGATCTCGGGGGACAGCGTGCGGCGCAGCTGGGTGTCTTGCACGCTGGTGCGGATCGCCCGGCCGTAGCGCAGCTCCGACTCCGCGCTCGACAGACGCAGCGGTCGACGCTCGCTCGCGACGGTGCCGATGATGCCCTCTCCGATCACGACCTCGGACCCGATCCCGGGATCGCCGTAGCCGCGGCTGGCCACCGTGAACAGCCGCGAGCCGCTCTCGTCGGGCACCAGCAGCATCACGTGCTCGAAGCCCAGCGCCTCCTCGAGGCCCTCGAGCACGCTGCTCAGCAGGCTGTCGAGATCGGGGGCGCGGCTGACCCGCTGCGAGACGAGCTGGACCGCGCGCAGCTCGTGACGTCCGCCGCCGGGGTCGTCGGCCTCGAGCACCTCGGGCACCTCGATGAAGCCGTCGAGCCGCTGGCAGCGCAGGATCTCGTAGATGTCGGCCGACAGCAGGCGGAACACGCCCGCCAAGCCGGTGTGCGAGGCGATGGCGTCGATGCGTACCGACATCGCATCGAACAGCGGGCCGCTCGTCTCGTCGTGGAGGTAGCGCAGCTCGAGCTGCCAGGCCTCGAACGTGGTCGGGTCGTGGACCGTGACCGACGCATAGGGATTGCGCAGCACGTTCTGCTTGGTCTTGTTGAAGAACTGGCACGAGAGCGCGACGTGGCGCTCGTCGACGAGGAACACCTGGCTGAGGTAGGTGGTGTTGGGGGTGCCATCGGGCGCCGCGGTGGCGATCGCGGCCGGGATCACGCCCTGGAAGCAGCTCGCGGGGGGGAGGGGGCCCAGGCTCATGGGTCGCCCCCGAGGCGGCGGCCCGCGCCCACGCCGGGGGTCTGGTCGAACAGCTCGTGGAGCTCGACCTCGAGCGCGAGGCTGGGCACGAGCGCGAGGCGGAGGGTCACCGAGCGCGGGACTCCGGCCTGGGTGAGCTGCTCGGCAAACGCGACGCGATAGCCGCGCCTGGATCTCCTGGTCGCGCGGGTTGGTCGGGCGAATGGACCGCACCGTGCCCTTGAGCTGGATCGAGCGGTGATCGTGGATCCGCGAGAACCCGAGGGCGATGCGAGGGTTGGTCTCGAGGTTGGCGCGCGTGGTCTCGGCGAGCGCGGCATTGAGGTAGACGGTGAGCGTGTCGCGGTCGGGTCCGACCTCGACGCCGAGCGCTCGGGCGCACTCGGGGCGGAGCTTCGCATCGACCGAGCCGACCAGCATGGAGGCCCCCCCCTCGATGAGCTCGACGAGCTCGTCGTCGAGGTGGACGCGTGGTCCCGCGGGCTCGGAGGGCATCCCCGCAAGTGTGCCCCGGTCAGCGCGGGGCGACCAGAGCCCGCCGGGCGCCGTCAGCGAGGGGCGCGGACGTTGCGGGTGCCGTCGGCGTCACACGCAGGTGGCCGAGACGAGCCCGATGTGGGGGCAGTGCACGCCGGGATCGAGCGAGGCCACGGTGAGGTGGTAGCTGCGGCAGGCGTAGCTGTTCCCCGAGACGACCGAGGCGTTGTACTCGACGTCCATCGGGAACTGCATGCAGTCGCTGATGCACGAAGGAATGTCGGGCCACTGCGCGAGATCTCCGGTGCACAGCGCGGTGGCCAGGCTGCAGAACGACTCGCACTGGGCTCCGCACACCCCGTCGCCGGTCGGCCCGGCGGCGCCGCAGAAGGTCTCGGGGGCCTCGGCGGCCTGCACGGCGGCGAAGCGGCGGCATGCCGCCGAGTTGCCGAGCTGATCGTCGCTGTTCCCCGGCGGCAGGCCAGCGCAGACGGCTACGCAGATCTCGTCGCTCTGGTACTGCGCTTGATCACCGATGCACACGTCTTGCGTGAGGTTGCAATACTCGGGGCACACGTCGGCCTCGCCGCTCGATCCATCGGCCCCGGTCTCGCTGCCCTGCGTGCCTTGGGTGCTGCCGGCCTGGGTCTCGGCCCCGGTGTCGGTCTGACTGTCGACGAAGCAACCGGGGAGCGCGAGGGCGCCCAAGAGCAAGTGCACGAGCCGCTTATGCATGGCCGGACTCTATCATGCGTGCCGCTCGGGCCCGGGGCACGGACACCACGAAGCGGGCCCCGGGCTCGGCCGCCTCGACGCGCAGGTCACCGCCGAGCTGGCGCGCGAGCCTGCGCGAGAGCGCCAGGCCCAAGCCCACGCCGGGCTGGGTGCCGGCTGCGTTGGCACGGGCCTTGGCGAACGGTTCGAAGATCGCCTCGCGCTCGAGCGGATCGATGCCGGGGCCGTGGTCGCGCACGCCGAGCTCGACCCGGCCGCGG
>JBFIJN010000615.1:0-4556 GCA_041600735.1 Nannocystaceae bacterium
AGACAAGCAACAGGACCATGGACCACCTCCCGATCCTTCTCGCCGAGGCGGCGACCGATTTCAGCTTCCAGAGCATGTGGGAGCAGATGGGCTTCTTCGCCAAGGCGGTGCTCATCGGTCTCGTCATCATGTTCGTGATCGCCTTGGCGGTCATCTTCGAGCGCCTGCGCACCTACGGTCGCGCCAAGCGTCAGTCCATCAGCTACATCATGATGCTTCGTACCTTCTTGCAAGAGCGCAAGATGGAAGAAGCGGTGCAGGGCGCGGCGCGGCACCCCGACTCGCCGGTGGCCAAGGTCGTCGCCGCGGGTCTGCGTGAGTATCTCGAGGGGCTCGAAGCGCTGCGCGAGGAGGGTCCCGACGACGTCGGCGACTTCGACCTCGTCGACGCGGTCAACCGCCAGATGGAGCGCGCCAAGGAGCGCGAGACCGCCAACCTCAAGCGCGGCCTCACCTGGCTCGCCACCGTGGGCTCGACCGCACCGTTCGTGGGTCTGCTCGGTACCGTGGTCGGCATCATCAACTCGTTCCAGGGCCTCGCCGGCGACGGCGGCGGCGGTCTGGCCTCGGTGGCCGGCGGCATCTCCGAGGCCCTCGTGGCCACCGCGGCGGGTCTGCTGGTCGCGATCCCAGCCGTGATGCTCTTCAACGCCTTCAACGCGCGCGTCGAGTCCTACCAGATCGACATGAACGACGTGGCGTCGGAGCTGATCGACTTCGTGCTCAAAGAGGGTCGCTACTCATGAGTAGCCGCCCCGCGGGCTCCTCACGGCGCAAGCGGATCCCGTACAAGTCCGACAAGGGGGTCGCGCACGAGGCGCCCAACAGCGACATCAACGTGACCCCCCTGGTCGATGTCTGCTTGGTGCTGCTCATCATCTTCATGGTGGTGACGCCGATGCTGGGCCGCGGGCGCGACGTTCGTCTGCCCACCCTCAGCACCGCCTCCGAGCACAAGGAGGGCGACCAGGTGTTCGTCTCGGTGGATGACGAGGGCGCCTGGATCGAGCAGGACCAGTTCATCGACAAGTCGTCGTTCCTGGCCCGCCTCGAGGACGACCTCAAGGTCGCCAACGGCAAGGCCGCCGCGAGCGGCTACGACGGGCCGATCCTGTTCGTGAAGGGCGACCGCGAGACCGACTACGGTCAGGTCCGCATCGTGATGGAGTGGATCAACACCCTGGAGATTCCTCCGCAAGAGATCGCGCTCGTCGTCGATCTCACCGACGCGGCCAACTAGCGCCGCGCTTGGCCCGCCGTGTAAGCGGAGGGCCGTTCCTGCTTTTGGAGACGGGTGAAGCCCGCCCAGTCTCCAGTTTGCGATTCAAGGAGACCAGACCATGAGCATGTCAGCCGGAGGCTCCAAGGGAGCCAAGAGCGATATCAACGTCACGCCACTAGTGGACGTGTGCCTGGTGCTCCTCATCATCTTCATGGTCATGGTGCCGCGCACCGTGCCCGAGCTCTCGGTGCGCGTGCCGCCGGAGAGCAAGACGCCGCACCGCCAGAAGCCCACGCAGGAGACCCTCGTCATCGGGCTCACCAAGGAGGGCGGCGTCACCCTCAATCGCACCCCCATCGATCGCACGCGCTTGGCGGAGGAGATCAGCCGTCAGCTCGATGTGCGCGACAAGAAGGTGGTGTTCGTGGACTTCGACGACGACGCGAAGTACGGCGCGGCGGTCGAGGTGCTCAATCTGGCCAAAGAGGCCGGGGCCGACGTTCTCGGCATCATGAAGAACAAGGACAAGAAGACCCCCGACACCCTGCGCGGGTAGGGGCCGTTCCTTGCGCTCACCCGTGTCCGGTGCCGTGCATGCCCGCCGAGGGGCGTGCGGGAGGGGCCACGTGAACCGCAAGACGCTGCTCGGGCTCGCCGTGGTGCTGGCCGTGCCGGCGGGGGGCTGCGTCTACGATCCCGACTGTGGGATCTGCGATCCCCACGATCTGTACGTGGAGAGCATCAGCGGGGTGAACTATGCCTCGCGCAAGGTCCACCTGTTGAGCCCCGCCTGCGAGGGGCCGCGGTGTCCGGCGCCGCTCGCCGAGGGGCACTACTTCATCGATCCGATCGGCCCGTGCGAGTCCAGCGAGGAGGCGCTCGCCTCCCCCCGCGGCCCGCAGGAGTTCTGCCGCCTGTCGCCGCTGGTGACCGCGTTCGGGCTCGAGTTCGTGTTCAACAACCTGCTCGAGGCCACGTCGATCGAGCTCGTGCGGCGGCGGCCCGACAATCCGCAGCTGTACGAGGTCTACGACTGGAAGACGCAGGTGCTGAGCCTCGAGGGGCCGATCACCCGCTTCAATGGGGACTACCACCGCGGAGCCTCGGGCGACCCCGATGAGATCTCGCGACTCGTCAATCTGAGCTGCATCGACAACCTGCGCGACCAGGGGCGCAGCTTCTCGCACGAGGACTACGCGGACCCGGCGACCAACCCCTGCAACACGGTGGACCCGAGCACGGGCCTACCGATGAAGCTGCGGGCCGAGGGCACGGTCACGGCCGCCCGCGGGGCCTGGGACAGCCGCGCGCTCCAGGAGGGCTCGGGGTACACGTGCAGCACGCCAGAGTCGGGGCCCGACAGCTGCTGCTCGGAGTGCGACTTCATCCTCTCCACGCAGGTCGCCAAGTATGGGGTGCGCAGCGTGGTGGATGCAGGCTCGGGCGGGGTGCTCGAGGGGCCGGACCTGCTGCGCCCCGCGAACCTGCGGCGGCCCGCCGATGGCAGCGCGGTCACGTGCGACGTGGACGGCGATCCGCTGATCCAGTGCCGCGAGGTGGTGACCGGAGTGGATCGCTCGCACGAGGTGCGCCGCTACGCCTACGGATGGTCGTGCGATCCGGCCGCGAGCTCGGGCTGCGAGGCCGAGTCGTTCGCGCTGCCGGCCTACGACAAGCTGCGCGAGACTCACCCCGACGATCGCCCCGCGTGGCTCGAGCGCCGCGGGACCGCCTGCCGCTCCTCGTTGGAGTGCCAGGCGGCCATGGGCTCGGTGGTCCCCGACGTGAGCATGTGCGTCGGGCACGACGCCGAGGGCCGCGCGTGCGTGCCCGAGGCCGGCGACCCCGACTGCACCGAGGGCGCCTGCGTGGCCCCGTGGTTCGTCTCGTGCGTGGCCCAGCCCGACACGACCGGCGCGCAGGGCTACTGCGTGGACGCTCGCTTCGACGACCGCGGCGCCGGGGCGTGCCTGCGCGCCACCGCGAGCTTCGACGTATGCACCGAAGACGGCTGCCGACAGGCGCCCCCCGGCACGCGGCTGGCCTTCTGCGACGCCGACGGGGACGGGCGCCTGCTCGCCTCCGAGTGCTGCCAAGAGAGCCTGGGAGCGGTACGCGACGCCGAGGGGGAGCTGCGCTGCGATCCGCTGCTCCAGTCCAACCTCGCAGCGGTGCCGCGTGCCTCCCGCAATGGGTTCCTGCCCGAGGTCACCCGCGACTGCGTCTGCACCGATCTCGACGCCGCCTCGGGCGAGTGTCGTGATGCGGTGGCGGCCACCTGTGTGGACGACCAGGGCAAGGTTCGCCCCGAGCGCGCCGGCGAGTATGCGGTGAAGCTGGTCACGCGCCGCGGCGGGGTGATCTACGACCCCGCGATCAAGGGCTTCGAATGGCAGCCGGCCGACTGGGGCGCCGTGCCGCGGGCGGGCGCCGAGTCGTGTGCACAAGATCGCTCGCGCATTCCGCCGCGCACGGTGGCCGATGGGTGGCGGGCCAACGACGGGTTCGATCAGCGCGCCGAGAACTACGAGGACTTCGATCGCTCGCTGTGCTCGGGGCAGCGCTACACCGTGGTGTTCCAGGTCCCGGGGGAGGGCGAGTTCGTGCAGGACAAGCGCGGCAACACGCTGCAGGGGCGCTCGGTCTACTCGTTCGAGACCTCGCAATTCCACGTGGTGCCGGGCAGCGGCTTCCCCTCCGACAACCTGCGCATCGGGGCCTGCGACGACTTCGCGCTCACGTTCTCCAACAAGTACGATCTGTCGCCGGAGAACCTGGCCAAGCTCGAGCTGTGGCACATCGACGAGGCCGGCGAGCGCGTGCCGCCGCGGCCCGGGTGTGGCGAGCTCGTGCCGATCGCGGGCGGGCCCACCTGCGTGCGCACCGACGACGAGCGCACGGCAAGCGGGGACGAGTGCGTGCCGCCGTGCCTCACCGTCGACGTCTCTGGGCACCAGGTCGGCACGCTGGGCGTGCGCATCGATCCCACCGAGTTTGGCGCGGTGCTCCAGCCGGGCGAGCGCTACCGCGTAGACGTGCCGGGGCTGGCCGACGCCGCCCAGATCACCGATCCGCTCGCGTACCAGGCCGCGTTCTGGGATGCCTGCGGGATGCCGCTGGTCACCGGTCTGCCGGGGTCGACCTCGCCCGAGTACACCTACGACTTTGCGATCGACGAGCCCAAGTGCAAGGAAGACCTCGACCTCGATGGTCTCCAGTTCTCGTGTGACAACGCCCAGCACGTCTACAATCGCGACCAGTCCGATGTCGATCACGACGGGGTAGGGGACGTGGTCGACCTGTGTCCGGTGGTGCCGAGCCCCACGCTCAACTC
>JBFIJN010000616.1:0-4555 GCA_041600735.1 Nannocystaceae bacterium
AGGGCATGACCGACCGACAGCTCGCCGAGCTCGAGCAGCTCCCCATCGGCACGATCAAGAGCCGGCTGCGCAAGGGTCGGCAGCTGCTCGACGTCGCGATGCGCGAGCTGGGGCCGCTCGAGGTGCTGCGCTCGACCACCGAGGACTTCGACGGCTGGGTCGGGCGCCTGCGGGCGGGCGTGACCCCGGACGCCGCCGCGGGCTGAGAGCGCCGAGCCCATGGACTCCACCAAGCTGGCATCCGACGAGCGCACGCGGGTCACGAGCGGGCCCGTGATCGCGCTCGACAGCGCGGGGGTCGATGCCGCGCGCCGGCGCGTGGTGGAGGCGATGTTCGGTGCCTCCGCGCTCCCGCCCGCGCGCACGATCGGACCCTACGAGGTCATCGACGTGCTCGGGCGCGGGGCGATGGGCGTCGTCTATCTCGCGCAGGACGACAAGCTGGATCGGCGGATCGCGGTCAAGGTCCTGGGGCACCGCGCCGACGAGAGCGCCGAGCGGCGGCTGCTCGAGGAGGCCAAGACGCTGGCGAAGGTCCAGCACCCCAACGTCGTGGCCGTGCACGACGTCGGTCGCGACGACCAGGGGGTGTACCTCGTGATGGAGTACGTCGCGGGCACGACGTTGCGCGAGTGGATCCGCGCCGAGGACCGCACGCCGCGTCGCATCGCGGAGATCTTCGTGCAGATCGGGCGCGGCCTGGCTGCCGTGCACGCCGCGGGCTTCGTGCATCGCGACTTCAAGCCGAGCAACGTGCTGGTGGGGCGTGGCGATCGCCCGCTGGTCGCCGACTTCGGGCTCGCGCTCTCGGAGCTGCGCTGGGTCAGCGTGGAGGGCGAGCCCGGCACGCTCGATCCGCTGGCCGCGACCCAGGCCAACCCGATCGTGGCAGGAACCCCCGCCTACATGGCGCCCGAGCAGTTCTTGGGCCTCGCCGACGAGCGCTCCGACCAGTTCGGGTTCTGTGTCGCGCTGTTCGAGGCGCTTTACGGAGCGCGGCCGTTTCCCGAGACCACGCGCGATGTGCCGAGCGAGCAGTGGGCCTCCCACCTGCGCGCGCCCGCGGGGACCCGCGTGCCCAAGTGGATGCATGCGATCCTCGTGCGCGGCCTGGCGTTCGAGCGTGCGGATCGGTGGGCTTCGATGGAGGGGCTCGTCGCCGCGCTCGAGGACGACCCCGCGGCGCGACGCCGGCGGCGGCGCTCGATCGTGGCGGTCGCCGCCTCGGTGATCGCCGCCGCGACGGCCGGCGCGTGGGCGATGCACGTGGCCCCGAGCTGTGACGAGGCCACGGCCGAGCTCGAGGCCGTGTGGGGGCCGCAGCCCCGCGAGCGCCTGCGCGCCGCATTCATGGACGAGTCCGTCGTGGCCGGTGAGACCACGCTCGCCGTGCTCGAAGCGGAGATCGATCGCTACGCGGGGGCCTTGCGGTCCGCCGAGCTCGCCTCGTGCGAGGCCACGCTCGTGCGCCGCGAGCAGACGGTGGAGACTCGCGAGCGCCGCGATCTCTGCCTCGATCGTCGGGTCCACGCGCTGGCCGCCCTCGTGCACGTGGCCCAGCAGCAGCCCGCCGAGATCGTCCGCCGACCGGGCTCGCTCCTCGCCGGTCTCCCCGAGGTCGAAATGTGCGCCGACATCGAGCGGCTCACGCTAGGGGTCGCACCGCCGGGTGATGCAGAGACCTCGGCGCTCGTCGACGACGTGCTCGCGCGGCTGGCCGAGGCCGAGGCCAATCTCTGGGTCGAGCGCTCCGATCTCGCGGCGGCCACCGTAGAAGACGTGCGGGCTTCCGTGGACGCATCGAGCTATCCGCCGCTGCAGGCCGCACATGCGCTCGCCGAGGGGCGCGTGGCCGCGCGGAACATGGCGTTCGAGCGCGCGCGCGAGCGCTTGACCCACGCCTTCTTCACCGCGCATGCGCATCGCGACGACGAGGTCGCCGCGCTGGCTGCGATCGAGATGCTGTACATGGTCGGGTACTGGGAGCCGCGCCCGGTCGAGGCCGCGCTGTGGGCCGAGCAGGCCAAGGCTGCCGCGATCCGCGAAGGCCGTGAGCGCCGCGCCGATCTGCTCACCGCGCTAGCGGCCTGGTATCGCACCGAGCATCGCGACGAGGAGGTGCTCGCGCTGCTGAAGGAGGTGCTCGAGTCCAAGACCGAGGCGGATCCGCTGCAACGGGCGATCGCGCTGGGCAACGTCGCGATCGCGCTGTCGCGGCTACGCCGCTACGAGGAGGCCGAGCCGTATCTGCGCGAGACGGTCGATGCCATGACCGCGCTGTTCGGCGATGCTCACCCGGCCACGCTCTCGCAGCTCACCAAGCTCGGATCCAATCTGCTGGGCCAGCGTCGGCTCGACGACGCGCTGCCGCTGCTGAAGCGCGCCGCGGCGGGGCTCTCCGGTACCGGGCACGAGGACGAGACCAGTGCCTGGGGTGAGCTCGGGCGCTTGCACCTCGCGCGCGAGGAGCCCGAGGCCGCACTCGAGGCCCTCACGCGGGCGCGGGATCAGGCGCTCGATCGGTTTGGCGCGAGCTCGTTTCAGGCCGCGAGCATGCACGTCAATCTTGGCGCGGCGTGCAGCGCCAGCGGGCGCTTCGACGAGGCGGCGCGGGAGTATGCACGCGCCGCGGAGATCTTCACGCCCAAGCAGGGCGCGCCGTTCCTCGAGGCCTCGCTGGCGTGGACCGGCGTGGGGCAGGTGCGGATCGAGCAGGCCGAGGTAGAGGTCGCGCGGGCCGCAGAGCTCTGGGCGCTCGCGATCGAAGCGTTCACGCGAGCGGAGGCGATCGTGCGCACGGTGCAGGGCGACGACTCGGTCGCGCTCGCCCGGCCGCTCGCCTCGCGAGCGGACGCACTGCGTCGGGCGGGGCGAGCCGACGAGGGGCTCGGGCTCGCTCGTCGCGCGCTGGAGATCCTGGAGGGTCACGAGGCGGCGGCCGCCGAGCGGGCGGAGCCGCGGTTCGTGCTCGCTCGGATTCTCGTTGCGACCGGGGCAGATCGCGAGGAGGCGCTCGCCTTGGCACGACAGGCACGCGATGGGTTCGTGGGGACGGCGCAGATCGAGGAGGCGGAGCGGTGGATCACGGCGCATGCCACGGCGCCCTGAGTCATGACCTCACGCGCGACGGTTTGACCGGCTGCCCGCCCCTCCCTATCGTGCGCTCGACCATGCCCTTCGCGTTCGAGCACACCTACGCCCGGCTCGCCGACCACTTCTTCGCGCAGGTGGACCCCACCCCCGTGGCCCGGCCTTCGCTGCTCGCCCTCAACACCGAGCTCGCCGCCCAGCTCGGGCTCGCCGACGAGGACCTCACCAGCCCGGCGGGCCTCGCCGTGCTCGCGGGCAATCGCCTTCCCCCCGGCGCCAAGCCGATCGCGCTCGCCTACGCCGGCCACCAATTCGGCAACTTCGTCCCGCAGCTCGGCGACGGGCGGGCGATCCTCCTCGGCGAGCTCGTCGATCGCGAAGGCCACCGCTACGACGTGCAGCTCAAGGGCGCTGGCCCGACCCCGTTCTCGCGCAGCGGCGACGGGCGGGCCGCGATCGGCCCGGTGCTGCGCGAGTACGTGCTGAGCGAGGCGATGGCCGCGCTCGGCGTACCGACCACGCGAGCGCTGGCCGCGGTCGCGACCGGCGAGAGCGTGTATCGCGAGAGTGCGCTGCCGGGTGCCGTGCTCACGCGCGTGGCGGCGAGTCACCTGCGCATCGGCACGTTCCAGTACTTCGCCGCGCGGCGGGATCATGCCGCGCTCACGCAGCTCACCGACTACGCGCTCGCGCGCCACTACCCGCAGGTCGAGACGCCCGACGGCCCCGCGCTCGCGCTGTTCGACGCCGTGATGACCGCGCAAGCCAAGCTCGTCGCGCGCTGGCTCGCGCTCGGGTTCGTGCACGGGGTGATGAACACCGACAACACGTCGATCTCCGGGGAGACCCTCGACTACGGCCCGTGTGCATTCCTCGATGGCTTCGACCCGCAGCGCGCGTTCAGCTCGATCGACCGCCACGGCCGCTATGCGTTCGCGCAGCAGCCGAGCATCGCGCGCTGGAACCTCGCCCGCCTCGCCGAGACCTTGATCCCGCTCGTGCACGAGGACCCCGAGCAGGCGATCCCGCAGCTCGACGCGCGGCTCGCCACGTTCTCCGCGCGCTTCGATCTCGAGTACTCGGCCCAGCTGCGCCGCAAGCTCGGGTTCGTGCACGAGGACGCGAGCGAGCTAGCGGGCGAGCTCCAGCTCGCGCAGGCCCTGCTCACCCACATGGCCGAGGGCCACGTCGACTACACGCTCGCGTTTCGCCGCTTGACCGAGGTCGCCGCGGGGGCCGAGCCCGAGCGCTTCACGTCTTCGTTCGAGGATCCGGACCGCGCGCTCGCTTGGGTGGAGAAGTGGCGCGAGCGACTCGCCCACGCGGCCCCGAGCGAGTCGACCCCGTCGAGCGCCGAGATCATGCGTCTCGCCAACCCGGCGTTCATTCCCCGGAATCATCGCATCGAGGAGATGATCACCGCCGCCACCGCCGGCGACCTCGGGCCGTTCGAGCGTCTCAACCG
>JBFIJN010000617.1:0-4542 GCA_041600735.1 Nannocystaceae bacterium
CTTGGGAGGGCGCACTTGCTCGGATCGCGCAGGCGTAGTCGCGCCAATTCTTCGTGGAGTCCCGCTTCGGCCGCGGGGTATCGTGGTGTGGATGCGTAGTGGGGCCTGGCTGTCGTGGCTATGGGTGTGCACGTCGTGCACTGCGCCCAATCCCGCGTACGAGGGCACCGACGCCGGCCTCGGCGACGAGACCACGGGCGAGACCCAGGGGAGCACCACGGGCCGCACGACGACGGGCTCCGCCGAGGAGAGCACCTCGAACGGCGACGGTGCCTCGGCCGCGGATCCGGACACGAGCGCGGGGATCAGCGCGAGCACCAGCGCGAGCTCGTCGAGCGGCGAGGACCCGCGGGTGTTCGACGAGTGTCGCGCGCAGCTCTACGGCGTGAGCCAGGCCGGCGGCCTGTTCCTCATCGATCTCGAGGCCCAGGAGGCGATGCAGGTCGGGGAAGCTCCCGACAGCATCGCCGTCGCCACCCACCCGGTGAGCGGCGAGATCTACATCAGTGCGCTGCGTCAGTCCGATCAGCTGTACCGCATCGACCCGAGCGACTTCACGGCCCTGCCTCCGATGGCGCTGCCTCACGGGGAGAGCTTTCCCGCGATGGGAGCTTCGTGGCCCGTGTTCTCGCGGGCGGCCTTCGATGCACAAGCCAATCTATGGCTGGGCGGCTACACCAGCGGTCACTTCGTTCGCTACCGCCCGGGTGACGCGGCCAGCACGGTGTGGTTCATCGGAGACGTGCCTACCGGCGGTGACATGATCTTGATCGCGGAGGCCGAGGCGCTCGTGATCACCAACGACCCACCCGCGCGTCAGGTGAGCTTCGGCATGGGCATGACCATGAGCACGATGGTCGACGTGCAGGGCGTCCCCGCCGGCATGGCGCTCACCGGGCTGGCGCTCGTTGGAGCGGATCCGTGGACGTCGGCGGGCATCACCCTCGAGTCGACCGACAGCATGATCCACCGGCTCGACGCGACGGGCACCGACGCGTACCAAGTGGCCGAGGGCTTCTACCTCGACGTTCGCATCGATGATCTGGCGCCGGTGGTGACTCACCCGGATGGGTGCTGAGCCGGTGAAGCGGGCGGAATGAAGCACAAGTAGTACGCCAAGCTGATCGGCGAGAACGGCCCCACGTTCAGCAACACGAGGATCCCGAGGTGCAGCCCCACGCCCATCGCGGCCCACGGCTTGCGCAGATCGAAGCGGTTGAGCGCGCGTCGCACTCGCCCGCCGCGCGGCGCGGTGTAGCGCGCCCAGTAGACCACCAGCAGCAGGGGCGTGAGCACCTCCCACCACCACGTCACCGCGGTCGCGAGCTGGGTGAGCGGGAACACCGAGGCGGTCCAGGCCATGTCGAAGCGCGGCCACGTGGGCTCTTGGAACACCCAGTAGAGCGCCGAGTAGTCGCCGCCCGGGATCCACACCGGGCTCAGCTTGTGCAGGCCCGTGGTGCCGTAGACGACGATCAGCTGCAAGATCACAAGGTAGCGCGGCCATGCGGGCACGGGGCGCTCGGATCGCCACTGCCCGGTGCGCAGGCGGCAGTCGAGCGAGAGCGTGGCGGTGCTCTGGGCCAGCACCAGCAGCCACAGCGCGTTGGTGATGAGCGTGTCGTAGCCGCCGCTCAGCGTGCCGTGGGCCGAGGTGAGCGCGTAGTAGACCTGCAGCGTCAGCAAGGTGGTGAGCCGCCCGCCGAGGCCCACGACCACGAGGCTCGCGAGCACCAGGCCGGCGATCACCAGTCCCCACGCGGTCGCGAGCGTGCGCCCGCCGAGCAACCCAATGAGCCAGTGCTGGGTGCTGAGCGTCTGCAGGCCGCCGTGCGCCGCGTCGACCCACATCACCTCCACGAGGCCAGCGGTGATCATCGAGAGCAGCGAGTAGAGCATCACGAGCCCCACCGCGATGCGAAAGCGCGCCAGCGAGGTGCCGGGCTCTCGGATCGAGGTGAGCGCCACGAAGGCCGACCACAGTCGCTTCATTCGAACACCCGCTCGTGCTCGTAGCGCCCGTCGCTCGGCTGCTGGCCCGCGCGCACCTGCTCCGGCGGCAGCGTGGCGTAGCGATGCAGCCGCACTCGCACGCGCGTGGCCTCGGGGTGCTCGTGGAGCGCCTGCGCGGCCACCCACGCTGCAGCCTCGTCGTAGTGCTTGCGATGGAAGCCCCGGGCAAAACGACCCAGGAACTTGCGGAAGCGATTGTGCTCGAACTGATCGCGATGCCAGGCGTGCGCGTCGTCGCGCGGGCGGTAGAGCGGCTGCCACTGCCCGTCGAGCTCGAGGTCCACGTGCAGCTCGGCCGGGTGGCGCTGCGGGCTGGCGAACATGCTCCAGCCCTGGCGCGAGCCGCTGAGCTCGGCATAGATCTCGAACGGGGCCGCGAGCGGGCGCTGCACCTGAAGGTAGGCATCACCGGCCGACCACAGCGTGCGCGCGAGCTCGTGCTCGTCGGTGGACCAGCCCCAGGCCGAGAGGCGCTGCGCCATCGAGCGCAGATCGGCGCGCGCATTGGCGGTCTTCCAGCGGCTGGGCTCGTGGATCGCGCCGGCGTTGGGCAGCGACAGCACCACCAACGAGAGCACGTGCAGCGCGATGAGCCCCGCACGCACGTGGGGCCAGGCCGGGTGGTGGAGCGGGCGCATGCGCGAGCCCACGATACCCTGCACTCGCTCGGATTGCCCCATGTCGTGGCCCATGTCGTGGCCCATGTCCTGGCCCGCGCCCTGGTGTAGGCCACGCACTCGTGGCCCGTTGCTCGAGGCCATGCCGGTCCACGCAAACTTCCGCGAGCACTCGCGTGTCCAAGCCGCCATGATTCCGTGGCTCCCCCGAGGAGGCGTGGCGCCCATGCTCGTGAGCACCATCCTGTCGATTGGCGGCTGCGGCACCTCCAGCTCCCCCCACGAGGCCAACGACCCTGGCCGCTCGTCTCACTCGGCGCGGCCCGGTTCGAGCTCGCTCGGCCGTCGCGAGGCGACCGTGCTCCCGCGCGTGCTCGCCGGAGCGCCCGCGCTGCGCGTGCTCACCTTCAACATCAACTACGGCGTAGGCCACGACCCGCGCAACATCGCCGCCGTGGCCGAGGCCGACGCCGACCTCGTGCTCCTGCAAGAGACCACCGAGGCCTCCGAGCACGCATTTCGCGAGGTGCTCTCCGCTCGCTATCCGCACATGTTGTTCCGCGAGTGCTGCAACGCTGGCGGCCTCGGGGTGCTGTCCAAGTATCCCATTCGCGAACAGAGCTACCTCGAGCCCACGGTCGGCTGGTTCCCCGCGTGGCGCGTGGTGGTCGACACCCCGCTCGGCCCCGTGCAAGCCCTCGACGTACACCTGCGCCCGCCGATGAGCGACGGCGGCAGCTGGGTCGCCGGCTACTTCAGCACCCGCGACGTTCGCCGCGACGAGATCGCCGCGTTCTGGGCCGCCCTCGATCCCACGCTCCCCACCCTCATCGCCGGCGATTTCAACGAAGACGCCGAAGGCCGCGCGATCGCCTTCCTCACCAAGCAAGGGCTGAAGAGCGCGCTCCCGCAGGTGCAGCCCCGCGCCAAGACCTGGCGCTGGCAGACCAAGCTCGGCAAGCTCCGCATGATGCTCGACCACGTCGTCTACGGCGAGGGCCTCGAGCTGCGCAGCGCCGAGGTGATGGATCGCGGCACGTCGGATCACTTTCCGGTGCTGGTGGTGCTGGGCCGGCCAGACGCAGCGGCACCGTAGCGAGGGCGGCTAGCGAGGCACGCGGGCGCGGTACACCCCGCGCGCACGCTCGTGGCTGCCGTCGCTCGCGAACACCACGTCGCCGTCGAACGGATCGTTGCGATTGAGCCGAGGTGATTGCACATAGCCACGCGGGTCGAGCTGCACCCAGCCACCGTCCTCGGGATCGAGCAGGCGCAGCGGGCCGTGGGCGGTCTCGTCTTCGTTCACGATGGTGAGGATGCGACCGTCGCCGAGGCGGCCGCGACTGGCATGCACGTGGTCGCCCAGCCGCACCCGCGAGCCACCCTCGAACGACTGGAACGCGAGGCTGCCTTCGTTGGGGGCGGGCACGTCGTGGTCGTCGAAGATCTCGAAGCCGTCGCCACTGCGCGAGACCACGCCCGCGTGCACCACCAACACCTCGGGCAGAGCATCCCCGGGGGACCACCGCAGCTCCTGCGTGCCTTCGTCGACCTTCCGCGCGAGCCACAGCGCGCCGTCCTCGAGCGCGCCGCGATAGTCGGTGCCCTCGGGCAATGCGATCGGCTCGCCATCCTCGCGCCAGAACACCCGCAGACCGTCGATGTCGTCGCGCAGCACCAAGTAGAGCTCGCCCGCATAGGGGTTGCCGGTCCACTCGAGGTGAGTGTCGAGCAGGTGCGCATCGAGCTGCGGCTGTGAGCGGTCGTGCAAGAACACGGGGCCGAGGGGGGTGTCGGGGTCGCCCACGGCGGGCTCGAGCGCCTGCCAGATCACCCAGCGACCGTCGCTCGAGACCCGAAGCTCGCGCACGCCCTCGAGCTCGGGGGTGGCCTGCCCCGTGAGGAGATCGAA
>JBFIJN010000618.1:0-4540 GCA_041600735.1 Nannocystaceae bacterium
CGTTGAAGAACACCACGCCAAAGCTCTCGATCGAGTCGCGGTTCTCGTCGAGCACGCTGCGCAGCAGCGTGAGCCACACGTGGAAGCGATCGGGGTTGGAGCTCAGCGAGGTGTCGACCATGAACACCGCGCGCTGGCTCCCGCGCGCCTTGGCCTTGGCCGCGGGCGGGAGCGCCGGCTCCACGCGCGCCGCAAACAGCGGCCCGACATCGGGGTCCCGGCCCGCGAGCGCGATGCCCTTGGCCTTGGCGAGGCGTACGGTCACCGTCTGGCCGCTCACGTCGGAGAGGCGAAAGTAGCGACCCTTGCCGTGGCCTTCGCTCGTGGGCGTGACCGCTACGGTGACGCCCTTCGGGGTCGCGATGTCGAGATCCACGGTCGACGAGGGCAGGCCCTCGGGGATCGGGAGCTGCAGCTCGAGATCCTCGCCCACCGCGGTCAGGTCCACGTCGTAGCCCACCACCACGCGATGCAGCTTGCGCGGTCCAATCGGGAAGATCCGCGCATTGAACACGCCCGAGCCGGCCCACTCCATCAGCGCCGGATCGACGCGGCGGCGCACAGTCTGTCCGTAGGCGAACGCGGCCTTCTCCTTGGGGACCATGCGCGCTCGCTTGGGGTCGATCCAGCTGGTCTCGCGCGCGCGCATGATCCCCTCGGGCTCGAAGCCCTGCGTGCGCACGGCTTCCTCGTCGTCGTACCTGGGCTTGGTCTCCACCCCCGACTCGGCCGTCCACGCGCTCTGGCCGAACGCGAGGAACCAGGGCGAGGCGCCGTTGGGCAGCCGCAGGTTGAACGTGCCCTCGTAGGTCCGCTCGTCGGGGTTGAAGAAGTAGAAGTCGATCAGCACGCGCGCACGAAACCCGTCGACCTTGGTGCGTACGTGCATCCCCTCGAGCGGCAGCGACTCCTCGTCGCCGATCATCAGCCGCGAGGTGTTGGCGAGGTTGGTCGATCGCTTCCAGGTCTTGGCCTCGCCCCCCTTGCCGCCGCCGGGCTTGCCATCGGCGGCCGCGTCCTCCTCGGCCGCGTCGACGGCCTTGTCGGCCGCGGCGGTGCTGGGGGCCGCTTCATCCCAGTCATCCTTCTTGGCGTCCGAGCCGCGCGGGCGCGAGCGCTCGGCCGACTGCTCCGCGCTGGCACCGGAGTCCTTGGACGCGCCGCAGCCTGCCGTCACCAGTGACAGCGCCAACAACCAGGCGACGAGATGAAACGTGAAGCGCAGCCCCTGCATCGCTGGATCCTAGCCTGCGCGCCCGCTCCCTGCGCATTGTTCGATCGCCGTGTGGCATGCTGACGCTCGGGATGCGCATGGCGAGCGGAACACGAGGCATGACGGCGATCGGGTGGGTGTTCGTGCTGGGCTGCGGCGACGACTCGGGCCGCCCGGCCGACGGAGGCGACGGCGAGACCACCGGTGGTGCGAGCACCTCGACCAGCGCGTCGGCCGACGAGACGGCCGGCGATCCCTCGTCCGCCTCGAGCGGCTCCACCGAGGATCCCATGCCCCACGGCGTGGGCGGGATCCTCGAGGGCCTTCAGGGGGCGAGCGTGGTGCTGCGCAACGGCGAAGACGTGCTGATGCTCGAGGCCGATGGGGCGTTCGAGTTCCCCACCGCGGTGCTCGACGGCGAGCCCTACGCCGTCGAGATCGAGGCTCAGCCGAGCGGCCCCGATCAGACCTGCACCGTGAGCGCCGCGCAGGGCGTGGTGGCGGGCACGGACATCGAGGATGTGCGGGTGCGCTGCGTGACGCCCATTCGCCACGTCGTGGTCGTGGGCATCGACGGCTTCGGCGGCCAGTGGCTCGAGCCCGTCGCCACCCCCAACCTCGATGCGCTGCGCGACGAGGCGGTGTGGACCGCCCAGATGCAGAACGCGCTGCCCACCTCTTCGAGCACCAATTGGATGTCGATGATCGCGGGCAGCGGGCCCGAGCAGCATGGGGTGCTCTCCAATGGGTGGCAGCCCGGAGACTCGGATCCGCCGCCCACGATGTTCGCTGCGCTGCGCCAGCATCGTCCCGATGCGGTGATCGGGATCTTCCACGACTGGACCGACTTCGAGCGGCTGGTGGAGGTTGGGGTCGCGGACTTCATCGGCGACCCCGGCGACGAGCAAGAGACCATGGATGCCGCGACGGCGTGGCTGGTGGAGGCCCAGCCCACGCTGCTGTTCGTGCACCTCGATCACGTCGACCATGCGGGGCACCTCAGCGGCTGGGGCTCGGCCTCGTACGAGAGCGCGGTCGAGGATGCCGATGCGCTCGTGGGCCAGCTGCGGACCGCGCTCACCGAGGCCGGAATGTGGCCCTACACGGCAGTGCTGGTGAGCGCGGACCATGGGGGCGAGGGCAACTCGCACGGGGCCGACACCGCGGCCGAGCGCTCGATCCCGCTGGTGCTGCACACCCCGCAGGCCGGGCCCGGCGAGCTCGCGCGCGACACGAGGATCTGGGACATCGCGGCCACCGTGCTCGCGTTGCTCGACGTGCCTGCGCCCGCGGAGTGGATCGCCAGCCCGGTGGTCGAAGGGCTCTACGCCTCGCCGTTCGAGCTCCCGCCCCCCATCGCCGCGATCGAGGCGCTCCCGGTGAGCGACTACGTGTGGCTCTACGATGACACCGGTACGGGCGCCGCGGCGCCGGTCTCGATCTGGCGCCCGATCGCGCCGGCGGGCTACGGCCTGCTCGGCGACGTCGCGATCGCGGGCCACACCATGCCCACGGCCTCCGCCGTCGTGCTGCTCGACGATCCGATCGCGCTACGACCTCCGCTGGGCTTCGAGCTGATCTGGCAAGACACGCTCAGCGGGGGCATCAACGATGTCTCCGTGTGGAACCCGATCCCGCCGCTCGGCTACGTGTGCATGGGCGCGGTGGCGGTGGCCGGGTACACGCCGCCTCAGGTCGCGCAGCTGCGCTGCGTGCACGCCGAGCTCGTGCAGCGCGGGCTATCGGCGCAGACCTGGGACGACGCGGGATCCGGCGCGCTGTGGGACGCGGGCCTGTGGAGCTGCATCGCGGGCGGCGCGGCCGATCCGGGGGCCACGGGGCTCGTCACCGGGGCCTTCGTCGCGCGGCGCCACGGCGATGATCCGGGGGTGGGCCGCTGCACCACGCTGCGTGCGCGCGCGGTGGAGTGATCGCCTGCGCTATCGTCCGCTTCGTGCTCCCCACGCCCGCCCGCTCCCCGCGCGCCGTCTCGGCCCTCGCGCTCGTCGAGTCGCTGCAGCGGCGCTTCATCGCCGGCCTCGAGGCGGTCGCGCGCGCCGAGGGCTCGGACGATCGCTTCACCCCGGTCGTGTGGCTGCGCGACGAGGGGCGGCACGGCGGCGGCACCCGCTACGAGGCGGGCGAGACCCCGGTGTTCGATCGCGGCTCGGTCAACGTCTCGCAGGTGCACTACGACGACGACCCGGGCAAGCGCCTGGCCTCGGCCTCGGCGCTCTCCACCATCATCCACCCCAGCAACCCGCACGCGCCCTCGGTGCACCTGCACTTCAGCTTCACCGAGCTGCGCGACGGCAGCGGCTACTGGCGGCTGATGGCCGACCTCAATCCCTCGATCCCCTATGCGGTCGACGAGGCGCGCTTCGGCGCCCTCTTGCGCCACGCCGCGCCGCAGCACTACGAGCATGCGCGCGCCCAGGGCGATCGCTACTTCTACATCCCCGCGCTCGGTCGCCACCGTGGCGTGACCCACTTCTATCTCGAGGGCCATCGCACCGAAGATCACGACGCCGATGCTGCGCTCGTGCGCACGGTGGGCGAGGCGATCACCGATGGCTACTGCGAGATCCTGACTACGGCGCTGCGCGATCGCCGCATAGTCACGTCCCACGATCGCGCCGCCCAGCTCGCCTATCACACGCTCTACCTGTTCCAGGTGCTCACGCTCGATCGCGGCACCACCTCGGGTCTGCTCGTGCACGACCAGAACGACGCGGGGATCTTGGGCTCGCTGCCCTCGCGGGTCGATCGCGCGCTGCTGAGCTCGTGGGCGCCCCGCCTGCCGCCGCCGCAAGACGAGCTCTTGCGCGCGCTCGTGGCCGCGCTTCCCGAGGCCGCGCCAGCGCCGGTCACCCGCGAGGTCAAGCTCGCGCTCGCCCACGCCGTGCGCGTGCACTACCAGGCCCACCCGCAGGCGCTCGCGCTCCAGGCCTCGGGCGAGATCGTGCCGCCGACCGTCGACAACCACCGCTAGCGGCGGCGCCGAACACCCAAGAGCATCATCATCGAGAACAGGGTGAGCCACTCGTGCTCGCCACGCCCGGCGATGCGGCAGCCACCGTCGTCGTCCAGCCCCAGTGGATACCGACCGGGGTCTACGTCGTCCGGCCCGGGCTCGTCGTCGCTGGGCACTCGCGGCGGCGGCTCACCGACCACGACCTCGATCGCGGCCGCGCTCTCGTTGCCCGCGTGATCGATCGCCTCCACCCGCACCGTGAACACCCCCGGCGGCAGCGCGAGCTCGAGCTGCGTCTCGCCGTGATGCGCCACGCGCTCCCACTCGAGCTCCGGGACCACGATCCGATGGCC
>JBFIJN010000619.1:0-4529 GCA_041600735.1 Nannocystaceae bacterium
ATCCCGGGCATCGACCGCGGCGAGGCGACCGACGTGAGCGTCGCGGACGACGGTGCGGTGTTCGTCGCGGGTCTACGCCGGCGTACGGTCGTGGACCAACCTCGCTGCACGAACTGGCTGGCGCTGACACGGCTACGCTGAGCCGCGTGGGTCGGCGGGTCGTGGTCTTCGTGCGTCCAACGACAGCGCAGCCCACGCGAGTCGGCGCCCTCGAACCCGCGATCCGATTGTGCAAGTTGCCCAAGATCCACGCTGATCGTGCAACTTGCCCGAGCAACTCGCTCGCTCAGAATCCCCACCAGCCCACGAATTCACCCTCCTACGCCGCTTTTCCTCGTTCCTTCGCGGCGCGGATGTGCAAGCATTCGGGCGTTGGTGGTGACTCGCGGGCGCTGGTCTCGCGAGCGAACGGAGGCGATCGATCCCACGATCGCCGGAGGCGAGCACCGTGCACATGAGTCGATCGATGACACGAGCCTGGACCCTGATCGCGCAGCTGAGCGTGGCCACCCTGCTGTCCGCCTGCAGCGGCGGGACGTACCCCACGGGCTACTACTCGGGCGGGCGCCCGTACAACGGCGACGATGACGGGGCGGCCAGCGACGAGGGCGACACGGGCATCGATCTCGATGGCGGCGGTCCGCCACCGCCGCCCGATGGCCTGCCCCCGCCCGAGGGCCACGGGGATTGCTGCGAGGGCCACGACTGGCCGGGCTGCGACAACGAGCCGGTCGAGCAGTGCGTGTGCGAGAGCGACTCGTGGTGCTGCGAGTCGGAGTGGGACAAGGCCTGCGCGGCGCTCATCGAGCAGCTCGGCTGTGGCCACTGCACGGCGGGCGATCCACCGCCGCCGCCGGGCGGCGACACGGGCGGAGACACGGGCGGCGCTCCTCCACCGCCGGGTGGAGACACGGGCGGAGACACGGGCGGAGATCCGCCGCCAGGGGGCGACACGGGCGGCGCTCCTCCGCTCGCGGGCGACGGGGATTGCTGCACGAACAACGGCACCCCAGGCTGCGACGACGCGGCGATCGAGTCGTGCGTGTGCATGCAGGACGACTACTGCTGCAACACCGCGTGGGACGGCCTGTGCGTGAGCCAGGTCGAGTCGTTTGGCTGTGGCAGCTGCGGCGGGCCAGGCGGAGGGGGCGTCTCCGCGTGCTGCCAGCAGCAGCCCGGGGCCGGCTGCCCCGACGCCGCCGTGCAGGCTTGCGTGTGCGCGGCCGATCCCTACTGCTGCGACGTGTTCTGGGATCTCACCTGCGTGGGCGAGGTCGAGTCGCTCTCTTGCGGTTCTTGTAGTTAGCCCCGTTGCCCCGGACACCCCCGCCGAGCGCGTTCGAGCGCTCGGCGAGCGCTCGCGCTCACGCATGAGGCGACGAATGTGGGATGATGCGGGGACAGCTTGGAGCGGGGGCTCACATCATGAAGCGGATCTGGGGGATGAGCGTCGCGGCGCTCGGGCTCGGGCTGGCGGCCGCGTGCAGCCAGGGTGCGCCGTCGGACAGCTTTGGCTCGTGGCCACCACCGGGTCCCCCAGCCCCGAGCACCGAGGGCGATGCGACCTTTGGGGTGAACACCGACGGTGCGGACGGCAGCTGCTGTCTCGCCCAGAGCGGCCCGGGCTGCGACGACCAATTCGTCGAGTCGTGCGTGTGCGCCGACGCCCCCGGCTGCTGCAGCGACACGTGGACGGAGAGCTGCGCTGCACTGGTGGAAGATCTCGGCTGTGGGATGTGCGGGGGCCCGCCCGATGCGGGCGACGATGCCGATGGAACCGGGCCGCCGCCCGCGGGGCAGGATTGCTGCGTAGTCGGAGCGAGCCCCGGCTGCAACGACGCGACCGTCGAGTCGTGCGTGTGCAGCGAGATCGCATTTTGCTGCGACTCGGGCTGGGAAGAGGTGTGCGCCGCGGCCGTCGAGGCGCTGGGCTGCGGGCACTGTGGCGGCGGGCTGGACACGGGCGGTCCACCACCGGGCGACACGGGCGACAGCGGGGGTCCACCACCGCCGCCACCGGGCGGGGGTGATTGCTGCTCGAACAACGGCACGCCCGGCTGCGACGACGCGGCCGTGGAGGGCTGCGTGTGCATGCAGGACGCCTACTGCTGCGATACCGCCTGGGACCAGGTGTGCGTGGATCAGGTGGACTCGTTCGGCTGCGGCAGCTGTGGTGGCATGCCGCCGCCGGGCGCCTCGACGTGCTGCTCCGAGCAGCCGACGCCGGGCTGCGACGATCCATTCGTGGAGGCCTGCGTGTGCTTGTTCGACGACTTCTGCTGCACCACGCAGTGGGACGCCGCGTGTGCACAGTTCGTGGAGCTGTTCGGCTGCGGCTCGTGCAGCTGACGAGCGCCACGGTGGTGGTATCAGTCGGCGACGCCCATCGTGACTGCGATCTGGTCGATGAATTCCAGCTCGGGCCCAGAGACGTCACCGTCGGCCTCGGCGATCGCGCGAAGATCACTGACGATTGCGCTTCGCATCTTCTCGTCGACGACGTCCCTCAGCGAGGTCGCGTGAGCCTGGGCTTGCTCGAGCTTCTGCTCGCGGGTGCTGATCTTCTTGTACGCGTCGACGGTCTGTCGAAGCACCGTGCCGAGCTCCTCGAGCGAGAGCTCGGGGGCGCGCTTGCGTAGCCGGTCGGCGAGCGTGCGCATCTCTTCGGCGGTGAGCGTGCCGTCGGTGGCTTGACCGACGGTGAGGTACAAGAACGCGAGGGCGTGGGCAGAGCTCATGATCGGCCGAAGCGTAACCCGGGCCGAGCGTCGCTGTCGCGGGGGCACGCCGCGCTGCGAGCCCGCTCAGGCATCGATGCCGTGCGTCTCGAGGTGCCGCGCCCCAACGCGCACCGCGACGTGTCCCACCGTGAGCGGCAGCCCGAGCGCGATCACGCCTGCGAGGCCTCCGAGCACGCCTGCGAGGCCCCCGGGGAGATAGCCGTGCTCGACCCACTGCCACAGCCCGAGCGTGGGCGTGACCGCGAGCAGGACCACGACGAGCAGCAATGCGAGGCCGCTGAACATGTAGAGCACGCCGCCGAGACCGGTGGCGATCTTGGCCGCGTTGTCGATGTGGAAGCGCGGGAAGCGGGCCCCCAGGCCCAGCGCGAGGCCGCACAGGCCCACGGTGAGCGGTACCACGGTGAGCACGGCCACGGCGGTGAGCAGCGGGCCGGAGCCGAGCCAGAGGCTGGTGATCGCCACCAGCAGCGCGACCAGGCCCGCGAGCGGGGCGGCGAGCGAGCGCCACTTGCCGCGCAGGACCTCGAGCATGGGCAGCGGGGCGCGCAGCACGATCCAGAACGCGCGACCCTCGAGCGAGATCGCGGGAAATGCGAAGCGCACGCACACCGCGACCGCCACGAACCCACCGAGCGAGAGGTTGATGAAGTGCAGTCCCTGCCGCGGAATGATTCCACTGTCTCCGGCACTACGGATGTAGCTGAAGTTGACCACGTAGATCGCCACGAGGGCCACGAGCAGCAGCATCTGTGTCCACTGCGTGGCATCGCGCAGGAACACGCGGCGATCCTTGCGGGCGAGCGCCGCATGGGGCGACACGTGACCCCCGCGCTCGGCGAGCGCGGTGGCCAGCGCATGCAGCTCGCGACGCGCTGCGGTCACGGGGCGCCCACCGTGGCCGATCGCGCGGCCCTGACCTTCCTGCGCGCGCGAGAATGCGGTCGCGAACGTGGCGCGGAACACCCAGCCCGCCACGAACACCAGCGCGAGCGCTCCGGTGAGCAGTCGCAAGAGCGGGTACCCCACCGCCTCGCCCACCGGAGACAGCTGCGACCACAGGGCATCGGCCGTCCACGCGCTCGGCAGCCACGGCGAGGGGCTGCTCTGCACCTGGCCGAGCACCTCGAGCAGCGGCGCGCGCTGGTCGGGGTCGACGAAGCGCTCGGGCTCGAGCTGGCGGAACAGCACGAACAGCACCGTGAACACCACGGTGGCCATGATCATCAGCAGCTGGCGCGTGCGATGGGCCGAGAGCACGCGGCCGAGCACCATCGCGACGATGACCGCGAGCGAGGTGGGGATCGTGGCCAGCAGCGGGAGCGCGACGATCCACGTGAGGTGGTAGCCGAGCGGTGCGTGCATGGTGAGGCCCGCGGCCACGAAGAACGGGGCCGCGAACGTGAGCGTCATCCACGACGAGTACAGCCCGTTCTCGGCGAAGCGCGCCAAGTAGAGCGCATTGGCGGGGGCCGGGCGAGCCACGAGCGCGGGCAGGTCGTCGGCCAGGAAGAAGGTGGAGAACGCCGCGATCAGGTTGGAGACGGTGAGGATCGAGAGCAGGAACACGAGCACGAGCTCGACGAGCTTGCGCAGCATCACCACGCCGATCGGCTCGATCGCGACCACGCGGCCCAGGAACCACTGCGACACGAGCAGGATCCCCACCCACGTGAGCAGCCCCATCACGATCAGCGCGGCGAGCCGCTTGGGGCCCATCTGCGCGCTGCGGCGCAGGTTGAACAACGAGCGCTACTTGGCGCGCAGCAGGTGCACCGCGATCACGCG
>JBFIJN010000620.1:0-4524 GCA_041600735.1 Nannocystaceae bacterium
ACGGACATCGCTGGAGGTGGAGTCGATACTACGGGCGAGGCCATGATGCAGGCGGCCGCGGCCAATGGGATCGCGGGCTGCACCGAGCAGGGGTTCCGCTACGTGGTCCCGTCGGTGGGGCTGCAGGCGCGCTGGTGAGCGATTACCGCATGAGCAGCGGCTCGCAGATTCCACTCGATCGGGAGGCCGACGGCCCGGCGTGGTGCGTCACGAGGAGGCGCGATGCCCAGCCCGCGGAATAGCCGCGCCGCCTCGCCCGTCGGGGCCGCCGTGGAGGAGGTCCCCACGCGAGCGACCGCGGCCTGGTGGCGCGCGAAGGTGACCGTGCATCAAGCTCGACGGCTGCTCGCCGACCTCGGTCGCGAGGGGCCGCGTCGCCACGAGCCCGGGGCCACGCTGCGTGGGGCGCCGCTGTTGGCCACGTCGCGCACGCCGCTGTGGTCGACCGATGCGGGGCCGGAGTGGGTGCTCGAGGCGGGCAAGGTGGAGAACCTGCGCCGGGCGATCCGCTCGCTGCACGGGATCGAGGTGGGACCGGAGCAGGTGCTGAGCTTCTGGGCGCAGGTGGGGCCGCCGTGGGCGAGCCGCGGGTTCGTGGAGGGTCGTGAGGTGCGCGAGGGCTGCATCGTGCCCTCGATCGCGGGCGGGCTGTGCCAGCTGTCCAATGCGCTGTACGACGCGGCTCGCCGCGCGGGGCTGGAGATCGTGGAGCGACATGCCCACTCGCGAGTGGTGCCGGGCTCGGCCGCCGCGGCCGGGCACGATGCGACGGTGATGTGGAACTACGTCGATCTGCGGGTGCGCTCGGCTCATGCGTTTCGCGTGGAGGCAGAGCTCGGGCCCGACGCGCTGGTGCTGCGACTGCGCGGGTTTGGCCGCTCGACGGCAGCGCGAGGGGGCGAGCGACCGCGCCTGCGCCTCGAGCCCGGCACGCCGCTGCGCGTGGTGGCGCCCACGCAAGGGGCGCGGAGCTGCCTGTCGTGCGAGGAGACCACGTGCCACCGCGTGCGTCCGACTCCGGCGATCGAGCGCGGGCACCGAGCATGGCTGGTCGATGGCGTGTGGCCCGAGCACGATGCTTGGATGGCGGCGGAGCGCGAGCCCTCCGATGTCTTGCTGCTGCCGCTCGATGGCCAGCGCCTGCGAAGGGCCCGCTATGCGTGGAGCAGCGAGGGCTTCGCGGCGGTGCACCAATTCCCGGGGCTCACGCTGCGCCGCGCGCTGGCCTCGCGACGGCTCGCTGCGCAAGGGGCCGCGCGCCAGGCCGCGTTGCTGCGCGAGGAGGCGCGGCTGGCCGCGGCGATGGCCAAGCGATTGCCGGCCAGCGCCACGCACCTGGTGGTGGCTCAGACGCTGCTGCCGCACCTGTGGTGCCTGGGCGCGCTGGGCGGGCGGCGCTTCGATGTGTTGATGACGCGGCCGCCGCTCGAGCACCTGCAGGCTGCGCTCGATCGGGCGCATCGGCTGCATCCCGAGAGCTCGACGCTCGCAGACTTCCGCGTCGAGCCCGAGGCGATCGAGCTCGAGCGTGCGGCCCTGGCCGCGGCCGAGCGCCTGGTGACGCCCCACGCTGGGCTCGCGCGCGCGCTGGGGGATCGAGCCGTGCGCGCGGGCTGGGCTCGACCGCCCGCAGTCCCGGCTCGCGCAGCGGCCCCGCATCGCGAGGGCCCGCCGCGGGTGCTGTTCCCCGCGAGCACGCTGGGTCGCAAGGGCGCCTACGAGCTCCGTGAGGCGCTGCGTGGTCTCGACGTCGAGCTCGTGCTCGGCGGTCCGGTGCTCGAGTCGCAGGACTTCTGGGCTCGGCCCGTGCGGCGCGGCGATCTGGGTGATGCCGAGCTCGTGGTCCTGCCCGCGCATGTCGAGACCGCGCCGCGCCAGCTGCTGGCCGCGCTCGCGCGGGGGCTGCCGGTCATCGCGAGCGAGGCCTGTGGTCTCGATCCCGAGCCGGGACTGACCGTGGTCGCGACGGGTGACGCGGTCGGGCTGCGCGAGGCGATCGAGGCCTGGCTGGCCCGCGTGCCACGTGCGGCGAGGAGCGCCTCCGTCGCGTAGCGGGCTCGCCCGCCGACACGGCGCGTAGACCCCGAGCGCTCGTCTACGCTAGATCTCCACCCCGGCCAGTCATGCCCCTGCTCGATCCGCCCCGGGACGATGTCGTCGTCCACGACATCCTTGCCTCGCTCATCATCGTGGTCGTGCTGCTCGCGCTGCGCGGGGCGGCGCTCCGCGCCCTGCGTCGCTCCAAGCTCGAGATCGACGATCAGCTGCGCTGGCGCGCTCAGATCCGCAACGCGACGATCGCCCTCATCCTGCTCTCGGTCACCGTGGTGTGGGCCCAAGAGCTGCGGGCGGTGGCGATCTCGGTGGCGGCGATCGCTGCCGCGCTGGTGCTCGCGACCAAGGAATTCTTCATGTGCCTCATGGGCAGCACGCTGCGGGCCAGCGGGGGTAGCTTTCGCGTCGGCGATCGCATCGAGGTCGGCGGCGTGCGCGGAGACGTGCTCGACATCGGCCCGCTCACCACGGCGGTGCTCGAGGTCGGCCCCGGCCTGTCGATCCACCAGCGCACGGGTCGCAAGATCACGCTGCCCAACAGCATCTTCCTCACCCAGGCGGTGACCAACGAGTCGATGTCGGACGACTTCGTGCTGCACGTGCTGCGCGTGCCGCTGGCCGCCGACTCGGACTGGCCGTCGGCGCGGGACAAGCTCGCCAGCATCGCCCGCGAGCGCTGCGCGCAGTACATCGACGATACTCGCCACGCGCTGGCCAAGGCGTCGCCGACGGGGGTGGGCGGCCAGCTCATCAGCACCGAGCCGGTCGTGTATCTCGAGCTGCCCGAGCCGGGGCGCGTGGAGCTGCTGCTGCGCTTTCCCACCCCGGCGCGTCAGCGCGGCCGCGTGGCGCAGCAGATCCTGCTGCGCTTCCTCGATGACCCGCGCGCGTTGGAGGAGGCGCAAGCGGATCCGCCTGCGTGGAGCACCCACGCCTGAGGCGACCGGCGAGCCATCCCAAGCGCCCGCAAGCCGCTCGCCGCCGCCGCGTTCCTGCCCCGATGTCACCTCGCTCGGGTTGGATCGCGCTGCTCTCGTGGCTCTCGATGGTGCTGCTGCTCGGCTGCCGGGCGGCGTCCTACCCCCCGTACGACCCCGGGTACGACGACGGCTACCCCGGGGATGATGAGGAGCCGGTGGTCGAAGCGCGCTGGCACACGGGCACGCTGCCCGGCTCGCCCGCGTGGAGCGGCCCGGCACGCCCGGGGGGCGAAGCGGGGATCTATGCGTACACCGATCCCGGCGAGCTCCCCGAGCTCGTCGACCGCACGGGCAACCCGCTGCCGCTGCGTCACACGGCGGTTCACGCCGCGCTGCGCGGCAACATTGCCGCGGTCCAGGTGTGGCAGCGCTTCCACAATTCCTCGACCCAGCCGATCGAGGTGGTCTATCGCTTCCCGTTGCCCGAGAACAGCGCGGTCTCCGATCTGCGCATGACGATCGGGGATCGCGTGATCCAGTCCGACATCATGCGTCGCGAGCACGCGCGCGCGACCTTTGCCGAGGCGCGCGCGGCCGGGCACACCGCGGCGCTGCTCGAGCAGGAGCGGCCCAACCTCTTTACTCAATCGGTGACCAACATCGCGCCCGGCGAGGACGTGCTGGTGGAGATCCGCTACTTGCAGACGCTGACCTACGACTCGGGTGAGTACGAGCTGGTGTTCCCGCTCGTGGTCGGGCCGCGCTTCGTGCCCGAGGGCGACTCGGTGCCCGACGCGGCCCGGATCTCCCCGCCGATCGCAGGCCCTGGCGTGCGCACCGGCCACGATGTGTCGATCGAGGTCGACGCCCAGGCCGGTCCCCCGATCCTCTCCTATACGTCGCCCACCCACGAGGTCGACGCCACCCTCGAGGGCGGTCGCCTGCAGGCCACGCTCGCCGCCAAGGACGAGCTGCCCAACCGCGACTTCGTGCTGCGCTACCGCGTGGCCGGCCCCACGCCCACCGCCTCGGTCTTGCTCGGCGAGCCCGATGCGAGCGGGGACGGCCACTACCTCATGGTGGTGCACCCGCCCGCGGTCGATGTGGACGCGGTCGTCGGTCGGCGCGAGGTGGTGTTCGTGGTCGATCGCTCGGGCTCGATGTACGGACCACCGCTCGCGCTGGCCAAGCAGGCCACGCGCGAGCTGCTGGCGCGCCTGCGCCCGGTCGATACGTTCGACGTGGTCGGCTTCGCCTCGGGCACGGAGCGGCTGTTCGGCCACCCGCGGCCGGCGAACGCCAGCAACCTGATCGAAGCGCTGCGCTTCCTCGATGGCATGCAGAGCAGCGGGGGCACGATGATGGCCGACGCGGTCCAGGCCGCGCTCACCGACGAGGTCGCCCCGGGCTTCAACCGCTATGTGCTGTTCCTGACCGATGGCTGGGTGGGCAACGAGACCGAGATCTTCGCGGGGGCGCAGGCGCTGGTCCGCCGCCTCTCGGAGCGCGGCGGGGTCGCGCGGGTGTTCGGCATTGGCATTGGTGCCGC
>JBFIJN010000621.1:0-4508 GCA_041600735.1 Nannocystaceae bacterium
CAACGCGGCCACCGCCTTGTTGGCGTTCGCGACCGCGCCCTCGTCTCCGCGGGTCAGTCGCTCCGTGAGCTCGGCAAAGCCCGCCTTGCGTCGCTCCAGACACGCCACCTGCAGGTCGTAGTGCGCGCTGGGCAAGAGCCCCCGTCGGTGCGACTCGCAGGCCTCCTCGCGCAGCGTCGACAGCTCCTGTGCGTGGCGATCGAGACGCGGTGACAGCAAGGCCCAGGTCTGTGCCGCCACCGTGCCGCCCGCCCCCATCACGCCGGCCTCGGCCGCGTCGCGCAGCTCGGCGCTCCACCACGCGCTGGCCTCCACGCAGGAGGTCGACGGCTCCGTGCGTAGCTCGGCGAACACGAGGCCGCTGCCCAGCGCGAGCACGATCCCGGCCGTCACGCTCTGCAGTCTGCGGCGACGAACCGCCGGATCGCGGCCTAGCTCGAGCAGCAGCGCGTGCATCGAGGCATGGCGCGCGTCGGGCTCGCGCGCCAGCCCCTGCTCGAGCACCTTGCGCACCCACGCTGGAACTCCGCTCTCGCGGCCCACCTCCGTGCGAACCAGCGTCTCGACCTCCTCGCCGTCGGGGCCGATCCTGCGCGCGAGCGGCAGCGCGCCGTAGAGCGCCTCCCACAGCGCCACGCAGAAGCTGAACTGGTCGCTGCGCGCATCGGCGACCGCTCCCACGCGCTGCTCCGGGGCCATATAGGCCGGGGTTCCCATGATCGTGCCCGGCCGCGTCAGGTGCTCGGCCGACTCGTCCGCGGCTTCATCACCATCACCATCACCATCACCGGCCGACGCCGGCGGTCCTTCGCCGGTCTCGGCCTGCTCTGCATCGAAGCGAGCGAGCCCAAAGTCGAGCAGCTTCACCACGCCGTCGTCGCGACGGATCGCGTTGTGCGGCTTGAAATCGCGGTAGACCATCCCCGCCGCGTGGACGACCGCGAGCCCCTGCCCCGCCTGGCGATAGACCTCCAGCACCTCCCGCCACGCTCGCGTGGGGCGCTGCCACTCGGCCAGCGTCTCCCCCTGCACGTACTCCATCGCGAGGTAGATCTCGTCGTCTTCCTCCCAGACCTCGTGGATCGTGACGATGTTGGGATCGGACAGCCGCGCGAGCGCCTTGGCCTCGCGCAGCATTCGCGCGCGTCCCTGCGTCTGCCCGCCCGGGGCCTGGCGCAGCAGCTTCACCGCGACGCGTCGATCGAGCCGCGGGTCGTAGGCCGCGAATACCGTGCCCATCCCGCCCTCGCCCACGAACTCGAGCACGTCGTAGCGACCGAGCCGCGGGCGAGCGACCCGCTGCGGAAACAGCCGCGCCAGCAACACCTGGCGCTTGAGGTGCACTTCCTCTTGGGCCGGCTTGCCCCCGAGCATCATCGCCGAGACCGGCGCGCCATCGTTCGGCGCGCCATCGTTCGGCGCGCCATCGCTCGGCGCGCCATCGTTCTTGGTCGAGTCCTCGCTATGCATGGTGGCCGCGATCAGGACCGACCCAGCTCGTCCCGCAGCCGCCGGGCCCAGGCGTCGAGGTTGGTCCTCGTGTCGAATGCGAGCTGCGGCTCGCTCGCGAGCGCGTCGATCTCCTGCTCGAGCTTCAGCTTCGCGCGTCGCAGCCGCGTGCGGATGGTGGGCTCGGGCACCTCGTAGATCTCGGCGATCTCTCGCGCATTCAGATCTTCCCAGTAGTAGAGCTCGACGACGATCTGCTGCTCGACCGGGAGCCGTCGCAGCGCCTGCAGCAGCAGTCGCGATTGCTCGCCGTGGGCCACCAGCGAGCTGGGGGTGGGCCCGAAGTCTTCCACGGTCACCAGTGTGAAATCGATGCGCGCATCGGTCCGCATGCGACGGTAGTGCTCGAGCAGCAAGTTGCGCGCCACACCGAACACGAAGCAGCGAAAGCTCGCGTCCTCGCGGATCCGCGAGCGCAGCTCGAGGCAGCGCAAGAAGCAGCGCTGCACCAGGTCGTGCGCCTGTGGCCCCACCTTGCTGTGGTAGAAGCGAAGCACCGGCGCGTAGTAGCGGCCGAACAGCGCTGCTCCTGCATCCTGGTCGCCGTGCTTCCACGCCGCCAGCAGCCGCGGCTCGTCCTCGCTCTCCACCACGCTTTGGGCTGCTAACTTACTTGATTTTCCTCTCACGCGCCGCACAAAACGAAAAAGACTCCCGCGGGTGAATCGATTTGGGCTCGCGCCGCCATTCATCAGCAAGTCGACGAGTGGAGGCACCGGCCCGCGCGAGCGTGGCGGGGAGCCCTACAGACCAGAGAGATACGACCATGAGCACACCGACCCGACTCGTGCACCTCGCTACCCTTGCGACGCTCATTCTCGCCAGCCAAGGCTGCGATACCGAGCCCACCGACAGTGGCAGTGGAATCCCCGACCTCCAGTTCCGCCACAATCACGACGGCCCGGGGAAGCTCAACACGAACTTCCTCGGCACCCACGGAGAATATCCCCTAGACAATCTTCCGCTCAAAGATGGGGCCGAGGCTTCGGTGAGGGTTCTCGAGATCCGCGCGAGTGTCTGTCAGGGCGCGGCCGGGGGAAAGATCGCAGGCGAGTTCTCGACGGCCAGCCTGGGTCTCCCCGACATCCAGCTCTCCGCCGATGGCGTCCTGGGTCCCCTGACGGTCGCGGATGTGAACAATCCCGCTTTCACGTGCACGGTCTCGGACTGGCACTGGGGGGATACGTTCTGGGAGATCGCGGTGGAGGTCGAGGTCGATGGGATCTTGGAGACGATCGAGACCGACCTCTGGCTGCGCGACATGAAGATCGACGCGTTCGGGTCCAGGGCCTACGAGTGGCTCGTGAACTACCCGCGCGTCGACCCGGACTATGAGGGCGAGATCCTCTACCGACCGACCTGCGACGAGGACAACGACCCGTTCGCGGACCCCGCGCTCGCGTTCCACTCGTATCTCGTCAAGGACCTCACGGTCGACACCCAGACGGGCTGGTTCAGCCATACCAACGACACCATGTACATCGCCTGCACCCGGGGCGCGGTCGGCAAGGCCGTCAGCTATGGCTACACCCCCTGGGATTTCGGGACCAACTTCCACCAGCTGGCCACCGCGATGGTGCGGGCCGACTACTGCGGCGACGGGACCTCGCACACCGAGGTCGGCACGCAGATCTGGCTGAACGACTACGTGCTCTACAACAATGCGCCGGCCCCGTTCCCAGCGGTGAAGGAGGCCGAGTGGACCATGGCCCTCGGCGGCGCCAGCTGCGTGAGCACGCCGCGTCTGGGGGAGCTCCAGGGCCAACCGATCGTGTGTGGCGGCAACACGCTCCCCGCCTGCGGCGGGACCGGTCTTCCGCAGCCGACCATCATTACGTTCATCCCCGACCCCGCGCCGTAGCACGGGCGCGGCCGAGTTACGCTCCCGGGCGACGACTCGGCCATGCCCTTTCAAGTGCTGCGCGACCAACTCCTCTTGCACCCGGCTGGGGCCTTGCTCCCCGCTGGGGCCGTGCTCCCGGCTGGGGCCCCGCTCCCGGCGGGGGCCTTGCTCCCCGCTGGGGCCCCGCTTCCAACCTCCTGGCCGCGCCTGGGGCGGGGCGGGGCTTCGTTCTCCGACGACGTGACGCGCCCCGATGGCGGGCGGCTCGGCGTGCGGGTGCGGCTCACCGATCGCGAGGGTGGTGGGTACTGCGTCGATCTGCGTGACAGCGACGAGCGTGATCCGAGCGGGCGCTTTGGCGTTGCTCGGGCGCGCACGCACGCGGCCTGCGTGCTCGCGCTCGCGCATGCGCTCGGCGAGGCACCCGGCCGCGCGTGGCTCGAGCGCCTCGAGATCCTGTGCGAGCGCGAGACTTGGGTCGGTCTCGACGACGACGCGGGTCACGATCCCGCTGCGATCGCGCACGGCATGGCGCGGACCTTCGATGCCGTGCTCGGTGCGCTCGCCAACGCATGGCCCGGACGCGTGGGCGCGGGCTCGTGCAGCTTGGGTGCGGTCGTCGAGCTGCGCACGCTCGATGCGGAGGATGGCGGCGCCGCCGTGATGCTCACCGAGGTGCTCCCGGGGGGCGAGGGCGGTCGACCGGATCGCCCCGCGAGCTCCGCGTGGAGCGGGCCGATCCTCGCGAGCCCCTGGCCCAACACACCGGAGCTCGCGGGCGTGACGCTCGAGGCGGCCCTGCGCGAGGGCTCGGGCGGCGACGGCAAGCATCGCGGAGGCGAGGGCGTGGTGCGCCGCTATCTCGTGCACGAGGGCGTGCAGCGTCCGCTCCTCGCCTGCGTGGCCTTCGATCGCGTCCGCAACCCGCCGCACGGCATCGACCGCGCGGGGCCACCGCTCGGCACCGAGGTGTGGCTGCGCGCGTCGGCAGCCGGCCGTCCGCGCGCCGTGGAGCCGTGGAGCCTCGTCGAGCTCGGGCCTGGCTCCTGTCTCGAAGTGCTCACCTGCGGCGGCGCCGGCTGGGGCTTTCCCGGCTACGGCGACATCGACTGGGATCCGAGCGAGTGGTTCGGCGGCAAGCCAAAGACCGCGTGAC
>JBFIJN010000622.1:0-4495 GCA_041600735.1 Nannocystaceae bacterium
GCGCGAGGTCGTGTTCGCGAGCGACTCGTGGGAGCTGCACGATCTGATGCATCGCACGCGTCGCTTGGTGCGGGCCGAGCGAGCCCATCGGGCGGGGGCCGATCCCGGTCGCACCACGATCGGTGAGCGGGTGCTGGGCTTCGCCCGCGTGCGGGCCGGCTACCACGCGCTCATGCAGCGCGAGCCCGCGCGGGTGGAGGCGCTGCAGCGGCGGGTGACCCAGTACGACGCCGATCTCCGCGCGCTGCGCCTCGAGGACTACGATCTCGATCGCCCGCCCTCGCTGGGCTCGAAGTGGCTCGCGTTGTTCCTCGGCCTGCAGATCTTCGGCGTGTTCGTGGTGCTGCCGGTGCTGGTGCTGGTGGGGTACCTGGTGAACCTGCCCACGGCGCTGGGGCTCATCGCCATCTCCAAGGTGGCCGCGCGCAAGCTCAAGGACGCGGCCACCGTGAAGCTGCTGCTGGGGATGATCGCGTTCCCGCTCACGTGGATCACCGTGGGCGTGCTCGCGGGGATCGGCCATCACCAGCTGCATCTCGCGTTCCCGCGGCTACCCGACACGCCGTGGCTGGCCGGCAGCGTGGTGGCGCTGCTCGGCGCGTTGGGGGGCGCGGTGGCGCTGCGCTACCTCAGCATGGCTCGCGAGACCGCGCGCGCGGTGAGGGTGCGGTTGACCCGGCAGCAATCCACGCGCGCGGTGGCGCGTCTGCGACGCGAGCGAGACGCGATCTATGACGCCATTGTCGCGCTCTCCGAAGGCATCGCGCTGCCGGGCGAGGTGGCCGAGGACGGCCGCGTGCGTGCGATGAGCCCGGGCGGGTGAGAAACCGGCTTGCCGAGCCGGGCGGGCCGTACCATCCTCGCTGCATGCTTGGTTTGAATCTTGGAGTTTCGTCGTCGCTGATGGTGCTGGTGCTCGCGAGTGCGTGTCCTGGCGATGACGGGTCCAGTGAAGAGGGAGCGGGCTCCACTGCCGGGACCAGCGTGGGCACGAGCCAGGGCTCGGACGGCACCGTGGGCCCGACGACGAGTGACGACAGCGCGAGCGGTACCGACGGCACCGACGGCACCGACGGCACCGGCAACACGGACACGGGCCCGGTCGTCTGCGAGTTCGAGCCCACCGCGACCATCGAGGCCACGCTCGAGGTCACGATCGAGCTCGTCAACGACACCGCCGATCCCGTCTATGTGGTGGGCTCGGCCGAGTACTGTCTCCCGTTCTCGGTCGCGCAGGGCGGCCAAGAGCTCGCGCTCGCGCTCGGCCACCTGTGTGGCTGCGAGTGCCCCCCGCCTCCCATGCCTACCGTCGAGGTGATCGCGCTCGAGCCCGGTCAGACCCAAGAGCTCACCTGGGACGGCCGCGCGCTGGCCCTCTACCAAGAGCGCTATCTGTGCGACACCGAGTGCTGGAGCAGCACCAATGGTGCTCCGCAGCCGCAGCCGCCCGGCCCGCTCACCCTCACGATTCCGATCTACGAGAGCCTCGATCCGTTCGAGCAAGAGCAGCTCGACAACCTGGAGAATCGCTGCGCCGCGCCGCTCTCGTTCGAGGTCTCGTTCGACCTCGGGAGCGAGGATCTCACGGTCTCGGTGCTGCTGAGCTCGGTCACGATCGGCTAGCGCAACCGCCAGCTCCGACGACGTGCCCCTCCCCGAAGGGAGGGGCGGACCCACTCAGGCCGCGCGGCGGCGCCGTCTCAGGCCGAGGCCCAGCAACAGCCAGGCCCACGACGCGGCCGTTGGCGTGGTCTCGCGGCACCCGCACCCGGAATCCGCATCGGTGGAGCCGCCGAAGGAGCCGCTGTCCCCGTCGCCCTCGTCGCCGCGGCTCGAGGCCGAGTCGTTCGGGCCGCCCGAGCCCGAGGCCGACGCGGACTCGCCGCGTGACCCGCCACCCGAAGCGCTCGAGTTGCCCCCCGTGCCGTCGAGGCTCGCGCTGCCCTCGGCCGAGCCGTGGGTGCCCTCGGCCGACGCGCTGGCGTCGGCGCCACTCGAGGTTCCTTCGCCACCGACCGCACCCGTGGTGGAATCGGTCGTGGCGCCGCCGCTATCGCTGCCCTCGGTGCCCCCGGTGCTCGTGGCCGCCGGCTCGGGGAGGTACTCGGTCGACACGAGGTTCGAGTCGACCGAGAACGGGGTGAGCCCGACCCGGTAGTCGATGCGCGCGATGTTGTCGTAGGTGCCGTACCCCGGCAGCGAGACGGTGACCGAGACGACTCCGCCCTCGTTGATGCCGAGGTTGCCGAGATCCCACACGACCTCGTCGCCCTGGAGCACGCCACCACAGCACGCGGAGACGAAGGTCGCACCGGCAGGCAGGGTGTCCACGAGAAGCGCGCTGGAAGCGACGGTGGGCCCGAAGCTGATGTAGTCGATCGTGTAGTCGATCTCCGGCACGTACACCTCGGTCGGCGCTTGCTTGCTCAGGTTCACCAGCGGGTGTCCCTCGGTCGTGGCGCAGGGCGCTTCGAACAGCGAGTTGAGGAAGAGGCGCGCGCCCTGGGTGTTCCCGTTGGTCGAGATCGGCACGTTGGTCGAGTAGGAGTGGCCCCCGAGGTAGCTGACCTTGCCGAGCGTGCCGCACGCTTGCGCATCGGGGGGGCACGCGCCATCGAGATACCCGGTCATCCACACGTCGTTGATGCCCACGGGCGTGCCCGTTTCGGTCAGCATGACGACGTCGCCCGCCTTGTACGCCCCGCCGGCCGGGATCGAGTAGGCAGGCTCGCTGCCTCCGATCGTCGTGAATCCGCCGTCGAACTGCGCGAACGGCTCGTCGGCGTTGTACACCGTCACGGCGTCGGGGCGATTGCCGATCGCCAGTCCAGTCGTGGTCAAGAAGAACCCGTGGGGGTTCAGGTTCTCGAACGCATTGACCGCCTGGCACTCGGCGAAGAAGTGGGTGGGGAACCCCAGGTAGCTGCGGACCTCCGCGACCACCTCGGGGTTGCCCTGGGCCGCGTTGACTCCCCAGTGCATCGACATCAGCTGGCAGTAGTTGGGGTCGCCGTCGGCGTCGAACAGCGCCCCGTCCTGGTGGTTGACGTTGCTGGGCCCGGAGATCTCGGCCACGCTCAGCATGTCGGGGCTGCCGTTGGGCCAGCCGTAGTCGCCCACGGAATCGGGGATGTGCGCGGCCTGGACGTAGTTGCGGGCGATGCCCTGATTGCCGTCCGCGAACATCGCGATGCTCGGCGCTGCGATCAGATAGCGGGAGATGTCGACGACGAACGGCGCGGTGGCAACGTGGACCCTCGTTGCCGGGTACGCGACCTGCCAGGCCTGGATGATCGGAAGCGCCGCGGCAGCATCGTCCGCGCTGATCACCCACGGACCCGCGCGGTAGCCATGGTTGTTGATCACCGCACCGTTCTGGTTGTCGGTCGCCGAAGCGATGAAGTCGGGATCGCCAAAGTTCTTGCCCGGTGCGATCGCCCATCCAACGGGGATGCCCGCGACCAGCAGCTCGTAGACCAGCCCGAATGCGCGGAGCGTGCCGGTGTTCTGATACGTGGTGTCCATCGGGATGATCAGCGCGCCCGCCTCGGCGGCGACCGGTCCCGGGGCGAGGGTCAGCCGAGGCGCCGGGGCGCGGGGCCTCGCCGTGCGCGAGGGTCCCGCCTCCTCGAGCGTGGGCAGAGACTCGGCGCGCAGCTCGTCCGCTTCGTCGAGGGTGCAGGCAAGCAGCGGGAGCAGGGCGAGGGCGGGTAGACGGCGTGTCATAGGAGCGTGTCCCAACCTCCAGCACTACATGAATTTTAGGTAACGAGAAATGGAATTCGCAGTGGATCAACTCGCGCGAAACACGCGTTTTGACGGTATATAGCTATCAATATCAGGGTCTTACTACCGGTGGTCCAAGCTGGACCCTTCGGCCACAACCCTCATGGGTTTTGTTCGAATTTACCCGGAAGCACCGGTGCCGCTAGCGCGACTGCCTTGCCGATCGCGGGCACCTCGAACGGGGCGAGCCCGTCGGGACCCCCCGCGAGGAAGACGAGCTCCGAGTCCTCGAGCGCGCGATCGAAGACGAAGCGCACCGAGATCACGCCGCCGCTCTGCGCCTCGTTGACGACGCGAGCGCGGAAGAGTCCCACGCTCACCTCGTCGTCGCGGTGCAGCGCCTCGAGGGGCGGGCGGAAGAGCGTCTCCTGCGGCTGGTCGTGCATGATGCCGCCGATCGTGGACAGCTCGAGCGTGCGGGCGTCGACGCGGCGCACCAACAGTCGGCGCTCACCGATCTCCAGCACATGCCACGTTGCCGGCAGCGGGCGCCCGAGCAAGTGGGTGATCCACAGCGAGTGCAGCCCGGTGACCAGGCCGGGGCTGCCGATCACGATCACGTGCTTGCCCGCGAGCTCGAGCGACGCCGTACCGGGGTTGTCGATGAAGCGCTGGTAGGAGCGCCCGGTGCTCGCGATCCCGGCGATCTGGGCGCGTGCCCAGCCCGCGTCCACGATCACGTGCTGCAGCAGCCACGCGCCGGCGATCA
>JBFIJN010000623.1:0-4493 GCA_041600735.1 Nannocystaceae bacterium
GATGCGCATGGGTTTAACACGGATGGGACGGGGGGTCCCGCCAAGGCTATGGTGAGCATCGGCGGCTGAGGTCGCCGAGCTCGCGAGCCCGCGTGCCCCAGGGCTCGCGCACGAAGAAGAGGACGAAGATCATGGCACTCGGAACGGGAACGAAGATCGGCCTGGGCGTGGTGCTCGCCGGTGCGCTTGGGTTGATGGTTGCGCTCGACCCCAACGAGGGCGTGCTCGAGTACCTCTACGTCGAGCAGGTGGTGGAGAAGATGATCGAGAATCCCACCCACTTCCGCGACCGCGTCATCAAGGTGCACGGCACGGTGGTGAAGGGCTCGATCAAGAAGAGCAAGGAGACCGGCGACTATCTGTTCGCGGTCGAGCACGGCGGGCGCAGCCTCGACGTGCTGTTCACCAACATCCCGCCCGACACCTTCCAAGAGGAGGGCGAGGTCGTGCTCATCGGCAGCTTCGACGAGACCGGCAAGCGCTTCGTGTCCGACGACATGAACGCCAAGTGCCCTTCGAAATACGAGAACGAGGTGCAGGCCCCCGGGGGCCACAGCGCGCCCGTTCCCACCAAGACTTGAGGCGAGGAACCAACGCATGACGATCTCCACGCTCGGTACCATCGCCATCCTCGTGCTCTTCGTGATGACGCTCGTCACGGTCGTGCTGGCCGTGCTGGGGGCGGCGCGGCACAGCGAGCGGCTCGTCGAGGGGGCGGTGCAGGGCATGCACGGCATCTTCGCCGTGGCCCTGTTCGCCTCCATGCTGCTCGAGTACGCGTTCTTGGCCGGCGACTACACGATCCAGTACGTGCAGCAGAACGGCCACCCCGAGATGCCGGTGTTCTACAAGCTCACCGCGTTCTGGGGCTCGCTCGACGGCAGCCTCTTGTTCTGGGTGCTGCTGCTCAGCCTGTTCTCGTCGCTGGCGGTCCGGGCCAACCGGCAGCGCCACCGCGTGCTCATCCCGCACGCGGTGATGGTGCTGGCCACGATCATCGGGTTCTTCACCGCGCTCATCTTGTTCCTCAAGAATCCGTTCTCGCCCTACCTGCTGCCCGGGGCCCCGATGGCGGGCAAGGGCATGAACCCCCTGCTGCAGAACCCGTACATGATCTTCCACCCGCCGAGCCTCTACCTCGGCATGGTGTCGCTGGCGGTGCCGTTCGCGTTCGGCATGGCCGCGATGATCACCGGCCAGGTCGACTCGGCGTGGCAGGCGAGCGTGCGCCGCTGGGTGCTGTTCTCGTGGCTGTTCCTCGGCGTGGGCCTGATCCTCGGCGGCCTGTGGGCCTACGAGGAGCTGGGCTGGGGCGGCTACTGGGCGTGGGACCCGGTCGAGAACGCCGGGCTGTTGCCGTGGCTGATGTGCACCGCGTTCCTGCACTCGGTGATGGTGCAGGAGCGGCGCGGCATGCTGAAGGTCTGGAACCTCGTGCTCGTGTGCTCGTCGTTCTTCATGACGATCTACGGCACGTTCCTCACCCGCAGCGGCATGGTGCAGAGCGTGCACGCGTTCGGCGAGTCGCCGGAGCTCGCGTGGAGCTTCGGCGGCCTGATGATCGCGATCGTGGTGGCCTCGGTTGGCCTGCTGGTGTGGCGCTGGCCGCTCTTGCGCGCGCGCAACGAGCTCGAGAGCGTGATGTCGCGCGAGTTCGCGTTCCTGCTCAACAACTGGCTGTTCTTCGGCTCCTCGGTGTTCGTGGGGATCGTGGTCATCTTCCCCACGCTGACCGATCTGGTGTGGTTCCGCGGGTTCTACAACTCGGTGCTCGTGCCGGTCGTCGGCGCGATCCCGTTCGTGGATGCACCCAACGAGCTCACCGGGCGCATCACGATCGGGCCCGCGTTCTACAACCACTACATGTCGCCGGTGGGCCTGGCGCTGCTGTTCCTCACCGGCTTTGGCCCGCTGGTGGCGTGGCGCAAGACCACCGGTAGCGCGCTCGTGAAGCAGTTCATGGGGCCGCTGGCCGCGGGGCTGGTGGCGATGGTGCTCGCGGCCGTGTTGATCCCGCTGGTGCGCTCGGGCTCCGACGTGAAGGGCGTGTGCGAGGGCTGCGTGGGCGGGATGCAGTTCGTGTCGGTGACCGGCCTGCTGTGCTTTGGCCTGTGTGCCTTCACGATGTGGACGATCGCGCAGGAGTTCTACCGCGGGGTGCGGGTGCGCAAGAAGCATCGCCCGCAGAGCGTGCTCGAGGCGCTGATCGGCCTCATGACCAAGGCCCGGCGTCGCTACGGCGGCTACGTGGTGCACCTGGGGATCGTGCTGATGTTCTTCGGGTTCGCCGGCAACTCGTACAAGCTCGAGCGCAAGCTCGTGATGTTCCCTGGCGACGTGGTGCAGCTCGACGACTACTGGATCCGCCACGACGGGATCGTGGCCACGCAAGACTGGCAAAAGGACATGCTCACCGTGAAGCTCACGGTGCTGGGTGCCCAAGGGGTCTCGCTGGCGGAGATCGAGGCGAGCACCGAGGACGAGGCGCTGCGCAGCCAGCGGAAGGCCGACGCGATGCGCGAGATGAACAAGCTCGCCGAGCTCGAGCCCGCCAAGTGGTGGTACTACCAGCTCAAGGAGCAGCCCACGACCGAGGCCTCGCGCTACATGGCACCCGAGGGTGATGTGTACTCGTCGATCGCCGATGTGCAGCTATCGACCGGCTGGACCCGCCTCAACCTCTACTACAACCCGCTGGTGAACTGGGTGTGGCTGGGGTTCGGGGTCATGCTGATGGGCGGAATCATCTGCATCGGCTCGCGGAAGGGAGACGCGGAAGGTGCCAGCTGAGATCGAGGCCGAGGTGAAGGCCACCGCAGCGGTCCCGAGCCCGTCGATGTTCTCCGCCGCCTCGCGGCGCCGCGAGCTCGCGATGTGGCTCGGGGGCGCGGTGCTGGCCGCCGGGCTACTGGTGGGCGTGGTGCTCGCGATGGGCGGTCGACTCGAGGCCGCCACGTGGGGCTTGGTGGTGGCCGCGGCGGCGATGGTGTTCGCGCTGCGCTCGCTCTACCGCATGGCGCTGGTGCTCTCGCGACCGCCCGTAGAGGTGGTGCTCGAGCAGGACGACGTGGCCGCGTACGCCGGTCAGCGCGAGCTGCGAGAGGATCGCCGTCGATTGCTGCGGGCGATCAACGAGCTCCAGTTCGACTACGAGATGGGCAAGCTCTCCCACGAGGACTACCTGAAGGTGCGCCAGGGCTACGAGCTGCAGGCCGTCGAGGTGATCCGCGCGCTCGATGCCGAAGCGAAGCTGCATCCGCAGCTCGAGGTCGAGCTGCGCCGCCGCGGGCTGCTGAAGGAAGAGGCCGCCGCGGTCCCAGCGAAGCCGAGCGAGGACGCGGTCGCCGAGCCTGCGGCCGAGGCCGAGGCCGTCGCCGAGACTACGGCGCGGGCCAAGGCCGAAGCCGTCGCCGAGAGCACGGCGCAGGCCAAGGCCGAGCCCAAGTCGGCGCCCGAGGCCGAGGCCGCCGCTGGCTCCGAGGAGGTGCGAGCATGAACCGCCGCAGCTTGGGCCGCCCGCTGTGGGCGCTGCTGTTCGCGTGCTTGGTGCTGGGGTTCGCTGCGCCCGCGCTAGCGGGGCCAGGCATGCCCGACCCGCGCCAGATGTCTGGCATGCCGCGCCCCGATCCGCAGATCCCCGCGGGCGAGGTCACCGTGCGCGTGCTGCTCGGCGGCTTCGACGAGCCAGCCTTGGGGGCGATGGTCGAGCTCGAGCTGCGCTCGGCCGACGGGCGCACGGTCGAGCTGCGCACGGTCGAGGCGGGCAACCAGGGGCGCGCCCACTTTCGCGAGCTGAAGGCGTTCGAAGGCGGTCAGGCGATCGCCCGGGTGACGCTCGAGGGCGAGCTGATCCGCTCGCAGCAGATCGATCTGCTCGGCAGCGCCGGGACTGCGGTGATGCTGGTGAAGGGCGCGGCCAAGTCCGGCCGCCAGGAGATCTCGCTGCCCGGCATCGTGTTTGGCTACGAGAAGAACGCGCCGGGCGAGCTGATGGTCGGCGCGTTCGACCTCGGCACCAGCAAGGGGCTGGGCAAGCTCCCGCTGCACCTCGACATCACCACCGCCGATGGCCAGACCGAGACCCGCACCGTGGAGACGGGCGAGCGGGGTGACGCGAGGTTCGACGGCCTCGACCAGCTGCCGCCGGGGGCCACGCTGCAGGTGCGGGCGCAGCTCGATCCCGAGGGCGAGCCGTATCGCTCGATGACCTTCCCCGTGAACCCGACGCAGGGGATGGCGGTGGTGCTCGCGCGCGGTCGCATGGCGGCAGCCGGGGGTAGCCCGCACGACGGCGGCGGGCAGGCCTCGGGCGAGCCCCAGGCGCCCCGGCGCGCCAAGATCCCGCCGCCTCGCGTGGCGCCCGAGCTTCCGCTCGGTACGGTGCAGTTGCTGGTGGTCGATCGCGAGGACCAGCCGCTCGCCAACCAGAGCGTCACGATCGTCAAGAAGGACTTCACCGGCACCGAGCAGCGCTTCGTGCTCGAGACCGACGC
>JBFIJN010000624.1:0-4489 GCA_041600735.1 Nannocystaceae bacterium
CCGAGGCGAGAGGAGGAAAGAAGGGAAGGGCATCAGCAGATGCCACAAGTGTCGGCGCCGCGCTCGTCGAGCTCCACGACGAGGCGCTCTGCCTCGCTGCGGCTGTCGAGCTCGACGGTCAGGAGCACCGCGCCCTGGGGCAGCCGCGGCGCGAGCTCGAGCAGTGGAGGCTTGGCCACGCGGGTGCCGGCCTGCATCGCGGTGTACACCCCCACGACCACGCCGGTAATGATGCCGATGGCCACGCCCATGCCGGGGCCCATGCCCAGCACCACGTCGTAGAGGCCCATCACGAGCCCCGCGATGCCGAAGAACGCGCTGGAGATCGCGGTGGTGATCACGAAGTTGCGGCCAAAGCTGGTCGCGCCCTCGGGGAGCTGATTGGCGTCGAGGCGGCGCTCGTGGAGGCGTGCGTCGAGCCCTCGACCGTCGTCGCCGCCGCGGCTGAGGTCGGCTCGCACGACGTCGGCGGCCTGGGGGTCCTCGAACAGCGCATACACGACGTGGGGCACGGCCGGGAGGCTACCCGCGGCACGGGGCGGAAGCGACCCCGCGCGAGGGCGTACGCGGACCGAGTACGTCCGAACGCTCACACGGGGCTCGCGACCGCCATGCATGGCGGCTCGCGGCGGGCGCCGTGGAGCGAGCGGCGCCGCCGGTCGCTCGGGCTTGGATGCGTCGTGCTCGCAGCGTCGCGCTCGCCCGCGAGCTTGGTTCGGGCAGCGGCGCGCTAGGCCAGCCGCAGCCGCGGCTTGCCGGCCCACGCCGGTCGCTCATCGAGCATGCGCATGCGCGTGAGCTCGAGATACTCGACCTGCTGATCGATGCCCACGTAGGCGTGCCCCGCCCGCGCGGCGGCCACCCCCGTGGTGCCGCTGCCGTTGAACGGATCGAGCACGACTCCGCCAGGCGGGCACGCGGCCTCCAAGATGCGCTCGAGCAGCGCGAGCGGCTTCTGGGTGGGGTGCTTGCCGTGCAGCTTCTCGCTCTTGCCGGGCGCGGTCATGCGCCACACCGACTTCATCTGCTTGCCGCCGTTGGTCTCGCGCATGCGGGCGTAGGCGAAGTGGTGCTTGCTCTTGCGCTCGCGAGCGGCCCACAGCACGGTCTCGGTAGAGTGGGTGAAGTAGCGGCACGAGAGATTCGGCGGCGGGTTCGGCTTCTCCCACACGATCTCGTTGAGCAGCTTGAACCCGAGCTGCTGCATGGCAAAGCCCACGCTGTAGATCACGTGGCTCGTGCCCGAGACCCAGATGGTTCCGTGGGGCTTGAGCAGGCGCTGGCAGGCCTCGAGCCAGCGCAGATTGAACGCATGATTGTCCTCGGCGCCGCGGCTCTTGTCCCAGCCGCCCTTGTCCACCTTGGCGCGGCGGCCGTTCTTGCAGGTGCTGCCGCCGTTGCTGAGGAAGTAGGGCGGGTCGGCGAACACGAGGTCGAACGTGGCCTCGGGGAGCGCGGCCAGTAGCTCGAGGCTGTCGCCGTGCAGGAGCGTGGCCGCTCCGTCGGGTGCGGCCCAGTGCAGCGCGTCGGAGGGCACGGCGCCAGGTAGACCAGCAGTTGGGGTGGCGGCGACGGGCGAGGGCCCGGCCCCCGCCGAGGCGAAGCTTGGAGAGACACCCACGGACTCCCACTTTTCACGGGTGACCCTCGCACGCGAATTTTCGGCGCCCCGCGTCTCGAGCCCGAGCGCTCGTCGCTTCTTTGGTGGCGGTGGCTCGGCTCTGCTAGCGTAGGGGGCCGTGATCGTGATCCGCTCGTCGTGCCGTCGGTGGCTGGCCCAGGCCGCATTGGGGCTGCTGTCCGCCAGCGCGGCCTGCAAGAAGGATCCTCCGGTGGTCCAGCTGCCCAACGCCCCGGCGCAAGAGCGCACGGCGCAGAGCTTCGTGCACTGCATGGAGGCCCGCGCCAGCCAGTGCGTGGAGACGGCCGATCAGCTCGCGGGCTGGGATGCGTTCTACCTGCTGTCGTGGCTGGCGGGAGGCTCACCGGTGTCGATCCTCGAGGCCTTGCCGTCGGCGCTGGCCGATCACGCCGATCCGCGCCGGGTGCAGCGTCGCTTCGTCGACGAGGTGGAGCGCTACGCATCCACGATCCGCGGGGCGGAGTGCACGGCCACCACGTCACAGCCGATCGACCCGCTGGTGGACCAGGTGGCGGCCGTGGCGAGCGATCGCTTGCGCCGCTTGGGCGTGTGGCAAGGCGGAATTGGAGACATCACCAAGGGGCTGGTCGAGGAGGCCCACGAGAGCCTGGGCGGCGGCTTCTTGGTGCGGCTCGAGTGCGAGCGCGACCCGTTTCGCGTGTACGTGGCCACGCGCGAGCGCGACGGTCGTCATGCGGTGGTCGGCATGACCACGCTGCTCCCGGTGATCATCAGCGGCGATCCGCCCGGTCGCGAAGTGGTGGCCGAGCGGCTGCGCAGCCGTGCCCTCGGGCTCGGGGGCGGCTCGGCGCCGATCCGCGAGGGCGTGGTCGACCCCTGGCTCGCCTTTCCCGTGGAGGAGCTCTAGATGCCAACGATGCAGCGCGCGTGGCTGGGTGGCCTGGTGGTCGCAGGCCTGTCCGTGTGGCTCGGCGCGGGCTCCGGTCACGCCCAGCCGAGCCCTAGCCGGACTCCGGGCCAGGTCGATCGGCTGCAGGGGTTCTCGACCGTCGTCATCAACCACGTCAACGATGGGATGGGCACCGAGATGTTGCCCGTGGCCGATGGCGATGGCGTAGAGGCCGGGGTGCTCGTCACGCTCGACCTGAACAAGATGCAGATCTACGACCAAGACGTGGCGGTCCTGCGCGACGGTCGGGTCGTGGATGAGACGATCGCGGCCGAGTGCCGCAGTGACTGCCCCGCCGCGTTCTACGACGCGTTCCAGCGCAACTGGCTGACCGCGGCGGTCGAGTCGACGGCGTTCGCGGTGGAGGTGCCCGCGCGGGTGCTGTTCGCGGTGAACCGCGAGCTACCGGCGGCAACGCTGCTGCAGGCGGCCTACGCCGCCGCCGAGACCCGCCCCGTGCAGCTGCCCCAGCTCGCCCTGCTGGTCAACAACACGCGCGGCAGCCTGCGTGCGCTGCCGTTCTTCCTGGTCCCGCCGCGCGGGCTCGAGCTGCGCCAGGGGTCGGCCGCGCTCGGGCTCACCATCAAGGTCGCGCCCGGGCAGTATCACGTGAGCGCCAGCGATCCTCGCTATGCGCGAGAGCATCGAGCGGCCGGGCTGCCGCAGCTGCGGGCGCTGGCGCGCGAGATCAAGAAGCACTATCCGAGCAAGGAAACGGTGATCCTGGTGCCCGAGGGCGGGGTCACGGTGCGCGAGCTCATCGAGGTCAGCATGGCCGTGCGCGACGCGTTTCCGCGGGTCGTGCTGAGCGGCGGGCAAGAGCTCCGCACGCCGTAGCGAACGAGACGGGCCACGCTGGTGGTGCGCGGTCTGGTACATTCGATCGCGATGGCTCGATTTCCGCTGGTGTTCGCTTCGCTCTCGGTCGTCGTGGTCGCGCCCGCGTGCTTCCAGGTGGATCCCTCGCCGTTCGGGAACGCCTCGCTCGGGCCCGCGACCAGCACGTCGGACGACGACGCGAGCGCGACCCTAGGGATGACGAGCAGCGACACGCTCGACGGCACGGCGGGTGCGACGTCGTCGACTACGGGCGTAGATCCCACGCTCACGGCGACCACCACGGTCGACAGCAGCAGCAGTAGCAGCAGCAGCGGAAGCGAGCCCGAGGTCTGCGGTGACGGGCTCGTCGTGGGCGCCGAAGACTGTGACGACGCCAACCTCGACCCCGGCGACGGGTGCAGCGACGCATGCGAGGTGGAGCCGGGGTTCGAATGCACCGGTGAGCCCAGCCTGTGCGTGACCGTCTGCGGCGACGGGGTCGTGAGCCCCGGCGAGGCGTGCGATGACGCCAATGGCGTGCCCAACGACGGGTGCAGCGGCTGCGCCGTCGACCCGGGCTATCAGTGCGCGGGCGAGCCCTCGGTCTGCCTGGCCGCGGGGTGCGGTGATGGTGTGCTGCAGGGGGGCGAGGGCTGCGACGACGGCGGTGTGCTGGGCGGGGATGGCTGCTCGGCCAGCTGTGCGGTCGAGCTCTACTACCGCTGCGTCGGCGCAGGCGCGGGCTCGTGCGCTCCGATCCGGATCGGCTACATCCCGGCCGACGGTAACGACCCCGTGTTCACCGGGGCGATCTCCGCGATCACGGGCGGCCCGGTCACGTACACCGACGCGGGCGCCTCCACGCCCACGCTCGTCACGCTCCAGGCGAGCTACGACTGCGTGTTCACGCACCCCAACTTCACCTATGCCGACAGCCTCACGTTCGGCAATACGCTGGCGAGCTTCGTGGATGGGGGCGGCAACGTGGTGCTCGGGATCGCCACCGACTTCGCGCCCCCGACGGGGCTGTCGACCTCGATGATCATGCAGGTCGGCTACTCGCCGATCACGACCGCGGGTGGCGTGACCTACGGGCCGACCGCGACCTACGCCGCGAA
>JBFIJN010000625.1:0-4488 GCA_041600735.1 Nannocystaceae bacterium
CCAAGGCGGCTAGCCGCCTCGTGTGGCGCTCTACATCATCCCGCGGATCTCTGCCGCGCGGCGCGAGAGTGCGTCGTCGGTGTCGAGGCTGAAGCTGCGGCCGTGGCCGACGTCGCGCAGGAAGTCGCGCGTGCGGGCGGCGGCCTCGTCGACCGTGCGGGCGAGCTTCTTGGGGAGCTTGTCGAAGGTCGTCCACACGATCTCGCGCGGGCCGGGGTCGTACTCCCAGAAGCCTGCGAGCTGCGAGCCGACCAGCAGCGCGCGGTAGCCCGCGCTCCGGCTCGAGCCGAGCGGCTTGGGCGTGCTGGAGCCCCACCCGATCACGGGCCGCCCGTGGTGGGCCGGATCCACCAGCGGTCCCGGCCCGCCGCGCAGCTCGACGACCGCATCGATGAACGGCAGCAGCCTGACGTTGTCCGCGGGCACGGTTGCGGCCGCGAGCGCATCGACGTCTCGCGTGCGCACCCATGCAGTGCCGAGCGTCTCGACCTCGACTGTCTGTGCATCGAGTGATGCGAGCGCGGCCTTGACCTCGCGCTGCGGCGCGCCGAGCCACTGCGCCAGCACCCCGAGCGTGACCGGGCCCGCGCAGCCCAGCAGCGGATCGATCACCGCCGCGATCCGCTCGACCCGCGTGCTCGTCGACGCCTTCCCCGGGCTCGACGTGGCCAAGCGCCACTCGTAGTGTTCGGTGTCGATGCGCCCCTCGACCGGCGTTCGCGTGATGCGACCGTCGAACTCGAGCTCGCGCAGCGCGACCGACAGCACCGAGGCCAGCCCGACCTTCTTCCCCCGCTCCCCCAGCGAGCGCGGCACCCCCTCGGGGAGCGCCTTGCGAACGCCCGCCGTGGTGAGCGGACCCCCGGCCAGCACCGCCGCCGTCGCCTTCGCCACCGCGTGGACCTCCTCCCACGTCGCCCCCGCGCGCTCGAGATCCTTGCTCGTGCGCGGTCGCGTGAGCGCGGCCGCCAGCGCCATCGCAGCCGGAGCGATCGTCGCGGGCAGCAGGTACATGCAGCCCCGCGCTGCCGGGTTGACCAACAGCGTGCCCTTCGCGACCGCAGCGTCGATCGCTTTGCGCGTGGTGGAAGGTCGGCGAGCGTGCACCGCCAGGTAGGCGTCGACGCCCCCGAGCGAGCGAGCCCACCCGAATTTCTCGAATACGGTCGCGAGCGACTTGGGCTCCGGCGTGCCGCCAAGGCCCGCGCGCGTCAGCCAGAACGCTCGAATGGCCGCGAGCGGGAGCGGGGCCGTAGCGGTGGGCTTCGGGGGGTTCTTGGTCGTGCGTGGCATTGGAGGGGGTGCGGTCGTCGACCCGCGCTAGCGCCCAGGATAGCCGGGGATGGCCGCGCCGAGGGTGATGTCGCGGTGGGCGATCCACGTGCCCGCCGCATCGCGGGTGGGCGTGGCGATGCCGGGTCCGCCGCGGTTCGTGGTGCTGCGGACCTCGTCCGTCAGCAGCGGATCGTCGTCGAACACGAGATCATCGATGTAGTACGTGCAGCGCCCGGGCTCGAGCACGTGCAGATGCACGTGCTGCGGGTTGCCACCCTCGGGGTAGGCACCGGGGCGGATAGTGTCGAATTGGTAGCGACCTTCGGCGTCCGTGCGGGCCCAGCCGCGCAAGCGCCCATGACGGACCGCCGCGCGCCCCGGCGGTGGCGTGTCGGGCGGGTAGAGGCCGCTCGCGTCGGTGTGATAGCCGTAGACGATGATGCCCGGCGCCGGCTGGCCCTGCGGCGTGCGAACGGTGCCGAGGATCCGCAGCGGCTCGCCGGGCTCCTCCACTGGGGCGATCCGCTCGCTCGAGCCGAGCTCGTCGGGGAGGCCGACGAACACGTACTCGCAGCCGTCGCACGGGAGGCCCACGATCGGCTCCGGCGGTGGGGCGGGGGTCGGGGTCGTGCTACAGGCTGCGAGGGTCAGCGCGAGCAGGCAGCGGGCGAAAGGGCGCACGCGAGCAGGTTAGGGGGTCGGGAACGTCGGCTCAACCCAGCTCGGGGCAGTCGCGCGCGCGATCGGGCGAGGGCTCGCACAGCGCCCGGATCGCGGAGCCCCACGGGCGCCGCGCCGCGGGGGAGCGCAGCACGCCGAGCTCGAGGTTGAAGCCGACCGCGTCGCACATGGCCGAGAGCGCGTCGTCGTGGCGCATCAGCAGGCACACCTCCGCGCCCGACGGGAGCGCCCCGCCTTCGCACGGCGGCACGACCGTCTGACGGAAGGGCCCCGACGGCGTCTCGAGCCACTCCTCGTGCGCCCAGCACGTGGGCTGCAGCCCAGCCGCGTCGGGATCGGCATCACCCGCGCAGGTCCAGTAGCAAGGGGCGTCGAGGCGCTCCACGAGGTCGCGGCCCACCTCGGCGAGGGCCGGGCCGTAGTCGTCGTCGCAGGCCGAGTACACCGGTCCCGGGGTGTCGAGCAGCCGGGCCGGCGGCAGCGCGAGCTCGTCGTCGTTGCGGCAGCCTGGGCCCACGCCATAGCGCAGCGCGAGCTCGGGGTCGTCTTGGCCGTCGGTGTAGACGAGCTCGGCGCCTCCCGAGGGTACGCCGCCGATCACTGCAATCGAGGTCCAGGTATCGCCCGAGTACGGCCAAGCCGCTCGCTCGGCATCGATGTCGCGCAGCTCGTTCGTGAAGGTCGCCACCGGAATGAGGATGGCGTTGTCGCGGGGCACATCGACGTGCTTGGCCGTGTCGATGTCGGCGGGCTCGCACGAGTCGTACGTGCCCGGGCCCCCCTCGCACACCACCCCCGCATTCCAGCACACGGCCGAGGTCGGGGCCTCGGCCTCGGGGTCCGACCAGAACCAGCGCGAGCCCTCGGGGTCGAACACCGTGCCCCACTCCTCGTTGACCGAGCAGTCGTCCTCGTCGGTGACCACGAGCACGGTCATCGGACCCGGTTGGCCGGTGAAGCCCCCCGCGAGGTCTTCGGGGTCGAGCCCGCGCCCGAGCGCCGCGATGCCGGAGCGGAGCGGCGACTCGAAGTCGCAGCCGTGCAGCCCTTGGGGGATCGCACACGCGAGCGCCGCGGCGAAGTCGGGCGCGCCCTCGAGGTTGGTCCAGTCGCCGCGGCGCTCGAGCCACGGGCGTGCACGGAGCTCCACCGATCCCGGCACGTCCGACGGCATGGTGCGCAGCTCCGGCAGCTCGCAGATCGAGAGGCACGCGCGCTCGGCTGCATCGGCGGGGATGGGCTCCTCGGTGGGGCCGGCCGGCACCGCGAAGTCGCCGCTGCGCTGCATGCAGCTGCGCAGCTGCAGCACGCCGTCGTCGGCGGTCGCAGGATCGCAGGCCGGGCTCGTGTGATCGGAGGTGGTCACGCCCACGCGCAGCGCGACGGGGTTGGGGTACGCATCGATCTCGGCCAGGAACGCAGGCATCGCCGCGGCCAGCCGCGCCTGGCGATCCGGGCCCATCGAGGACGAGTCGTCCACCACGAGCAAGAGGCCAACGGTGGGCTCGGGCACATAGTAGGAGGCACACGTCGTCCGCGGGCAGTGGAGCACGCCTTCGTCGGTGCACACGCACTGCTCGCACTCGGTGCCGTACGAGACGATGCCCGGCTGGTCGCACGGGGTGCCGTCCGCGGTGTCGGGCGGGAGCCCTTCGGTGGGTGGCTCGTCCTTGGTGCAGCCGGGCGCGAGCGCAAGCGAGACGATCACGACGAGCCACGAGACACACGGGCTGCGGGCCATGATCGCATCATGCCCCATGACCAGGCAGTGTTGAACCGGGCCCGCGCGACCCGCCGCGGCCCTCAGCCGAACGCCGCCTCCAGCTCCTCGAGCACCGCTCGCAGCGCCTCGAGCACTGCGCTCGCCTGCTCCTCTTCCACTTCGTCGCGGCGCCGCACGAGCTCATCCGCCACTGCATCCATCCCTGCGATCCGATGGCGTAGGCCCTGCACCACCTTTGCGATCGGCTGCTTGGCGGCGGGCCGGGCGACGAGTCCGCCGATCACTTGGGCGAGCTCCATCGTGGTGATCACATCGATCGTCTTGGGTCGCACGTGGCCTGGGATCACCAGCGGCACGCGCCCGGTGAGCTCGCGTCGGCGCTCGGGGGGGAGGGGCGCGAGCATGGCCAGCTTGGTGGGGCCCAGGTGCTGGAGCCGCGTCAGCTCGCGCGGATTCTGCTCGGCCCACTCCGACAGCCGCATCGCGCGGGTGATCGTCCGCGCATCGATCGGCACCGCGCTCTGCACCCACTCGAGCCACTGCCCGTGACCCAGCGCCTTCCGGATCCGCCGCATGCGCTCGCCCATCGCCACGAACGCCGCCACCACCGTGGTCGCCGCTCCGCGCTGCAGCGCGAGGATCTCGCGAGTCAGCCGCTGGACCTCACGGTTGCGTTGCCAGTCGAGCAGCTCGTTACGTGGGGCGAGGGTACGGGGCATTGCGGGCTCTCGAGGGTGGGCAAATCGGACATCAATGTCCGATTTGACGCGGGGGGTGGCGGCCGAGAACGGCGTCTGCGGGGTCGGAGA
>JBFIJN010000626.1:0-4472 GCA_041600735.1 Nannocystaceae bacterium
CAGAACCCCGATCCGCCCGACACCGGCTGGGGCACGTGCTCGATCGTCTCGCTCCCGGCCGCGACCGACGTGGAGCTCGAGCCCCTCGACTTCGACACGGTGCGCGTGCACTTCACCGTGCCCGAGCTCGACCCCGACGTGATGGGTGATGCCGAGCTCACCGGGGTGCGGCTCTACTATCGCCAAGGGGTGATGCCCCTGACCGACGAGAACGCGGGCTCCGCCGTGCAGCAGGTGCCGCGCCCCGATCAGTGCAGCGGCGACCTCGTCCCCGGCGAGCCCGCCTGGTGCGACGTGACCGAGCTGTTCGGCAACTACGACTACCAGATCGGGATCTCGTACGAGGACGAGTGCGGCAATCGGAGCGGAATCGCGGCCGACCAGGTGCGCACGCCCTCGCAGGAGTTCGCCCAGGTCGACGGGCTGTGCTTCGTGGCCACCGCGGCCTACGGCGCCCCCTGGGCCGGGCGCGTGCAGGCGCTGCGGTGGTTCCGTGACGTCTACCTCAAGCCCAACCCCCTGGGCATGGCGTTCGTGGCCTTCTACTACGCGTACAGCCCTCCCCTGGCCCGGGCCATCGCGGGCAACCCACTCGCGCGCGCGTCCGCCCGGGTGCTGCTCGAGCCCCTCGCCAACATCGCGCGCCTAGCCGTGGCGCCACGCTGAGATTCCGACCCTCGAACCCACCGTCGAGCCCACGATGGCGCCGGACGTTGGCGCGGCCCGACACATGAGGTAATTCAGGGCGCTCATGTCCGTCTTCTTCGGCGTGCTGCTGGCGATGGCTCTCGCGCCTTCGAGCGATCCCCGCACCATCGATCCCGCGGCGAATCGCCCGGAGATCGTGGCGCCCGGCGGCGCGCCCACCACGGCGCAGCCGGTCGAGACCCGGCCGCCGAAGGTCAAGCCCAAGGTCGAGCCCAAGCCCAAGGTCGAACCCAAGGTCGAACCCAAGGTCGAGCCCGAGCCCAAGGTCGAACCCAAGCCCAAGGTCGAGCCCGACGTCGAGCCCGAGCCCGACGTCGAGCCCGAGCCCACGCCCACGCCCACGCCCCAAGGGACGACGGAGCGCTGCTTCCCCGAGCGAGGTCGGTGCTGGCGGCTCAACATCGCGGGCATCGTGGGCGCGAGCGTGGGGGTGGGGATGGTCGGCACCGGCGTCGGCTTCATGCAGGCCCCGCAGTTCCCCGTGCCCGACGAGCCGATCTTCAACCGCTCGCTGCGCCCCCCCGGCGTGGTCCTGGTGGCCCTCGGCGCGGTGACGGTGGTCACCGGGGTCTTGATGGTCGTGGCGGGGCACGCCTCGCACGGCAAGCCCAAGCGCCAGGACCAGACCGCCCGCGTGCGGCTCGTTCCCGGAGGTCTACTGTGGTGAGCTCCGCTCGCGTGCTGGGCGGCCTGGCCGTGCTCGCCATCGCAATGGCGGGCTCGACCTGCAAGGTCGTCAACGAGGACCACTGCGCCAACCAGGACGTCCGCGGCAACGACTTCTGCCGCGAGCTCAACACGGCCACGCCCTACTGCTCGCCCTGTCGGCGCGAGTACCATGGGTGTGTCGACTACGAGCCGTTCGCCTGCGCGGGCTACGACAACGAGGTCAGCCGCAGCTACGAGGACGAGACCGACACCATGAGCGACGACGAGCCCGACACCACGGGCGACGGCGACGACAGCTCGGGCTGAGCCCGCGGCCCGCCCCTCGGCGCGCCGGCCCGGTCGGATCTTCTGTGCCACTCCTGTCCGCCATCGGCAGCCATTGGACGCGCTGTTCGCGCGATTTTCGGACCGCGCGACGTCGCGAACGAGGGAGAGATTCACTGCCCAAGTTGCGCAGCGGCCTTCGCGCGGGATCGTCGTGCCGATCCGCTTCGCCTTCCATTTCAGCAAGATGGGAGATTCATTGGGCATTTTGCCCAACCTGCCCTTCGTGCGCAGCGCGAAAACGAGCCCGCTTTTTTCGTGAACCTACATCCGGAAACCACGTGGGTGCAGGTGTCTCACACAGTGCAGGGAGCGAGAGCACCATGAACCACATCGCGAAAATCGTGTTGGCCGGCGCAGTTCTCGTGACCGGGTGCTCGGAAGAGGGCACCACGGTGGGCTCGCGCGGAGGCGTGGTCGTCTCCAGCGATGGGCACTTCACCCTCGAGATCCCCGAAGGGGCGCTCGAGTCCGATGTGACCATCACGATCGACGAGGTGGCCTGCGAGCAGCCCGAGGCGCTGGGCCCCTGCTACGAGGTCGGCCCGGTCGGCATGCCGCTGCTGTTCCCCGGCACGATCATCTACGAGATCGACCGCGAGGAGCTCGAGGGGTTCGAGGCCGATGACGTCACGGTGCTCACCCAGGGCGAGAGCGAGTGGCGGCCGCTGTCCGACCACCACGTGGACATGGGCCACGCCGAGGTCGTCGCCTCCGCGGTGTACCTGTCGAGCTTCGCCGTGGTCGCGCTCGACTAGCTCGCGCGCGGGCGCTCCGCGTCGGCGATCACCTGCAGCACGCGGAAGAACGAGTCGGGGGTGACCGAGATGCTCTCGATCTCGTGCTCGACCAGGAAGCGCGCGAACTGAGGATCGTCGCTGGGCGCCTGGCCGCACAGACCGATCGGACGCCCAGCGCGGTGTGCCCCGCGGATCGCCGCCGCGATCGTGCGCAGCACCGCCTCGTCGCTCTCCGCGAACGTCGCCGCGAGCAGCTCGGAGTCGCGATCGACCCCGAGCACCAGCTGCGTGAGATCGTTGGAGCCGATGCTGAACCCGTCGAAGATCTCGGCAAACCGATCGATCACGACGACGTTCGACGGAACCTCGCACATGACCCACACCTGCAGGCCGTTCTCACCGCGCGTGAGCCGATTGCGGGCCAGCGACGCCAGCACGGCGCGCCCCTCGTCCACCGTGCGACAGAACGGAACCATGACGTGGACGTTGCGCAGCCCCATCGCCTCGCGCACGTGCCACAGCGCGCGACACTCGAGCTCGAACGCCTCGGCGAACTCGGGATGGATGTAGCGGCTGGCGCCGCGCAGCCCGATCATCGGGTTGTCCTCGATGGGCTCGAACGGCGCGCCCCCGAGCAGTCGCCCGTACTCGTTCGACTTGAAGTCGCCGAGCCTCACGATGACGTCGCGCGGATGAAACGCAGCGGCGATGGTGGCGATCCCCTCCGTCAGGCGGCCAACGAAGTAGCTCGTGGGGTCCTCGTGGCTGCGGGTCTCGTACGCGATGCGGGCACGGGTCCCGTCGTCGAGCCGCTCGGGATGCAGGACCGCGAGCGGGTGGATGCCGATGTGGTTGGCGATGATGAACTCCTGGCGAACGAGGCCGACCCCCGCGACCGGCAGCCGCGCGTGGCTGAAGGCCTGCGAGGGATCGGCGAGGATGAGCATCGGCCGCGTGCGGGTGCTGGGTAGCTCGTCGAGCACCACGCTCTCGCACACGAACGGCACCCGACCCGGCAGGACCTTGCCCTCGCTGCCGCCGCTGCAGTCGACGGTGACCTCTTGGCCGTCGGCGAGCAGCTCGGTGGCGCGACCGGTGCCCACGATGCACGGGACCCCGAGCTCGCGCGCGACGATCGCGGCGTGGCACGTGCGTCCGCCGCGATTGGTGACGATGGCCGCGGCCTTGCGCATCGCGGGCACCCAGTCGGGATCCGTCATGTCCGACACGAGCACCTCGCCCGGGGTGACGGAGGGCAGCGCATCCGCGCTGCGAATGATCCGCACGCGCCCGTAGGCCACGCGCGTGCCGACCGCGACGCCCGTGACGAGCGGCGTCGGGTGCTCGATGACCACGTCGTGCTCGAACCGCCGTGGGGCACGCTGCGAGTGCACGGTCTCGGGTCGCGCCTGCACCACGAACAGCTCGCCGGTGTTTCCGTCCTTGGCCCACTCGAGGTCCATCGCGGGCGCGCCGGGCAGGCGAGCCGCCCAGTGGCGCTCGATCGCCACCGCCCAGCCCGCGAGGATGATCGCGTCGTCGTCGGTGAAGCAGCGGCGATCACGGTCGGCGTCGGCCACCGGCACGGTCCTCGTGGTCGCGGCCCCCCGCCGCGCATACTCCATGCGCACCTGCTTGAGCCCCACGTGACGGCTGAGGATCGGATCGAGGGCGTGGTCGAGGGCGGGCTTCCACACCACGACCTCGTCGGGATCGACGCGACCCGCCACCACGCTCTCGCCCAGGCCCCACGCGCCGGCGATCACGACCACGTCGCGAAAGCCGGTCTCCGGGTCGAGCGTGAATGCGACGCCGGCGGCCCCAACGTCGGATCGCACCATGCACTGCACGGCAACGGCCCCGTGAACCCCGAAGTGGTCGATGCCGTGCGCCGCTCGGTAGGCCAGCGCGCGGTCGGTGAACAGCGAGGCGAAGCACTCCAGGCAGGCTGCGTTCACCGCGGCCGCGCCGCGTACCCCGAGCATCGTCGCCTGCTGGCCGGCAAACGAGGCCTCGGGAAGATCCTCCGCC
>JBFIJN010000627.1:0-4446 GCA_041600735.1 Nannocystaceae bacterium
CACCGCACGCCACGGAATGAACCCCGTCACCGTGTGGCGCCCCTCCTCGAGCTCCACCAGCGCCGCCTCGCCCTCGTGCAGCACCGCGCTGGTCTTCTCGTCGACCTTCACGTCTTGCGGCCACTGCTGCTCGTCGCCCGGCAGCTCGACCGAGACCGGTCCAAACACCGACACATCGAGCACGAAGCGCGCACCCTTGGCTCCGACCTCGAGGGTCAGGTAGCTCGGCCACACGCAGATCGTCACATCCTCGACGTCTCGACAGTCGCGCGCCTCGGGCTCGACCTCCTTCACCCACTCGACCCAGCCCGCGAGCTCCTCGGGCAGCTCCAACGCCTTCGGGGGCGCGGCTTGGGCTGCGCGCGAGGGGAGCACCGCAACCATGAACGCGAGCAGCACGAGCCAACCCAGCCGATGCGTGGACATGCGTGGGAGCATACGGGATCGGAAGTCGCGAGGGTCGAATCCGCCGCGGGTGAGGGCGCGCATTCGCCCGATGCCTGGCCGGCCTGCGGGCCTACTTCAGCTCGAGCGAGCCGATGTCATAGATCGCGCCCTCGGTCATGCTCGTGCCAAGCGCAGCGCCCAGCGTGATCTGCCACTTTCGTCCCGACTGGACCGCGATGCCGTAGGCCCCGAGCGGCACGCCTTCGAACGCGAAGCTCCCCTCTGCATCGGTCTTGCCCTTCAGGTGGGTGGGCGCACCGGTACAGGGCGTCCGCGTGTAGATCAGCGAGGGGCTCTCGCACAGCTCGATCTTCACGTTGGCCACGGCCGCACCCTCCTTCAGCACGCGGCCCTTCAGGCCGCCCTTCTTGATCGCGCCCGCCTCCGGCAGCGGCGGCCCCTCACCGCGCACGGCGACCCCCGCGACCTGGCCCGCCACGTCTTCGATGCTGCCCGAGCGCCACGTGACCCGGGCCTTGCCCGGCCCCACGATCGCGATCCCAGCGTCACCCGTGGCCCACACGCGTCCCTGCGTGTCGGCGGCCACCGCCGAGACCGTGCCGATGCGCAGGTCGGCCTTGCCGCTGAAGCGAGCCGCCTCGGCGTCGGGCAGGAAGATCGACACGTCTTCGATCCCCGAGACCACCGCGCCATAGGTGGCCGCCGCAAACGCAAACGTCCCCGGGCTCTCGTAGCTGCCCTTCTTCACCTTCACGCGCGCGGGCGTGCCGGTGAGTCGATACAGCTGATCGTAGGTCGAGATGTACACCTGCCCGTCGGGCCCCCGCCCCAGCTGGCTGAGGAACTGGGTGGGACCGCTCGGGAGCTTGCCGGGCTGCCACGCATCGGCCACGCGATGGACCAAGCTGCCGCTCGTCGCGGCCCATGGCGCGCCTTCGGCATCGAGGGCGATGCCCACCTCGAAGTCGTCCGCGAGCCCGACCGCCGTCTTGGCCTCGGTTCGCCAGGCGCCGTCGCGATACTCGGAGACGCCGTTGGTGCCGACGATCCAGACCTCACCGTGTGCGCCCACGTCGAAGCCCGCGACCGTACCGACTTCCTCGAACGTCAGCGGGGCGACGGAGGGCAGGCCACCGAGCTCGATCCGCACGATGTCCGCAGACGTCTTGCCGTAGAGGTTGCCGTCGGCACCGTGGAGGAGCTGGTCGAGGAAGACGCTCTGCGAGCCGGGGATCGGGCTGAAGCCCGCATCGGTGAGCGCGACGATGCCCTTGCCGCGGATCACGAAGAACGCGGCGTTCTTGGAGTCGCCGGCGGGGGTCGGAGGAGTCGCCGTGGCCTCGCTCGGCTTGGCCGCGTCGGGGTTGGCCTCGGCGTCGGCTTCGGCTTCGGCGTCTGCCTTGGTCGGTGCGGGCGTGGGCGATGGCGTGGGCGGTGGCGGATCCTGGTGGGCATCGCATGCCACGCAGAGGAGAGCGGCGAGGCCGAGGGCAGATCGAGCGGGAGAGTGGAGCATGGGGTGGTTCCTGGTCGTGGGAAGCCGAGGTCGCTCCGGCCAGCTCCGGAGCGGGGCGGAATATACCGGTGAACGCCAGCATGGGCGCGGGTCGGCGCGAGCGAGGCACCCCAGGGCCAGGCCGATGAGTCCGCCCAGCAGTGACAGCGCGATCGCCTCGACCAAGAACTGCGCGAGGATGTCGCGCGAGCGGGCGCCAACGGCGAGAGGAAGGGGCCGTGAACCAGATCGTCCAGCCGAACATTGTCCCAGCAAGGTCCCTCTTGACGCCTGCGGCTCGCCGCGGCCTACCCTAGACCTGATCATTCCGGGCCAGCGCGTGCCATGCGAGGCGCTCGAGCGGGTCGTGCACGAAAATTCTCCTCGCCGGTGATCGATCTCGACCGCCGCCGTCACCAAGCCACACCCAGCCACGATGGAGGACCGAAGCCAGTCCGCGGAGCACGCGCCACTCGACGTGGCCGACCGCAAGATGCTCGCCGAGATCAAGGAGAGCGTCCTCGGTACGAGCCAACAGGACTTCCTCGTCGGCCGCTTCCGCGTGCTCGAGCGCTTGGGCGGGGGATCGATGGGCGTCGTATTCGTGGCGTTCGACGACCAGCTCAAGCGACGCGTGGCCTTGAAGCTGCTCCACCGAGGGGTTGGGGGCTCCGACGACCAGCGCAAGGCACGGATGCTGCGCGAGGCTCAGGTGCTCGCGCAGCTCGCCCATCCCAACGTCGTCCAGGTGCACGAAGCCGGGGAACACGAGGGGCAGATCTTCATGGCGATGGAGCTCGTGGAGGGCCAGCCCCTCGATGAGCTCCAGCGCGGCCACTCCGACGGAGACTGGAAGAAGCTGCTCGAGCTCTATGTCGCGGCCGGGCGGGGGCTCGCCGCCGCGCACGGCAAGGGCGTCGTGCACCGGGACTTCAAGCCGCACAACGTCGTGGTCGACACCGAGGGCGGAGTCCGGGTCGTCGACTTCGGCCTCGCCCGCGGTCCCACCACGTCCCAGGCCGAGCACACGGCGGAGCTGCCAGTCGTCGTCGGGGGCGCCATCGAGCGACCCCAGCTCGAGCGGCTGACGGCAACCGGCATTGTCCCCGGTACCCCTGCCTACATGGCGCCGGAGCTGTTCGAGGGCCAAGTCGCGACCCCGCAGAGCGATCAGTTCGCGTTCTGTGTGGCGCTGTACGAGGCCGTCTATGGGCGACGGCCCTTCGATGGGAGCCGACTCCAAGACATGGTGGCGGCCGCCAAGCGCGGCGAGATCCTGCCGCCTCCCTCCGAGCGCTCGGTGCCCCGCTGGATCTTCAAGGCAGTCGCGCGCGGGCTCGCGCCCAGCCCTGCCGACCGATACCCCAACATGGAGGGCCTGCTCGCCGAGCTGACCCGCGACCGGGGTCGCGGTCGGCGACGGGTATTGATCGCCGTCGTCGCCGTCGTGGTCGCTGGCGTGGCCTGGGCCGCGGGTGCCCAGGCTAGCTCCTCGCCGGTCATCGAGCCCGTGTCGCAGGACCAAGCTCGAGCCGCGGCCGAAGAGCTACGCAAGCAAGGCTGTGGCACCCGCGTGGTCGGCATGCAGGCGCGGTGGAGCGCGGCCAAGGAGCGGCTCGCGTCGCCGTCCGCGGCCGCCAACGAGGCAGACGAGTTGGCCGCGATCTCGAGCGCCGGTGCGGAGCGCTTCTTCCACCGCTGGGAGGAGTCCTGCCGGGCGGACCTGGAGAGCGCGGGGGAATCGTGCCGTGCTCGCTCCGAGCTCGCGCTCGAGGGCGCGCTCACCGGCGATCGGCCGCTCCACGAGGATGCGTTCCACGATCTCACCTACGAGCTCGAGCTGTGCTTGGAGGAAGGGACCTCCGCATGCGGAAGCTCCCCCAGTGGCTCTCCGGCTGCGCTCGCGCTGGAGGCCGCACGATCTGCAGAGCTCACCGGAGACCTCGACGCGGCGGCGGAGCACGCGGGTCGGGCGACAGCGCTGGCGACGGGCCCGGGCGATCGCCTCACTCGGCTCCGCGCAATGTTGCGACAGGGCGCCATTCTCGAGAGCCGTGGTCAGACCCGGGCCTCGCGGGCGCTGCTCGAGACCACGCTGGTTCACGCGCTCATCTGTGACGCCGACGTACTCGCGGTCGACGTCGCGCTGAAGCAGGCCGAGTCCGAGGCCTTCCACTCCGGCGACCCCGAGCGCGCCGAGCTCGCGCTCCAGGTGGCGACCGAGCTGCTGGCCAAGAACCCCACCGACCTACCGCTTCGCAGGGCGCGGCTGCTGGAGAAGATCGCCGCGTCACGGCTGCACCTCGAGCGCCGCTGTGCCGAGGGCCTCGACCTGCTCGCGCAGGCGCTCGCACTGCGAGAGCGCGCCATCATCGAACGCGCCGGGCAAGGACTCTCGACGGCGGTCCTCGAGCGTCTTGCGGCCGATGCCCAGCTCAACATCGCCAATACTCACCTCCACTCATTGATGGGGTACTGGGAGGGCTGCGATGGGGAAGGGCTGGATGGCTCGCGAGTGCTCGAAGAGTATCGCCAAGCGCGAG
>JBFIJN010000628.1:0-4422 GCA_041600735.1 Nannocystaceae bacterium
GGCCTCGCGCGGGGCCGAGCCGAGCGGCTCGAGCAGTGCATGCGCGGTGCGGGCCGAGACGCGCGGCACCATTGCGCGACCAAACGCCAGTGCATCACCGAGGCCGAGCTCACCCATCAAGCGGCGGCTGTGGCGTGCGAGGCCGGTCATGCCCGCCATGCCTTGATGGAGGTGCCAGGCCACCGGGGCGCCCACCGCCCAGAACGCGCGCATCGAGGCGATGAGCGGGCCGGCGAGGCGGTACTCGAGGATCGCCTCCACGCTCACCGGCTCGGGGCTCACGGTGGTGACCGAGTCGATCCTCACCTGGCGAACCACGAGCGAGGGAGTGACGAACTCGCGCCGCGGGTGGAACACGATGCTCACCTGGGGGGCGATGAACACGTCCCAGAACGCGGCGATGCGCGCCTTGCCGCGGTAGCTCGCGGCACCCACCGGGTCTTCGACGAGCGCGTCGTCGGTGAACAGCGAGATCCAGCTGGCCTTGTCCTTGCGCAGCACGAGCGCGGGCGAGGCCTGGACCACCGCGAGGGGATCGATGGCAGGAGCATCCGGCACACCCGTTCACCTATCACGATCGCGGGCCGTCCGCGACACGGCGCCTTTCCGCTATGCTGGGCGCCGCTCGTGCTCTGGTACACCGACGATCCCGTGTTCGACACCGTGCTGGTCATCGCGCTCCTGCTGGTGCCGATGACCGCCGTGTCCATGCGCTTCATGAAGGCGCCCTATGGTCGCTTCGCCGCCGCGCGCCGCTGGCCCAGCGTGAATGCGCGCGTGGGCTGGCTGCTGATGGAGCTGCCGGCCACGCTCGTGTTCTGGCCGTGCTTCTTGGCGGGGCCCAACGCGGGCGAGCTGGTGCCGATGGTACTGGCGGGGATCTGGGGGATTCACTACCTCAACCGCGGGTTCATCTTCCCGCTGCTGATCCGCGTGCCCAGCAAGGGCGGGGCCAGCTTTGGCCTGCCGGTGCTGGTGACGGGCATGTTCGTCACTGCCACGCACGGGTACCTCAACGGCACGTTCTTCTCGCGGCTGGGGCAGCACTTCACGCCCGAGTGGCTCACCGATCCGCGCTTCTTGGTGGGGGTGGCGCTATATGCCGCGGGGCTGGTGCTCAACGTGCACTCCGATGCAGTCGTTCGGAACCTGCGCACGCGCGAGGAGATCGAGCGCGGCGAGAAGGTCTATCGGATCCCTCGCGGCGGGGGCTTCCTGTTCGTGACCAACCCGCACTATCTCGGCGAGCTGATGTGCTGGACGGGGTTCGCGCTGTTCACGTGGTCGCTGCCCGGCGTGTTCATCTTGACGCTGAGCGCGGCCAACTTGATCCCGCGCGCCGTCGAGACGCACCGCTGGTATCGCGAGCGCTTTCCCGACTACCCACGCGCGCGCAAGGTGCTGGTTCCGTTCTTGTATTGATCGTTGGGCTCGGCGAGCATGCCGAGCATGGAACGCCAGCGCGTGTACTCGGGCGCCCCCTGGGAGCAAGAGGCGGGCTACTGCCGTGCGATCCGGGCCGGAGATCACGTGTACGTGACCGGAACCGTGGCGCTCGCGCCCGACGGGAGCGTGCATGCCCCCGGGGACGGGTACCGACAGGCGCAGCGGTGCCTGGAGATCATCGCGGCCGCGATCGCCGAGCTGGGGGCGGGTCGTGAGCACGTGGTGCGCACGCGCATGTTCGTGACCGACATCGCGCGGTGGCAGGAATTCGGGCGCGCCCACGCGGAGTTCTTTGGCGAGCATCGACCCGCGACCTCGATGCTACAGGTCGGGCTGATCGGGGAGGAGTTCCTGATCGAGATCGAGTGCGATGCGGTGATCGGCTAGAGCGGCCGCGGGCTCACTCGCACGAAGCCAAGCAAGCCGCGTGCGCCACCGGGTCGTGCGCATCGATGAGCGCGATGTCCTCGGGGGTCGCGCAGCGCACGGTGCATGGCTGCTCGCTGCGCGTGGGCCGGATCTCGATGGGATCGCCCGCGCGCCGCCCCTCGAGCACGCCATAGAGCCCCGCTCGCTCCCAGCGCTCGCCAAGCTGTCGCCAGCTGCCCACGAGCCGCTCACCGTCGGTCGCGAGCACGAATTGCGTGTCGATCCCCTGGCCGTCCTCGTTGCGCAGCTCGAACGCGCCGGTCCATCCGAAGGCCTCGGCGTGCTGGCCCTGCGCGAGCGTGGCCTCGGCGCGCGGGATCTTGTGGTCGTCGAAGACCTTGCGATCGGTGCGACCGGTCTTGGCCATGCTCGCGGTGGCGGTGCAGCCGTCGACCGTGATGTCGAGCTCATAGAAGCCGCGCATCCCCAGTCGCTCCTTGCGGCGCGCCCCGGTCGTGGCGGTGGAGAACACCCATGAGCCGGCCAGCGACTCGAGCTGGGCGCAGCCGGAGAGCTCGCGCGCGCCCACGTACACCGGATCGAGCTCGACCGCGGGCTCGGCCGGGTCGCTCGAGAGCCACGCGATGCTTCCGATCGCGACGGCCACGCCCAGGCCCGCGAGCGCGAGCGCGAGGGGACGTCGACTGGCGGGCCTGATCGCCTGCGAGACACCCGTGGGTACCGTGGCGGGAACCGCCATGGGCATGGGTGCGGCCACGATCGGGGGGGCAGGCGTGGGCGCGGGCTCGGGCTCGGGCTCGGGCTCGGGCTCGGGCGTCGCCACGGACACGGGCGCGCCCGCGAGCGGCGGAATGGTGCTCTGCCGCGCCGCGCCGCACTCGCGACAAGCGAGCGCCTTACCCTCCCAGCGCGCCCCGCATAGCTGGCATCGCTTCGCCACCGACCACGAGGGTAGAGCAATCGCCGCGCTCACCCAAGCGCGGCGAGCCAAGCGGGTCCACTGCGCCGCTCACTGCTGCTCACGTGTCGCTCACCCGGCCAGGTGCGGCTCGAGCAATCGCCGAAATCTACCGCGCGCGCCGAGCTTGCGCAGGTTCCCGTAGTGCCCCACGACCACGCGATCGAGGAACACCAGCTCCACCGGCGGCTGAAAGCTGCGCAGGTACTTGGCCAAGAACCCGGGCACCAGCTTGATCGCCTCTTGCTGCAGGCGCGAGCTGCCAAAGTCATAGGGCTCGTCGCCGAGCAGGGGCCGCATGAAGATGTCGCGCCACGGCTTGTAGTAGTCGAGCGGTACCTGGGGGCCCTCGAGGTTGCGGGCACCCAGCCGCACCAGGCCGTCCTCGATGCCCGCGTAGTCCTCGGCGAACCCGGCTCGGATCGTGTCGCGGTAGGCGTCGATGATCCCCGGATCGAGTCGCTTCACGCAGCCAAAGTCGTAGAGCACCATCGACCCGTCGGGCCGAAAGGCAAAGTTCCCCGGGTTCGGATCCGCGTGCAGCACCTGCAGGTTGAAGATCTGATCGGCGAGCACGCGAAACAGCCCCTCGCCGATCTCGTTGCGGACCTCCTGCGAGAACTCGTCGAGCTCGGTGATGTGGTGACCGGGCTCGTAGGTGAGCGTGAGCACGCGCTGGCTGCTGCGCTCGCCCACGACCTGGGGCACCACGACCTTGGGGTGGTCGCGGTAGTAGTCGCCGAACAGCCGCACGTTGTCGGCCTCGTTGCAGTAGTCGAGCTCCTCGTGCAGCCGCGCCCGCAGCTCGCCGAACACGTCGTCGAGCACCTTGCGCTTCACCTTCACCAGGCCGCTCGCGCGCAGGGCGAGCTTGAGGTGCGCCAGATCGGAATCGACGGCCGCGTCGACCCCGGGATACTGCACCTTGACCACCACCTCGCGACCATCGTCGGTGCGGGCGCGGTGGACCTGGCCGATCGACGCGGAGGCGAACGGTCGCTCGTCGAAGCTCTCGAACAGGCTCGGCGGCGGCGCGCCCAGCTCGCGCTCGATCTGCTCGGCGATGACCTCGAAGTCCATCGGCGGCGCCTCGCGCTGGAGCGCCCCCAGCGACTCGGACAGCTCCTTGGGCAGCAGATCGCCGGCGATGGAGGCCATCTGCCCCACCTTCATCACGGCGCCCTTGAGCTCGCCCAACGTCTGGGCGATGAGCTCTCCGGCCTGCTCGTGGGTGCGAATCCGGTCGCGCTCGGCGGCCTCCTTCGACTGAAACACGGCCTTCACGCGCGAGGTGGTGTAGCCCGTGGCCACCCGCGCGGTCATGCTCGCGAGTCGAAACAGTCGTTTTCCCTTGGTGGCCGGTCGCTCCGCCATTGCCGCTCGCTGGCGAGCCTGCGCCCCTGGGCCGCCGCTGTCAAAGCAAGCCCGGGAATTGCAGCGCGCGCTGGTGTCTTACCATTGGGCGCGGCAATGGCGGGGTCGGGTGACCCCGTGAGCGGTCGCGGCGAGGGACGAGGCGATGTCGAGCAGGCACTGGGGCGCGGGGAGAAGCGTGAGCATGGTCGTGGCCGCGGTCGCGATGAGCGGCCTCGGAGCTTGCGGAGGAGGTGAGGTGGGGGGCGTGCCGA
>JBFIJN010000629.1:0-4408 GCA_041600735.1 Nannocystaceae bacterium
ACTTCGCCCCACACTCGATGCCGTCGCAGGAGAACCCATGAGCACAGCCGATCTCGCCGTAGTAGGTCTGGGGGTCATGGGCGCCAATCTGGCGCGCAACTTCCATTCTCGGGGCCTCACCGTGGCCGTCTACAACCGCAATCCCGAGGTGGCGAGCGCGTTCCATGCCGCGCATGGCGACGAGCGCTTCGTGGCGTGCTCCGCCTACGCGGCGCTCGCGGCTGCGCTCGTGCGCCCCCGCAAGATCATCCTGATGGTCACCGCGGGCGCGCCCGTCGATGCGGTCATCGAAGAGCTGCTGCCGCACCTCGAGGTGGGCGACATGATCATCGATGGCGGCAATTCGCACTGGCCCGACACCGAGCGTCGCCACGAGCGACTCGAGCCCACCGGGGTGCGCTTCGTGGGCATGGGCGTGTCGGGCGGCGAAGAAGGGGCGCTGCGCGGGCCCTCGATGATGCCCGGCGGTGAGCGGGCTGCGTGGGAAGAGCTGCGCCCCTTGCTCGAGCAGGCCGCCGCCACCAGCGACAGCGGCCCGTGCGTCACCTGGTGTGGTCATCGCAGCGCCGGTCATGCGGTGAAGATGGTCCACAACGGGATCGAGTACGGCGACATGCAGCTCATCGCCGAAGTGTGGGGCTTGCTGCGCTTGGGTCTCGACCGGCGCCCCGCCGAGCTGCGCAAGGTGTTCCAGGCGTGGAACGCGGGGCGGCTCGAGAGCTTCCTCGTCGACATCACCGCGAAGATCGTCGGGGCCGCCGACCCCGGCGATCACGAGGGCGACAAGGCGCTGGTCGATGCGATCCTCGACGTGGCCGGCCAGAAGGGCACGGGCCGCTGGACGGTGATGGACGCGGTGGAGGCCGGGGTGCCGATCTCCACGATCGCGGCGGCCGTGGATGCGCGCTCGCTCTCGGCGCGCCGCGAGGATCGGCAGCGCGCCGCGAAGGTGTTCCGCGAGCGCCCCAAGCCGCTGGTGGGTGCGCTCGGGATCTCGGTGGACGACCTCGAGGCCGCGCTCTACGCCGCCAAGCTGATGAGCTACACGCAAGGCTTCGATCTCTTGCGCGCGGCCTCGCGTGAGCGGGGCTACGAGACCGATCTGGCCGAGGTGGCGCGGATCTGGAAGGCCGGGTGCATCATTCGCGCGTCGTTCCTCGATCGCGTGCATGCGGCGTATCGCGCGGATCCAGAGCTCCCGCTGCTGTGCCTCGACCCGAGCTTCGCCGAGGAGCTGCGCGCGGCGCTGCCGGCCTGGCGTCGGGTGGTCGCGGCTGCGATCGCGGGCGGGCATCCCGTGCCCGCGCTGAGCGCTTCGCTCGGGTGGTTCGACACCATGCGACAGCGCCGGGGCACCGCCGCGCTGATCCAGGCGCAGCGTGACTTCTTTGGTGCGCACACCTACCGCCGGGTCGACGCGCCGGAGGAGATCGTGCACACGGACTGGGAAGCGCTGCGTCCGCTATAGCCCGCCGAACCGCGGTTCTCGCGGCCTCGCCCGCGTCGCCCCGGGATCGGTCATCATGCGCTGCATGAAGACCACCGAGCACGGCTGGAAGGTCCTCGACGAGAAGGCGGGGGTGCTGTCGTTCACCTATACGTTCAGCGGTGGTGCGACTGCGAATGCCTTCACCGCCCGGCTGGCGAGCGGCGGGTTGCTGGTGCTGAGCGCTCCGCCCAAGGTGTCGCAGGCGCAGGTCGATGATCTCGCGGCATACGGACCGGTCGAGGCCATCGTGGCCAACAACGGCCTGCACCACCTCGGGATCGCGCGCTGGCGCGAGCTGTTTCCCGGCGCGCGCTGCTTTGCCGCTGCCGCGGCGAAGGCTCGCATCGAGAAGAAGTCTCGCGACGCCGGCGAGCTCGAGACCCTCGACGCGCTCACGCCCTTGCTCGGCGACGCGGTCACCTTCGTCGAGGCCCCCGCGGCGCGGCACGGCGAGAGCTGGGCCCACGTGCGGCTGGAGGACGGCTACGCGTGGTACGCCTCGGATCTGCTCGCCAACCTCGAGCAGCTTCCGCCGAGCTTCGTGGTGAGCCGGCTGTTCAAGTGGACCAAGAGCGCGCCCGGCTATCGGCCGTTCAACCTCGCGCACAAGCTCATGCTGAAGGATCGCAAGGTCGCGCTGAAGGCCATGCTCGACGACGTGCGCGCCCACCCTCCGCGGGTGATGGTGCCCGGCCACGGCGCGGTGCTGGCCTCGGACTCGCTGGCCGCGGACACCGAGCGCCTGCTGGAGGCCGCGATCGGCTGAGCGTCGTGGCGCGCTCATGCGCGCGCGAGCCAAATTTCTCGCGCGCTCGTGCGTACGTCGAGGTCTTGGTCTTCGCGTAGCTGCCCCAGCATGTCGGTCCAGGCCGCTCCCCAGCCCCAGCGTGGTCCGAGCTCGGCGATCCACGCGGTCGCGACCAGACGCGCCGCGGGCGATCCCTCGGCGAGCGCGGCGGCCGTGTGCTCGGCGGCGGCGGCGGACCAGTCGCGGGCCGGCATCCTCGCCGCGGCGCGGGCGGCCTCCTCTACCGCCTGGGCACAGCGAGGGGTGGGGGCCGCAGCGAGCAGGGCGAGGACCACGGTCGCGACGCCATCGTTCGGCGTGGCCGCGAGCCGAAGCCGCGCCCCGTGGGACCACCACTCCGGCCACGCGAGCAGGCGGGTGGCCAGCGCCGTGAGCAGCTCGGCCGTCGTGGGGTGGCGATCCTTCGCCAGCGCCATGAGCACCACGGCCGCGCGCTGGTGGGCGATGCGATCGCGCTCGCCCGCGGGCGCCACCTCGAGCTCGGCGGCCGCGACCAGCTGCTCCACGAGCGCGAGGATCGTCGCGTGCGTGGCGAGCGAGCGCCCGCCCTCGGCCAAGGTCGTGACCGCGCTGCGCCACGGGTCCAGCGGATCCATGCGGGCGATCACCCGCACCGCAATCCCCACCGCGTGACCCGGATCCACCAGCCACCACCCGCCGCTGAGCGCGGTGAACAGCGCGCCCCGTGCGATCGGGCTCGCATGGTCCGCGACGCTCGACATCACCTGCAGGTAGCGGGCCCGATGGTGCTCGGCGACGTTGCCGAGCGGCACCTCGACGAGCGCGCGCGCAACATCCGGCGAGTCGTCACGCGCGGCGCTCTCGAGCATGACCCACGCCTCGGGCTGGCTCGGGATCGAGCGAGCGGCATGCAGCGCGGCGATCCGCACATCACGGTGCAGCGGCCGCTGCCAGGCCTCGCGCAGCAGGCTCACCGCGCGTGGCGTCCCCTGCTCGCCCAGCAAGCGCAGCGCTTCCTTGTGCACGGTGACCTTGAGCTTGGGCCGCGCGAGCAGCTCGGCGAGCGCATCCACGAGCGGCTCGCGGGCGATCGAGCGAGCCAGCCGTGGCAGCGCATACATGGCCACGCGCGCCCGATCGCCGTCGAGGTGGTCGAGCAAGATCGGCAGCGCCGGTGCCGGCATGTCGGTCCACACCAACGCCCCGAGCGCAGCCTCTTGCACGGTGATGTCGGTCGAAGCGAGCGCATCGGCGAGGTCGGCCACGGTGGTGACGGGCACGCGCGCGCGCAAGCTCACCATGCTGGCGCGGGCGTGGGCGTAGTGCTTGGGCTCGCTCGCGGCGCGCCGGATCATCTCGACGTAGGCGCGCTGCAGCGCCGTCGTCCAGCGCGTGAAGCCGCGCTCCACATGGGGGATGATCACGACCTTGCCGTCGTGGAAGCGACCTCGCGGGGCCTTCCATTCGAAGCGCGTGGCCAGCAGGGTCTGACGACGGTGATGGCAGTGCTGGAATACGGGGTGCAAGTAGAGCGCCGAGCGGTCGCGCTCGACGAGCTCGCGCACGCGGGCGTCGCGGGTGCTGGGATCCTCCAGCCACACCCCTGCGGCTCGGTCGGCGTGGTTCTTGTGCCCGTTCCACAGCGTGTCCGCGATCAGCTCCGCGAAGGCGTCCACGCGCCACGCTCGCTTGCCGAGGGACCTCCACACGCAAAATACGTGGTCGTGCTGCTGGCGCGAGCGTGCGGCCTCCATCCAGGGCCACAGCGCCTTCACGATCGCCTGCTCGGCGCCGCGCGGAAGATTGCGGTCGAGTCGCGGAAGATCGGGGGTGCCCTTGTGACCCGCGAGCCGCTCGAGCAAGCTCAGCCCCAGCGCGAACATGGGTGACTTGGGCTCCGTCGCGCGCGACACCAGCAGCCGATGGGCGATGCGGGCCGCTTGCTGACGGGTGCCGAACGAGGTGTCGCGCGCCTCGAAGATCGGGTGGATCACGGCATCGAGGGCCTCCGCGTCGGTGAACCGATGGCCAGGCACGTGCGCGAGCGCGGTGAGCACGGCCAGCCGCACGGGATCCTGCTCGTTGCGGATCCGTTGCAGCCACGCGAGCGTCTCCGCCATTCCGGTTGGCGAGCGCATCGTGGCCAGCAC
>JBFIJN010000630.1:0-4379 GCA_041600735.1 Nannocystaceae bacterium
TCGAGCAAGCACGTCTCGTCGGCCGCCGTCGCAGGCGCGGGGCCCGTGCTCGGTGAGCTCGTGGCCCTCGTGGTGCCGCCCACGAGGAAGTCATCGGTACGACAGCCGCTGGCCAGACCGCCGAGCAGGAGTCCCAGTGCGAGCGCGTGACGCTTACTCCCCATCGCGAACCCGCTCGGCCTGGCGATGGTAGGCACCGGTCGGGAACTGGTCGAGGTAGCGCGCCCAGCACTCGCGCGCGCGCTCGCCCTTGGTCTGTCGACACAGCCCGGCCTGGGCATCGTCGGCAAAGCGGCCCCGCGGGAACTTGCGCAGGTACTCGCTCCACAGTACCCGCTGCGCCTGGGGGTCTCCGCGACGGTGCACGAGCGTGAAGAGATCGCCGTAGGCCAGCTCGGCCAGGCTGCTGCGTCCGCCGCGGCGCACGAGCGCGCGATAGGCCTGCTCGGCGCCCGCGGCATCACCCGCGGTGAGTCGCTCGGCGGCGGTGCGATCGAGACGGCGCAGGGCATCGCGGCTGCGATCGGCCGGCGCCGCGCCGCCTCGCGGAGCCGCGGGCGGGGTCTCGTTGGGGACGGTCTCGGGCTCGAGCGGCGCGGGCTCGTCGGGGATCGGCGAGGGTGACTCGATGAGCTCGAGCGGCGCGGGCTCGTCGGGCAGCGCGGGGGACTCGACGCGCGACGCCTCGCCTGGCCGCGCGCGCCTGGGCTTGCGCAGCGGAGCTCCGAGCGCATCCCCACCGGTCTCGGCCTCGAGCACGCGGCGCTCGGCATCGACTCGATCCATCGCCTGGTGATCGTCGCGCGAGGCGTCGGCCTGCAGCATCCGCTCCGCGTCGAACAGGCCCCACAGCAGCAGGATCGCGGCGGCTGCGACCAGCGTGCCGGCGACCGCGATCCATCGCGTCACGCGGGGACTGCCCACCCGCGGTAGACCGGGAGGCGCATGGCTCTCGAGCCGGGCAACGTCGAGCTCGGCCTCGGCCCGCGCCGCGGCCACGAAGGGCGCGAGCGCTGCGGCGAGCACGGCGGGCTCGAGCGGCCCGCTGCTGCTCGTGCCGAGCGGCGGCAGTGCGGGCACGAGCCCGGGATCGAGACGACGCGCCCGCTCCAGCACCGCGCCGAACGACGGGAGACCCACCGCTTCGCCGTCGGCCTCCTCGGCGGCGGCGTCGAGGAAGTCGTCGAGGGCTCGATCCTGCTCGAGCTCGAGATCCTCGCGCGAGGTCATCGGAGGCCCTCGTCTTCCCCGAGCCAGCCGCGTCGCGCGAGCTCCTCGCGAATGCGGGCGCGGGCGCGGGTGACTCGGACCGCGACGTTGGCTCCCGAGATCTCCAGGCACTGGGCCACCTCGGCCACGCCGAGGCCTTGGATCTCGCGCAGCACGAAGGCCTCGCGCCAGCGCGGGGGAAGCTCGTCGAGCACCTCGTAGAGCACGCGGCAGCGCTCGCGTCGCAGGTGGTTGCCGTCGGGATCCTCGGCGCGCGGGCGCGCGAGATCGAGGTGCTCGAAGCGAGCGAGCGCGCGACTGCGGTTGTGATGCTTGCGCCAGTGCTTGCGCACCACGTTGAACGCGATGCCGTGCAGCCAGCCGGCGAAGCCGCGGCGCGGGTCGTAGCGGCGACAGCTGGCCATGGCCTGCGCAAACGTCTCTTGGCTCAGCTCCTCGGCGATCACTCGGTCCCCGCACAGGTAGCGGATCTGGCGGAAGACCGACGCATAGTGGGCGGCGTAGAGCGCGGCCCAGGCCTCGAGGTCCCCCGTGCAGGCCTTGGCCTCGAGCCCCGCCGTCTCGGGCTCGGCCCGCGGAGCTGCCGCAACGGGCTCCGCGAGCGGCTCGACCGGGCGAAGGTGAGGGGGGTGAGAGCGCGACATCGCGGGGCTTCGTGGACCTTACCCCGAGCGCTCGGAACATTACGCCGCGGGGATCGCGGAATTTCGAGGTGTAATCCCGGGGCAGGTGGGGTGAAGGCGCGTGGAGGATCCGCGCGCATGTACACACGCTTGGGCGACCCGTGGGCGCGGGTCACTAGCGTCGATGATCGAGGCGAAGAATCATCATTAGTGTGTGTAATGTGGTGAGGGGTCGCGGGAAAGAATGGATGATGAAAAAGACAAGCCCCTTCCTTGCTTCCCCTCGCTTGCTGGCGCTGTTGTTGCCGCTTGGACTCGCAGGCTGCGACATCGACATCCACGACCCGCCGCTGCCACCCGCCGGGGACGGAGGCATGGGGGACGATGGAGACCCTGCCGACGGCGGCGGCGAAGAGGATGATGGTGATCCGGGTGATCCGGGGGATCCGATGAGCTGCGGCGCCGAGCTCGACGAGTGCTTGTCCGGGATGGTCCCCGAGGAAGTGTGCTTCGAGGAGTTCGAAGCCTGTCACGGTGGTGACGACGGAGGAGACGACGGGGGGGACCACGGCTGCGATGATCCGCCGCCGCCGCCCGACGACTGCATGACCGAGTTCGAAGACTGCTTGTCGGGGATGCAGCCCGACGAGGTGTGCATCGAGATCCTCAATAGCTGCGATCCGGGCGACCCCCCCGACGGTGGCGGCTGCGAAGAGCAGCTCGACGAGTGCCTCGCCGATGGCCTGCCCGAGGAGGTGTGCTTCGAGATCTTCGTGTCCTGCGACCCCGGCTATGGGGGCGGCGGTGGAGGCTGCGACGACCAGTTCATCGAGTGCCTCGACTCGGGGGCTCCACCCGAGGAGTGCGAGGCGATCTTGGATGGCTGCAATCCGATGGATCCGGGGGGGCCGGGGGATCCGGGGGATCCGGGGGATCCGGGTGATCCGGGTGATCCCGGGGATACCGGCGGTCCCATGGATCCGGGCAATCCCATGAACCCGGGCGGAGGCTGAGGCCTGCGGCGGCGAGCTTCACTCGACCCCGGTGGGCGGTGGATCGCGGCTGAACCACGCGATCCACTCACCGAGCACGCCGAGCCGTGCGTGGTCGACCTCGTAGACCCGCTGGCGTCCCTCCCGGTGCTGCACGAGCAGGCCGGCGTGCTCGAGCACGCGGAGGTGACGGCTGGTGGTGGGCCACGCGTGGGCGAACCGACCAGCGATGTCGCCGGCGGTCATCGAGCCGCGCATGTGCACGGTGAGCAGGATCTGACGCCGCGCCGGGTGGGCGATGGCCGAGCACACCGAGTCGAGCGCCTCGAGCTTGGCTTTGGCGTCCAAGCTAGCGCGGAGCGACGGCCGTGAGGGTGGTGAGGGTCATGTCTGCGAGGTGCGGGCCCATCGTCTCCCACACGGCCATGACCTCGGGGGTCTGGTGCGCGAGGTCGGAGGCCTCCTCGTCCTTCCACTGGAAGATCTCGATGAAGTAGGGCTCGGGCTCGCCGTGGCGCCGCAGATCACTCGCGCGAAACAGCTGGACCGGCTGCTCGGAGATGAGCTTGGTGGCGCGCAGGACTGGACCATGTTGCTCGAGGATCGCGAGCAACTGATCGTGGTGGCCCGGCTTGGGACGATAGATGACTAGACGGTCGACTGGGCTTGACATGGCTTGCTGGGCTCCTAGCGCTTCATTTAGCATTTTGGCTAATCAATGCCCGCGCGTCAAGGGCCAACCGCCGAGGTCCTCATTTGCAGTGCGCGAGGTCCTCGGCGACCCTGCATCCATGGCCCTCGACGAGAGCGTGTGCACGCACCTGAAGGACAGCCTCGACGTCGCCGTGCGCTGCGGCTACGGGACCGAGGAGGACGTCCTCGAGAGCTTCGAGGAGCAGGTGCGCGACGAGCTGCGACACGCCAAGGTCGCCGAGGCCGAGGCCAAGGCCGAGCTGGCCGCGTGGATGGGCGAGCTGCACCGCGCGCTCGCGGACCAGCGCGAGCGCGAGCAGAGCTGGACCGATCGCACGCACAACGACCGCATCGACGACGCGTTCGCCAAGCTGCGCGCCCGGGGGATCGTCGCGCTGCAAGATGCCGGCTACACCATGTCCGACGGCTGGAGCGACGTGCACGAGGCCCGCGACGAGGTCGATGGAGCCTGGGGGGCGGTGTTCTTCCACCGCCAGGATGTCGAGCGCGGGGTCGAGGGGGCCGGCCTGATGCTCGCCTACGGTGCCTTCGTCGAGGGCGACGAGCACGATCCCGAGAGCCTGCGACTGGGGGCCGAGGTCTGCGAGGTGCTCACGGCCGAAGGCGTGCCGACCGAGTGGAACGGGAGCCTGCGCAGTCGCATCGAGATCCTGCCGTTCGAGTGGCGAAGGCGCCGCTAGATCACACCCCCGTGCGCGGCCCGGATGCGCTCGATGTGCGTGGCCAGCACGCACATCTCCGAGCTGAAGCGGGCCTCGGACACGTACTCCGGGCGGATGCTGTGGGAGGTCACGGTGTCGCGGTCGAGCTCGATCCACGA
>JBFIJN010000631.1:0-4353 GCA_041600735.1 Nannocystaceae bacterium
GCCGCCTCGGCCGCCACCGCCTCGGCCTCCGCCTCGGCCTGCGCCTCGGCCTCCGCCGCCGCCTCGGCCTCCGCCAGCGCGCGCGCTTGAGCGGCCGGGTCCATGAACACGACGTCGCCGGAGGGCATCAGCCGCCGGGTGGTAGGTCCCGCCGACCAGCGCCGACCATCCCAGACCGCGCGGTCGTACTCGTCGAGCGCCACGCAACGGTCGGGCTTGAAGCGGCGGGCAAACAACGAGACCCGCTCGCGGTCGTCGAGCTGCATGCGGCGGGCCGCGTGCGGCAGCGCGACGATCCCCGGCAGCAGCCCCAGCCCGGGCCCCAAGATCTCGGCGTTGCCAGCCCCCTGCGGGGGGCTGTCGTGGAACAGCACCACGCGCTCGGTGATCGCCATCGCCCCGGCCGACCAGGCGAAGATCGGCAGCGGCCGCGGCAGCGAGGTGAGCAGGGCGTCGAGCTGGAACAGCCGCATGCGATTGAGCAGCGAGGCCACGTGCCCGCCGGCGATCAGCAGCGCATAGCACTCGCCCAGCGTCGAGCGCAGCTCACGAAAGTGACGCTCGACCGCGGGCCGGGACGTGGTCTGGTACTCGAGCTCGAAGTCCCGCTGCACCTTCCGCGTGCGGTTGAGGTGCTGCTTGTCGACCAGGCGCAGGGCCAGGATCGCGGCCGCGCGCTCGGCCTCGACCAGCGGCGCGGGGGCGGGGGCTTGGCCGACCTCGCGGGCTGCGTCGAGCGCGTGCGAGAGCCGGCGACGATAGAGATCTTGCAGGTGCCGCAGGGTGTCCTGCTTGGCGCGGTGGGCCCGGAACAGCTCGGGATCACGGCCGAAGACGTCATCGCTGCGGGCGTGGAGCCGCAGGTTCACGCAGCGATGGCCCAGGAACTCCTGTAGCTCGTCGTCCTCGGCCTCGCGCTCCTGCCAGCCGGCGGTGATGGTCGCGAGCGGACCGGGGATGCCCCAGCGCGCCAGCTCTTGGTCGATGGTGGGCTTGAGCCGCTGGGGGCCGAGCAAGACGCCGAGAGTCATGGGTGGGGCGGGAGGGCGAGAGGCGCCCAGGGAACACGGCTAGGAGGGGACGCCGGCGACACGAGCGGAGATCGCTTGTCGGGCGGAGCCCTCGCGGTTACAAGGGTAAGCCTTTTAGCCAATCCGCCACGGCGGGGGCAAGGAAGAAGAGATCGGCCGTCATGCACGTGTTGTTCGTCGCGCCCCACTTCCCCGCCTACCAGCGGCAATTCGTACGCGCCCTCAAGTCGGTCGGGGCCAAGGTCACGGGCATCGGCGAGGCCGATGTGGGCTCACTGCCCGGCGAGCTCAAGGCTTCGCTCGATGGGTACGAGAGGGTGGGCAACGTATGCGACGAGCAGGCGTTGCTCGACGCGGTGCGTAGGGTGCAGCGCCGCGAGTGGGTCGACCGCCTGGAGGCCACGATCGAAGCGCACATCCAGCCCGCCGCGGCCGTGCGCGAGGTGGCCAAGATCCCCGGGCTCTCCACCAAGGCCGCGCTCTTGTGCCGCGACAAGCCGATGATGAAGGAATTCCTGCGCGAGCATGGAATCCCCTGTGCGCGCTCGCTCGGCAGCGGCTCGCTCGCCGAGATCGAGCAGTTCATCCGCGAGGTCGGCTACCCGATCATCGTCAAGCCGCGCGCCGCAGCCGGGGCCGCCGGCACCTACCGCGTGAACAACGACGCCCAGCTCGCCCAGGCGCTGCGCGAGTCGGGGGTGGGCCACGGCCACTCGGTCGCGCTCGAGGAATTCATCGAGGGCCACGAGGGCTTCTACGACACGATGTGCGTCGGCAGCGAGGTGCTGCACGAGTTCATCTCGCACTACTACCCCAACGTGCTCGAGGCCATGCGCACGCGCTGGATCTCCCCGCAGATCGTGGTGACCAATCGCATCGACGCGCCCGGCTACGACGAGCTGCGCCAGATGGGTCGCGACGTGATCCGTGCGATGGATCTCGGCACCGTGGCCACGCACATGGAGTGGTTCTATGGGCCGAAGGGGCTGAAATTCTCCGAGATCGGCGCGCGCCCGCCCGGCGTGGGCGCATGGGATCTGTACTGTGCCGCGAACGAGTTCGATCTATACCGCGAGTGGGCCCACGCGATCGTGCACCGCAGCGGCTCGCAGAAGCCCTCGCGCAAGTACTCCGCCGGGATGATCGCGCTGCGCCCCACCGCCGACGGCCGCATCCACGGCTACTCGGGCGTGGACGAGATGCAGGCGAAGTTCGGCAAGTGGGTGATCGATGCCCACCTACCCCCGCCCGGCACGCCCACCCAGCCCGTGGATGCGGGGTTCATGGCGAATGCGTGGGTGCGGCTGAAGCACCCGAGCTACGACACCCTGCGCGAGATGATGGATACGATCGGGCAGACGGTGAAAGTGCACGCGGGGTAACGAGGCCGGGTGATCGGCCGAACCCCGGCCTTGGGTGCGAGCAGGTGCAAGAGCAAGCGCTGGGCTCGCCGCGGCCAACGTCGGCATCCAGAGGGACTCAATCCGCCATTTAGGGGCACTTATCCGCAAGAATCTTGCGGATAATAGGCCCAAAGCACATCCTGAGCGCAGGCGAGGCCTGCATGCTCATCGAGCTCCGCGTCGAGAATCATCGGTCGATCCGCGACGAGCAGGCGCTGACGATGGAGGCCGGACGCGTCGGTGATCCAGGGGACCCCCGACCTCGCACGCTCGACGGACACCCCAACGCGCTGCTCCCCGTTGCTGCGCTCTACGGCGCCAACGCCAGCGGCAAGAGCAACGTGCTCGATGCGCTCCGTTGGATGCAAGAAGCAGTGGTGGAGTCCCATCGAGCGTGGGCTCCGGACGATGGGGTGCAGCGCGATCCGTTCGCGTGGGGAGAGCATGCGACGCGCCCGTCGTTGTTCGAGGTGACCATCCTCCTCGATGGCGTTCGCCACCAATATGGTTTCGTCGCCGATGACGAGAGGTTCCTCGAGGAGTGGCTCTACGCGTGGCCCCACGGCCGGCGTCAGACGTGGCTCGAGCGCGAGGGTGAGCAGTTCAAGTTCGGCGAGCATCTGCGCGGCGAGAACCGACTCATCGAGGAGGTGACCCGTCCCAACGCGCTGTTCTCGTCGGTCGCCGCTCAGCACCGACACGAGCAGCTCGGTCCGCTCTACCGATGGTTCGACTCGATCGGCACGCCCGCGGGCGATGTGTCGATCAAGGATTGGCTGTCCTCGCTGCTGCCCAAGCCGCCGAGCCTCGAGGACGGCTCGCTGGGGGCCGCCGAGGATCCGAACGTGGCACTCGAGGCAGTGAAGCAGCTCCTGCGGGCCGCGGACGTGGGTATCATCGACGTCCGCCAAGAAGAGGCCAGCAACCCGAGGCGCCGGGGCAAGCGAAGATCACGGGTCGAGATCCTACTGCGACACCAGAGCGCGAGCGAAGAGGCGTGGCTTGCACTCGAGGAGGAGTCCGCTGGGACGATCGCGCTGCTCGAGCTCGCCCGACCCGCGCTCCAGGCCCTCGCGACCGGAGGGGTAGTGATCGTCGACGAGCTGGAAGCAAGCCTCCACCCGCTGCTCGCGCTGCAGCTGGTGCAGCAGTTCAACGATCCCAAGACCAATCCAAAGCACGCGCAGCTGTTGTTCTCGACCCACGACACGAATCTGCTGGGCACCACGATGGGCGAGCCGGTGCTGCGTCGCGATCAAGTGTGGCTCACCGAGAAGGACCCGCAGGGCGCGACCGTGATCTACCCGCTCACCAACTACAAGCCGCGCAAGTCGGAGAACCTCGAGCGGGGGTATCTCCAGGGACGATACGGTGCGATTCCTTTCCTGGGCGATCTTGGACGGCTGGTCGAGTAGGCGACGATGCGGAGCAACCGTCGCAATCGCGAGCGCCGTCCGGCGCGGTCCGAGACCCTGCGAGCGCCTCGCAAGCGGATCCTCGTGCTCTGCGAGGGACAGAACACCGAGCCGCAGTACCTGCGCGGCTTCAAGCAGTGGTGCCGCAATCCGCTCGTAGAGATCGTCGTGCACCCCGGGCATGGCGTCCCGCGCACGCTGGTGCAACGCGCCAAAGGGGCCAAGCTCGAAGCCGAGCAACTAGCCGCTCGCGAGCGCGACGACAACCTCGCCTATGACGAGGTCTGGTGCGTCTTCGATACCGACGAGCATCCGCACCTCGACGAGGCGCTCGGGATGGCGCGGGACAATTCCATCGAGGTTGCGCTCTCCAACCCGTGCTTCGAGCTGTGGCTGCTGCTCCACTTTCGCGAGAGCCCGGGCATGCAAGGGCGCAAGGACGTGGCTCGGCTGCTGCGCAAGCACGTGCGCGACTACGACAAGCAGGTCACGTTCAGCGACTAC
>JBFIJN010000632.1:0-4321 GCA_041600735.1 Nannocystaceae bacterium
CGGCTTCACGCCCCGAGGCGAATAGGCCATGAACACGATCCGCAGCCCGCCGTGCTCGAGCACTCGCGCGCTCGACCCGGGCTCGACATCGCCCATCTGCACCACCAACCGCACGCGGCCATCGGCGGTCGGGTGGCCGCCTTTGGTCGGCGACAGCAGCTCCCAGCGCCACGCGGTGGCGGGATGCCCCCGCAGCTCCGCCGCATCACCTTCCACGCGCAGCCGAACCACCAAGTCCAGCACCTCGCCCTCGGCCTCCGCCTCGCTCATCGCGCGGGTCAGCCGCCGCTCGGGACCATCGACCACGTCCCACAGCGTCTGCCCCACCGTTCGCCGAGCCGCGGGCACCAATCCATCGCCCGCCCGCTCCGCCTCGTTCAACACGGCGAGCTGCCGAAGCAACCGCTCGACGATCACCGCCTCCACCGGCCGCGCCGTGGGCCCAGCGGCCGCCCAGCGTACCGCCAACCCCCCAGAAGACGAACCATCCACAAGAACATCCACCACGGCCCTCCGGCTCGAAGCAGAAGCAGAATCAGGCGCATACGGCGGGTTCATCGATCTCTCCTTTGGCGGGGGTTCATCCATACTCCGCGCGAGCGCGGCCCTTCATTACGAGCCGACCGCTCTTTTCTCGCAGAGCGACCTCGGTGCCCCGAACGGGACAGCCGAGCGGGCGACGCCACCCCTGGTGCACCGCGTCACCAAAATTGATCCGGCCCACCCCCCAAATCCACGGCCTGTAGGCTCGAAGCACACCCGTCTCAACCGGCCGCTCCCCCGACGGCGGCCAAAGTTGCGGCCGGAACACGAATCTTTAGTGAGGACGAGATCGATTTCGGTCCCGCGCGCCACCAGGAAAGGACCAGATGGGCCAAGGCCCCCGAGGACACCCGATGACTACGGCCACCGCGCACCGAGTTTGCGACCCGAAGACCAAGGCGCCGCCAGGCTACAATGCCACCCCGATGCCGGACGACGCATCGCGGCCCTCGGGCCCGCCCCCCCGGGCCTATGTGGCGCGGCTCTACGAGCGGTACAGCGAAGGGCTGCTGGGCTTCTTTCGCGCGTCCTTGCCGATGTCCAAGGAGGATGCAACCGATCTTCTGCAGCAGACCTTCGTCGAGCTGCTCCGCTGGCTGCAGCTCGAGCCGAGCCGCAAGATCGTCTACCCACGGGCCTTCCTCTATAGGATCGCGCACCGTCGACTCGGCCGCTATCGGGACAAGCAGCGCCGGATCCCAGACGAGCCGCAGGGCTTCGAGCCCACGCTGGATGCCCGCGCGCACCGAGACGACCTCGAGTACATGGCGTTGCAGCACGAGCGCCAGCGGCAGGCGCTGCGAGCCATGCGGCACCTGGACGACCCCGATGCCCAGGTGCTGCTCTACCTGCGGTACTGGGAAGGGCTGACCGAGGAGGCTGTCGGTGCGGTCCTCGAGCGCGGGCGACCAACCGTCGTGGGGCAGATCCGCCGGGCCAAGAAGGCGCTGCTCGCGAGGGTCCTCGAGCTCGAGCAGGCCCAGCCCAATGCGATCCCCACTTCGACCACGCTGCTCGAGCGCTGGTGGCGACGGGTCGAGGCACAGGCCCATGGCGTAGACCCCGACGAGTCGGACCCCGCGGATCAATTCGAAGGCGAAGGTGCACCAAGGCGGTCGAAGCCACGATGAACACCTCACTTCAAGACCTCGATCTGTTCGGTCCACCCATCGAAGACCTGGAGACCCGCCGGCTACGAGACTTGGCCGGCCGCAAGCTGTTCGAGAGCGATGCCCCCGACCTGATGCGGATCGGGCGCTTCGAGATCGAAGACCAGATCGGGGCCGGTGGCCAAGGCGCCGTCTACCTCGTGCACGACCCAAAGCTCGGCCGACGGGTCGCGCTCAAGCGCCTGGGGGCCGTCACGCCGCGGCACGTGGAGCGGATGCGCCAGGAAGCGCTCGCGCTCGCGCAGGTGTCCCACGACAACGTCGTGAAGGTCTTCGAGGTCGACGAGGACGAGTGCGGGCGCCCGTTCCTGGTGATGGAGCTGATCCAGGGCAGCCCCCTTGGCGACTGGCTCGCGCGACAGCGACGCCACTGGCGCGAAGTGGTCGACGTGTTCATCGGCATCGGCGAGGGCCTCTCGGCGATCCACGCGGCGGGTCTGGTCCACCGCGACGTGAAGCCGGGCAACATCGTGATCACCGACGACGGCCGGGCCAAGCTCGTCGACCTGGGGATCGCGGCCGCGGACGACGACGACGAGACCAACTCCGATTCCGCGACCGGCTCGCGTCGGCTGCCGATGGGCACCCTGGGCTACATGGCCCCCGAGCAGCTCGCCGGTCGAGCCAACGTCAGCAGCGATCAGTTCGCCTTCTGCGTCACGCTCTACGAGGCTCTGCACGGCGTCCGGCCGCCGATGGGCCTCGATGCTCGACGCTCGCTTCGTGCATCTCGTGCATCTCGTGCATCTCGTGCTTTGAAGGGTTCCCGGAATGCGCCTGGACCCGAGCGCGGCCTGACGATCCCCGAGGACGGCTCTCCGGCTCCGGGCCCGGCGCCCACCGCCGAGGGAGCGCATCGGGTCCCCAAGCGCCTCTGGCGGGTGCTCGAGCGCGGGCTCAGCCATGATCCAGAGCGGCGCTACGCGGCGAGGTCGGCCCTCGTGGCGGACCTGCGGCGCGTCCGCAAAGGGACGCGATGGCCCGCCATCATCGCTGCGGCCAGCGTAGCCGCTCTGGTCATTGTTCCGATCGTTCGCGACGAACCCGAGGGCCTGTGTGCAGAGTCGGCGCCAGCCGCCGCGCTCTGGCGGGGTGGGCGACGTGACGCCGTCCTGACCGCGTTCGAATCGAGCGGCTCGCCCGACGCCGCGCGTGCCTTCGCCACCGTCGACGCAATGGTCGACGCGTCGACCAAGGCGCTGGATGAGCGCCTGGCCCAGGCTTGCGCGAGCGACGAAGAACCGGCGCTCCGTGAGCTCGCGATCCGCCGGATCCTCGAGCACCACGGCTCCTTGCGATCGATCGCCGATTCCCTAGCGAAGGTGGACGTCGAGGCCTTGGCGGAGACCCCGAGCCGGCTTGCCGCATCGCTCGGCCGACTCGGTGCGGAGCAGCCCGATGCATGCGATCTCGACGTGCCGCCGTCTGAATTCTCGACCGAGATCGCGGCCGCCGAGGACGCGATCCAGCGTGCGACGGCCGAGGCGGTGGCGGGCCACTACGATGCCGCGCTGGACCTCGCCGCCGCTGCCCTGGCCCGCACCGAAGGCAAGGCGCTCGCCTCGTATCGCGCGCGGCTGCACCTCGTGCGCGGGCAGCTGGCCCTCGACTCTCGTCGGCTCGAGCTTGCTCGCACCGAGCTCGAGCAGGCGCGCTCGCTGGCCGAGACCCTCGACTGCGACGGGATCGGAGCCGAGGCGCTCGCCTTGTGGGCCAAGGCCCACCTGCTCGATGCTCAGCCAGACATCGCCGCCGCCGACCAGGCCACGCGGCAGGCGCTGGAGAAGCTCGATAGCTTGGGTGATCACGCCGGCCCTCTGCGCGCCCAAGCGCTGAACAGTCGTGGATTGGTGCTGCAGAAGCAGCAGCACTACGCCGAGGCCATCGCCAGCTTCGAGGAGGCGATTGCGATCCGCGAGGGCCTCACTCCGCCGCCCGCGCTCGACCTCTCGGATGCCCATCTCAACCTGGGAATCGCGCAAGCCGAGCAGGGGCGCACCGACGATGCCATCGCGACGCTGAAGCACGCGCTGCAGCTCCGCGAGCAGGCGCTCTGGCCCGAGCACCCCAGTCTGTACCGCTTGTATGCGAGCCTGAGCTACCGCTATCTCGAGCGCGGTGACCTCGAGGCTTCCGAGCAGGCGCTCGCACATGCGCTGGCGCTGGCCGAAGGCCTCGGCGCCAACAACCCGCGCCTCGCCCAGCTCCACCTCGGCATGGTGCGGCTCCTCGATCGGCGCCACGAGTTCGACCGCGCGCTTGGGCACGCACAGCAGGCCGATGCCATCCTGACCGCGGCACACGGCGAGGGGGCACCCCAGCGGTGCGCCGCGCTCGAAGCCATCGGGCAGGTCGCGCTGGATGCCGGCTGGCCCGAGCGAGCGATCCCCGCGCTCGAGCGAGCGCTGAAGATCCAAGCGGCCGCAGGGGCCGATGCGCTCTACCTCGCCATCGGCCGCGGCAAGCTCGCCCACGCGCACGCCAGCGCGGGCCGGCACGAGACCGCGATGCCGCTGTTCGAGCAGGCCCAGCGGACCTTCGAGGGCGATCCATCGCTGCGCTCCCACGACTACTACTCGGAGCTCCAGCTCCGCTACGGCGAGAGCCTC
>JBFIJN010000633.1:0-4299 GCA_041600735.1 Nannocystaceae bacterium
AGCTCGTCGACCTCGGCGGTCCACTCGGCGTAGTCGAGGTCCGGGTCATCTTGCACGTGGGGCTCGATCTGCGCGACGTAGGCGTCGATCCTCGCCTCGAGCTCCGCGGGCGTGAAGAGCGTATCGATGAAGGTCTGGCTCTCGGCGATCCAGCGGTCTCGCAGCTCGTTGGCGACGCCGCGGATGAACGGATCGCACATCGCGGGGTACCGATTGACGCCGAAGAACACGCTCGTGGGTGAGCAGTCCGGGGTGGTCTCGTTCCACGCGGGCGTACCCCAATTGGCGATGAGGGGGTTGGGCGAATCGAAGGAGTGGTCGAGGTCCCACGGGATGAGGTGGACCCGGTTGGCGGTCTCTTCTTCGTACCAGTAATAGTTGTGGTTGCCCGCTGGGAGGCCGTACATGCCGACGATCCCGTCCCAGTTGTCGATTGCGCGATCGACCGCGATGTAGCGCATCAGCGCATCGGTATCCATCCACGCGTCGATGACCGCGGGGAAGCCCGCGTCGCCTCCGGCCATGATCGCGTCGGCGAACGCGACCATCTTGGCCGCGCTCGGCTGCTGGTCCTCGTTGGTCTGCAGCGCGTCGAGGTAGGGCTGCTCGGCGAGATGGACCGGCCACACCTCCTTGTAGAGGTTGCCGTCTCCACCCTCGGCCGCGAACCGCGACGCGGTGAAGCGCCCGTCGATCTGCTCGACCACGACGTGGAGGCCGATCAGCTCGTCGTTGATCACGACGCGGCCGTGGACCGCGCGCGGCGCGATGACGTCGAAGTCGCGAAACAGGTTGTAGCCCAGGCGATCGTGGAGCTTGGACGGGTCGCCCGTCATCGCGTGGAGGTTGAGCCGCTTGAGCCCGTAGAAGCGGATGTCGGGGTCGTACTCGGCGAAATCGAGCTTGATGGAGAGCTTGGGACACACCTGATTGCCCATCTCGTCGAAGCACCAGTAGAGGCTCCCGTAGCCGCCCTTGTAGCGCACGCCGATCGGGCTGTAGGTCACGCCCTCGTAGACGAGCGCGCCCTCTACGTACATTTCTTCCCAGGGCGCCGCGTTCATGGCGGCCCACTGATCGGGGGCGATCACCAGCGAGAAGGTGCGCAGCTCGCTCTGATCGAACACGAATTCGGAGGGATCGGGCTCGTCGACCCCGCCCGTGCTGTCCGCGGTCTCGTCGCTCGCGGCGGTCGAGGCATCGGCGCTCGTCGGCATCCCCGTGCTCGTGGCGGCCGCGCTGCTTCCGTCGCTGCTGCTGGCGCCATCGCCTTGCCCACCACCGCCGGGCGTGCATGCGAGCGCGCTGACGAGAGCCGACCCTAGAGCTAGGCGTAGGTGATCCACGCCCCGAGTGTACCGCGTCGGGCGGCGGCGCAGGCCGTGGTCGAGCGGCGTCACTCCGGATCTTCTTCGCAGCGGGGATCACAGCTCGCGTTGTGACGCGGGTCGTTCACGTCGAGCGTGGTCTCGACGTATCGCTTGGTACCCACCACGAAGTACATGGTGCGGATGTGGCCCCGCTGTGTGACGACTACATGGTTGTAGTCGGAGTAGGCCTGGTCCAGCACGCGCTCCTCCGCCTCGAGCGTGGCGCCCGCAGCGGGCCGATCGCTGGCGCTATCGCCCTCTCGACGGCAGCTGCCCGCGAAGCAGAGCGCTCCGGCCGCGGATGCGCCGAGGAAGCCTCGCCTTCGCATGATCGCTCGTCCCATCGATCGCCGCGGCCTAGCACGTGGGTGGGCAGTGCTGCGCAGCGCGGTGCACGGTCCAGGCCGGCCCAGTGTGCCTCGGCGCACCGTTTTTTCTACTGCATCCAAACGGCTCGTCGGGGGACCATCAACCTCGTGCGTAGCTCAGCAATCCATTGGATGGTGGTGGCGGTGCTCGGGGGCGTGGCGGCGAGCTGCGGGTTGTTGGTCCCGCTGGAGGACGGCAAGTCCTGCGAGCGCAACGATCAATGCGAGAGCGAGCGGTGCGTGGGCGGGATCTGTGTGGGGACCCGCTGCGGCGGTCCCAACGAGTGCCCCTCGGGGTTCACGTGTCCCGACACCAACGACGGGATCATCTTCGACTGGGGGCACGGCGGCGTCTGCACGCCAACCTGCGATGTGTGTCCGTACGAGGATGACGAGCGCTGGTCGTGCGAGGCGCCCGGTCCGGAGACGTGCAGCTACGACGGCACGCCCACGATCGACGTGGGAGGCCCCTACGTGACCCAGGTCGGCGAACCCGTGACGATCACGGCGATCGTCGAGACCGCGCCCGGCCGCGAGATCGAGCGTCTCGAGTGGACCGACAATACCGGTATCGTCGGGACCAGTCGCACGGTCGAGCTCACCTTCGAGGAGCCCGGCGATCCGGTCGTCGGTCTGGTCGTCGTCGATGACCTCGACGGGTATGCGTCCACCTCGGTCACCGTGAACGTGTGCAGCCCCCTCGGCGGACCGTGCGGCTACTCGTCGCACTGCTGCGGTGCGACCGACGAGTGCCGTGACGATGATGCCGACGGCGTGGCCAACTGCGAGCCCCCGCCGGTCTGCGGCGACGGGGTGATCGAGTACCCCGAAGTATGCGAGCCCGGGATGCCCGTCGCCGAAGACTGTACCGACTACGGGGACTACCACCCGGCGCCGGTCGGCTGCACGCAGTGCATGCTCGACCCGAGCACGTGCGCACGCTGCGGTACGAGCTTCGACGCATGCAGCGACGACAGCGATTGCTGCGACGGCTACCGCTGCAACACCGGGACCTTCGTCTGCAACTTCGCCTAGGTCGAAGCGCCCGGGTGCGGGTGATCCGCATCACGGGCAATCCCGTGCAATCGGATGCACGCTCAGGCGTGCCCCCCCTTCGTCTCCCCGTTCCGCGTGTGACCGCGCTTGCGCTCGCCGTGAGCGCCACGGTGCTCGCGTGTGGCTGCGGTGGCGCGCGCCCGTTCATGCGCACGGCACCGCCCGCCACCCTCATCGATCCCACCCGCGTCGAGCGCTGGGAGGAATACGCGCGACCCGATCTCCTCAACATGATCGCGATCTGGGTGGCGACGATCGAGGCCGAGCCCGGGACCTGCCCGAGGATCGAGCGCAGCGGGACCAAGCTCGAGGCCTTCGGCGACTGCGTTGCAGACGACGGGCAGCTGTGGACCGGCCACGCTTCGCTCCACACCCGCAACGGGGTCGTGCGTGCGCGCTTCGAGGAGTTCGGCGACTCCGATGTCGCCGTGACGGGCCGCATCGAGGTGGATGGTGGTAGTCGACCGCGCTACGCCATCGATGCTCGCTTCGACATGTCCCGCAACGATCAGCGCCCGGCCGGCCAACCGAGCTGGCTGGCCATCGACGCGCGGGGCCACGTGGCCGACGACGGCACCTGGCAGGGCGAGGGCGAGCTCGGGGCGCAGGGCCTCGGTCGGGTGAGAGTGCGCGGCCGCGCCATCGCGCTCGATGACGAGGTGTGCTCGCACGAGCCGCTCGCCGGCACGCTCGAGCTGCGCGCGGACGGCCACGAGGTGGTGATTCGCTACGACGGCGCGAGCGACTGCGATCAGCCGGGGACCGCCCTGTGGTGGCTCGACGGCGCGCCCCAGGGCGAGCTCACGGGGATCAACGGCGGGCTCGCCTGCAGCGTGGGATCCGGCGGCCGCGGGCTCGGTCCGCTCGCGCTCTCGCTGCTGTTGCTGCTCGCTCGCCGCCGCTCCCGGACCATCGCCTAGCCCGCGGCCTTGGCCGCCTCGATGTCGGCCAGGCAGGCGGCATCGAACGCGATCTCGCTGCCGCCTTGGAGCTGATCGAGGACCGACGACACGCTGTCGAGGCGCTCGTAGCCCCAGTACATCACGCAGTCGGAGTCGACATCGTGGGCCCCGTGCGCAGGATCCGGGTCGCGGTGGTTCTCGACCATTGGCAGGCCGTTGTCGACCAGCCCGATCACGTGCCCCACCTCGTGCTGCCACACCAGCAGCTCGGCCTGCGCACACACGGCCTCGGGCAGCGGGATCAGGGCGGTCTCACAGGTCGCGACCACCGATTGCTTGAACATCGCGATGTAGCGCTGGGACCACGCGACGCCGAGGATCGTGCCCCCGGACTCGTCGTCCTCCGCCGCGTGTCCATCGAGGAACATCACGTGGATCTTGGTGGTGTCGCCGGGCACCTCGAGGTCGCGCTAGCTCTGGGCGAGCGCGTTGCGCTCGGCGTGGGTCCACGCGTAGTCGGAGCCGCGAGACTCGATCGCTCCGTCGAGCTGCACCTCGACCCCTCCGGGCTTGTCGAGGATCTCGCCGAACACGGACTCGATC
>JBFIJN010000634.1:0-4294 GCA_041600735.1 Nannocystaceae bacterium
GAGCAGGCCTGCGCCGAGGTCACGCGCTTTGCCCTCACCGTGCTGGGCCCCACCGATTCCAACCACGACCCCTCCACCGCCGAGCCGATTTCATGAGCGCCGATCTGATCCTCGCCATCGACCAGGGCACCACGGGCACCACCTGCCTCGTGGTCGACACTTCGTTTCGCGTGCTGGCCCGCGCGACCCACGAATTCCCCCAGCACTTTCCCCGCCCGGGCTGGGTCGAGCACGACCCCGAGGAGCTGTGGGCCTCCGTGCTGCAATCCATCGCCGACGTGCTCGCCACGGCCAAGACGCCGGTCGAGCGCATCGCCGCCATCGGCATCACCAACCAGCGCGAGACGAGCCTGGTGTGGAACCGCAGCGACGGGCGCCCGCTGCACCGCGCGCTGGTCTGGCAGGATCGCCGCACCGCCGACGCCTGTGAGGCGCTGAAGGCGGGAGGGCACGAGGCTCGCGTGCGCGCGCTGACCGGGCTCGTGCTCGATCCCTACTTCTCCGCCACCAAGCTCGCGTGGGTGCTCGACCACGTCGAGGGGGCGCGAGCGCGCGCCGAGCGTGGCGAGCTGGCCGCCGGGACCATCGACACCTACCTTCTATGGCACCTCACCGGTGGCGCGGTGCATGCCACCGAGCCCAGCAATGCCTCGCGCACGCTGCTGTGGCCGCTCGCCGGCGGGGGCTGGAGCGATGAGATGTGCGAGCTGCTGCGCGTGCCCAAGGCGCTGCTCCCCCGCGTGCAGCCGTGCGCGGGCGAGTTTGGGCGCACCCGCGGCGTCCCTGGCCTCCCCGATGGGATCCCCATCTGTGGCATCGCCGGCGATCAGCAGGCCGCTCTGTTCGGCCAGGCGTGCTTCACCGCGGGCCAAGCCAAGTGCACCTACGGCACCGGCGCGTTCGCGCTGCTCAACACCGGCACGCGCGTGGTCACCTCGGAGCATGGCTTGCTGAGCACCGTGGCCTGGCAGCTCGGCGACGTGACCACCTACTGCATCGAGGGCTCCTCGTTCATGGCCGGCGCGGTGGTGCAGTGGTTGCGCGACGAGCTGGGCATCGTGCAGCACTCCGCCGACATCGAGGCGCTGGCGCGCAGCGTCGACGACAGCGGCGGCGTGGTGCTCGTGCCCGGCCACGCGGGCCTCGGTGCGCCCCACTGGCGACCCGAGGCGCGCGGGCTGATCCGCGGGATCACGCGCGGCACCGGCCGTGCGCATCTGGCTCGGGCCGCGCTCGAGGGCATCGCGCTGCAGACCGCCGACCTGCTCGAGGCGATGGCCGCGGATCTCGGAGCCCCGGTGCAGGTGCTGCGCGTCGACGGAGGCGCGGCGGCCAACGACCTGCTCATGCAGATCCAGGCCGACCTGCTCGGAATCCCGCTCGATCGACCCACGATGCTCGAGACCACCGCCTTGGGCGCGATCTCGCTGGCCGGGCTGGGCGTGGGCCTGTGGCCCGACACCTCCGCGCTCGAGCAAGCGTGGCAGCGCGACCGCGAGTTCACGCCGGCCGGCGATCCGCAGGCGATGGCGACGCTGCGAGAGGCCTGGCGGGCTGCGATCGCGTGCGCCTGAGCGAGCGCGCGAGCGGGCGGGCGGCTAGGGCACGGCGCGGCGCACCAGCGTGACCACCACGTCGGCCGGCTCGACCGTCACCCACTGCTCGGGGCCGAAGGCCCCGCGCTCGATCCACTCGCGCACGCGCATCGCGGCGGCCTCGCGCAGGCGTCGAGCGTAGGCCCAAGGCCGCAGCAGCTCCCCGAGCCGGCGGCGCTCGAGCGAAGCGAGATCGACGAGCACGCCACCCGCCCGCAGCGCGCTCCACCCTGCCTCGGGCAGCGCCACACCCAACCCCGGCAGCGGCGAGAGCACCACGAGCACATCGAGCGAGCCGGGCACTGGAGTCTCTTCCAGCGGCGCGATCGCGGCGCGTCGCAGCAGCCGCCGCAATCTCCCCGGTGCGTGCCAGCGCCGCTGCGAGGGGCAGATCCACACCGCCACCGCCTTGCCCTCCCACGTCGGCAGCAACCACCTGCGCAGCGCCGGACACGGCAAGTGATCGTCGAATGCCGACACGAGCCTCGCGAGGCTACCGCAGCGCTCGAGCAGCTCCTATCCTCGGCGCATGCCCCGGGTGAGCGGTTGGCCAGCCCCGTGGGCCGCGGGCGACGAGACCTGGCCGGCCAAGGCGAGGCGCTTGGGCGAGCTCGCCGCGGCCGGACTTCCCGTCCCCGCCGGCGTGGTCGTGGCCCCCGAGCCCAGCGCGCTCGACGACCCCCCTACCCTCGCGGCCGTGAACGCGCTGCTCGAGCGCGGACCGGTGGTCGTCCGCAGCGCCCTCGACGGCGAGGACGAGCTCGAGGGCAGCGCCGCCGGGCTCGGTCGCTCGCGCTTGGGCTGCCGCGATCTGCTCGACGTACGCGAGGCCCTCGCCGCGCTCGCGACCCAGCGCGATGACCCTTGGCTCGCCGCCTATCGCAGGGGCTCGGAGCGCGCCTGCGATCGCGCGATCGTCCAAGAAGAAATTCCCCGTCGCGCCTTGCTGGTGCTCGCGGTCCCCCCCGACGGTGGCGCCGAGCTCGAGGTGCACACCGCCGCGGGCGAGGCGCTCGCCGAGGGTCGCAACCCCGAGCACGCGGGCCCGCTCTCGACATGGGCCGACCCTGCGGCCCCCGCCGTGCGAGCGCTGGTCGATCGCGCCGTCGCAGCGCTTGGCACGACTCCCCACGGCCACGACCTCGAGATCGTGATCGCGCCCGATGATCGCCCCTACTTGGTGCAGGCACGACCGCTCGCCGCTCCGCTGCACCCGGGGTGGCCGGCATTCCTCGCCGCGCTCACGGCCGAGGGATCGCAGCACGAGATCTACGGCACGCTCACCCTCGATGCCGAGCACAACCCGGCCCCGCTCTCGCCCGCGCATGCGTGGTTGATGGGCTGGCTGCGCACGCAACGACCGAAGGCGGGCGATCCCACCGTGCTCGCAGGCTGGCTCTACGTGCGCACGCTGCCCCGCGATCTCGCCAAGTCCCTCGCCCCGCCAACGGGCCCCACGCGCGCGGTGCCCTCCGCCGTGGAGGCGCTTCACGAGCTCCATCATCACGCGCTGCCACGAGCTCGCGCGCAGCTGCAGGCGCTCACCCGCACGCTCGAGCACGCCGACGCAGCCGCCCTCGTCCTCGCCCTCCCGCGCGCACAGCAGAGCTTCCTCGACATGATCGATGCCTACGTCGGCGTGCTGGTCCCCGCGCGGACCATGGCTCGCCGCGCCCTCGGCAGCCGCGTGACCGCCGATCCCTCGCGCCCGCTCTCCACCCTCGGTCGCGCCGACTTCCTCGACGTCCTCCCCGCCACATGGGACCTCGCCAGCCCGAGTCTCGCCGAGCTCGGCACCCACCCGGCCACCACCACGGCCACCACCACGGCGCTCGTGCTCCCCAGCGACGAGCCCTCCGCGACCACGCTGCTCGGGGAGTGGGACGATCACCTGTTTGCGCTGGGGCTCGCTCCGCTGCGCGCCTGGTACCTCGCGGCCGGCCGCGTGCTCGGCCTGCCCGACGACGACGTGTTCATGCTCGCCGCCCCCGAGGTCGTCGCGGCGCTTCGCGACCCCGCGCTCCATCGCGCGGATCTCATCGCCGCTCGCCGGGCTCGTCTACGCGAGCACGGGCTCCTGCGACCGCCGCTGCGCATTCACGAAGGACACCCGCTGTCGTTCGCTCGTCGGGCTCGCTTGCGCGGGATCCCGCTCGGCCCCTCGTTCACCGGTCGGCTCGCGCCGCGCTCCGACCTCGCCGCGCTCCTGGCCGATCCCCCCGCACCCGACTCGATCGTCGTGCTGCCCTCGCTCACCGCCCAGGCCGCCGTCGCGCTCGAGCAGCTCGGCGTGCGCGCGGTCTGCTGCGAGCACGGCGGCCCCCTCAGTCACGCGGCGCTGATGGTCCGCGAGCTCGGGCTCTCGGCGCTCGTCGGCTGCCGCGGCTGCACCGAGCTCCCCGCCGGTCGCCTCGCCCGCATCGACACTCGAGCCGGTCGCCTCCTCCTGGAGCCCGACCCCTAGCCACCCTTGGGAGCGCCTCAGCACCAAGCCGATCGCGGGGCCTTAGCCCCCTTGGGGGCGCCTCGATGCTCGCCAGCACCAAGCCGACCGCGGGGGTCCCTAAGCCCCCTTGGGGGCGCCTCGATGCTCGCCAGCACCAAGCCGACCGCGGGGGGCCAAACTAGATCACGTCTTCGGTAAGCCCGGGATCGGGTGCGGCGGGCTTGGGGGTCGAGCCCGTGGCCGTGCTCGGCGC
>JBFIJN010000635.1:0-4286 GCA_041600735.1 Nannocystaceae bacterium
CGAACCCGCGACCTCCGACGTGACAGGCCGGCGTTATAACCAACTTAACTACCACCCCAACGCCACCGAAGTAGCGCTCTTGAGGGCGAGGAGAATGCCCGGCCCTCGGAACCATGTCAACCCTCGAACGACGGATTTCCTCCCAGCGGAAACCCCAGGAGTTCCAAGCGCTTCGGCCAGATCCACTCAGCAGCGAGCCACAAAGCGCGTTGATCGCAGACGCAACGCGCGCTCGTTGGACCTCGAGCTGGCCGCTAGTGCCCGCCGAAGTTGCCGCCGAGGTCCTCGGCGCCGCCGTGGTCGCCGACGAGCTCCATCGGGCGGCTGGTCTGGCGGGCGGCCTGGACGGCGTCGCGGAGCTGGTCGAAGACCTTGCGGTGCTCGGGCAGACCGTGGAGCACGAGGGTGGGGTGGCTCTTGTCGGTGCTCTCGAGCGAGATGCGAGCGTTGCCAGTGAGGCGATCGAAGATGGTCTGCGAGTACCTCACGTCGAGCACGCGCCACAGCTCGAGGGTGTCGACGTTCTTGGTGATGATGCCGCGCTCGGTCTCCACGCGACGCAGCGTGATCTTGTAGCGCGTGGTGGCGTGACGCAGGAACACGAGCAACATGCCCGGCAGACCAACGAGGCCGAGCACCCACAGCGGCCAGGTCTGGAAGAACTCGATCTTGGCGAGGAAGAAGGCAAGCACGCCGCCCACGATGGAGACCATCACCCAGCGCGAGTAGCCGCCAATGGAGGCGCTGTGCTGGGCACGGCCCTGGTAGAGCGTCTCGTCGTGAGGACCTGCGGTGGAGCCCGCGGGAGGGCGAGCCTGAACATTCGGGGATTGCGGTTGCATGAGACCTCCACCCGGTTGCGCTGCGATGGCAGCTGCGGGGCCTGGGGCAGCGTAACCCGGGGCGGGGCCCGGTGGCTGCTCCGGGCGCGAACCAGTCCACGAAGCGGCCGCGAGGGGCGTGACGGCGGCCGCAGGCTGCCCAACGTTGGGGTTCCCCCACGGTGCCTGCTGAGGGGCCGGCGCATACTCGGGGTACACGGGCGGCACCGCGACGGGAGAAACGGGCGCAGGACCAGGCTGCTGCGCGGCAGGTGAGCCGTGTTGCGGCGCGGACGGATACGGCGCGGCGCCAGCCGGATGGGGCGCGGACGGATACGGCGCGGCGCCAGCCGGTTGCGGAGGCTGGGGGAGCGCGGGGCCGCGGGGGCTGGCGGGCTCGGCGTCCTCGTTGACCAGGTGCGACCAGCCGGGGCCCGGGGGGTGGCCGTTGCTCATCGAGAGCAGTCTCTCAAACGCGAGCGCGACGGCACAAGCGAGGCTGGTATGATGCGGGGCGCCATGCACCTGGCCCACGCAACGCTGCGCGGCGTGGCGCCGTTCGGAGAGCTCGCGGCGAGCTTCTGCGATGAGCACGGCGAGCCGCGACCGCTGACGGTGGTCCACGGCGGGGCGGGCGTCGGCAAGACGACGCTGCTGCAAGTGCTGGCGTGCACGCGACCGGGACACGCGACGGTGCTGTCGGGGCTGGGCACGCGCGAAGAGGGGCCGGCACAGGTGCGGTGCGCGTGGCACTTGGGCGAAGACGAGCCGTCGCGGCCGCATCCGCTGTGGGTGGGGACGCCAGGGGTGAGCCCGGTCGACGACGAAGGGGCGATGCAGCGGCGCGAGCAGGCGCTGTTCGATCGGCGCGCGCGTGAGCAGGGCGGGTTCGTGTTCCTGCTGTTTCCGGCGAATCGGTGGTTCTCGCGGCAGGCGGTGTCGCTGCATGCACCGGCGCGCAGCGTGATGCGCTACGACGTGCGCTCGACGACGATGCTCGACCAAGCGAGCAGCGCCGATCTGACGCGGGAGACCAAGCAGGCGCTGGCCTATGCGGCGATCGCTGCGGCGCTGGCTTCGACGGGGGCGGAAGAGCACGAGGGGCCGCGCGGGGCCCACGGGCGCACGGATCCACGCATGCTGGGCGCGGCGATGCGCGAGACGGTGGACTCGATCGTGCGCCTCACGGGGCTGCGCTACGAGGGGCTGGATCCGCTGAGCTTCGAGCCGCGGTTCGTCACCACGAGCGGCCGACGGCTCGACTTCGATGCGCTACCGACCCGCACGCGGCACCTGGTGGCGTATGTGGCGATCACGATCAAGACGCTGTGGGCGGCCTACCCCACGGCAGACCCGCGTACGGCCGAAGGGGTGGTGGCGATCGACGACGCGGATCTGCATCAAGATGCACACGTGCTGGCGGAGCTGATCGGCACACTTCGATCTTCGCTGCTGGGCGTGCAGTGGATCTTGACCACTGCATCGCCACAGCTGGCCGCGGCGGCGGCACCGGGGCAAGTGTTGGCACTTCGCCGCCTGTCGGAAGACGACGAAGTGAGCGTGTTCGTGGACGAACACGCGCGCACGCACTAGCGAGCCGCCCTAGGCCGCGTTCCAGCCCTTCTTGATCTCCTTGGCGATGATGTCGTCGGCGATCTGCTTGGCGAGCTCGAGGGTGGGCGCGAGCCTCACGGTGCGCTGGAGCGGGTCCTTGCGGCCAGGGCTGTAGTCGGTGAAGTGCACGACGAAGGCCGAGAAGGCAGGATCGGCCTCCTCCTTGTTGGTCTTCCACATCACCAGCTTGCGCACGGCGGTGAGGCCCTTGGTGACCTTGGTGTAGACCTCGCGGCGCAAGACCTCGCTCTTGGGCAGCTCGGCGACGATGGCGGGCTTGTCGGCGTCGGGCAGCATCACGCGCTCGAGCACCTGCCGCATGGGCACGTCGGCGGCGATGGGGCGCTTGTCCTCGCGCAAGCGCTCGAGGCGGGGGTGCAGCACGCTCACGCCAGGCATGCGCTGGCGCGCGACCCAGCGCTCGCCGTCGTGGGCGAGCACCATGCGGGGCACGATGTTGCCCGAGGTGTTCTCGGCCTGCACGTCGGAGATCCGCACCTCGATCACGAGCTCGGGACGCACGAGCTGGAACATGGCGCCACGCGAGTTGGCCTCGCTATAGTTGGAATCGCACTCGAGCGGCTTGACGCGATCGAGCCACTCGCGACGCGCGTCCTCGGTGCCGAGGTTGCCGCAGTGACCGATCACCTGGAACTGTCCGTCGTCGCGGATCAGCGCCATGAGCAGCGAGCCACAGCGGGTGTTGTCGACCGAGCTCAGCGTGTAGCCCACGACCGCAGCATCGATGGTGATGCTGGGCTTGATCTTGTAGACCTTGGGGATCGCCTTGGGGCGCACCACCAAGCCCTCGGCCTTGCCATCGGCGGCCCAGTTCTCGTAGAGGGCGCTGATCTGCGCGATGTCGGCGACCTCCTCGGTCTGCACGGGGCGCAGGCGCTTGGCGCCGTCGAGCAGGCGACGCACGAGCTCGAGGCGGCTCTCGTAGTCGCCGAGGGGCATGTGGGCCTTGGCGTCGCCACCCCACACGATGTCGAAGGCGCAGAAGCTCACGCGATCGACCCCGGCGCTGGTGTCGTCGCTGCCGAGCGCGGCGGCGAGATCACCGTGGCGCGAGCGCCCGCTCTCGCGCGTGGCAAACAGCTCGCCCGCGACCACGGTGGTGCCCACGGCCCGCTTGGCGAGCTTCTTGGCCTCGACGAGGATGGGGATGTCGCCCGCGAGCACGCGACCGTTGGGGTTGGCGAAGAAGGCCTCGCCCTCGTCGAGCACGAGACACCACTGCTCGCCGTCGATCTTGGGTGAGACGAAGTAACCACCGCCGGGCACCTTGCGCAGCTCGTCGAGCTCGTCGGGCAAGAGCGCGTCGTAGCGACTGGCCACGCCGCGCTTGTAGCGACTGATGGCGTCGGCGAGCGCGGGATCGGTGAGCGAGCCGGGCGGGGCGTGGTGACCCTTGCCGACGGTGCGGGCTCCTTGAAGCGTGTACTTGGACATGTCCTGCTCCTACTTGCTCGCCTTGGTGGTCTTCTTGGCCGCGGTCTTCTTGGCCGCAGGCTTCTTGGCCTCGGGCTCGGGCTTCGCTTCGGCCGCCTTCTTGGCCGGCGCCTTCTTGGCGGCCTTCTTGGCGGCCGGGGCGGCGTCCTTCTTGGCCGGTGCGTCCGCCTTCGCGGCGGGGGCCGCCTCTTTCTTTGCGGGCGCGTCCTTCTTCGCGGGCGCGTCCGCCTTCGCGGCGGGGGCCGCCTCGGTCTTTGCGGACGCGTCCTTCTTGGCCGGGGCGGCGTCCTTCTTGGCCGGAGCGGCGTCCTTCGCTGGATCGGCAGCCGGTCGCTTGAGCTCCATGTTGCTCAGGTGCAGCAGCAGTGCGAAGCGCTCACCGTCGACGCGGCCCTC
>JBFIJN010000636.1:0-4274 GCA_041600735.1 Nannocystaceae bacterium
CAGAGCCGTCGCGGAGATCATGGAGTCCGGGCTCCCGGAGGAAGCGATCGCCAAGGGCGGCATGAAGCCCGGCGGCGGGGGCAAGCTCCAGCCCTTCTCGAAGCACTACGGACCGGGGCCTCACCCCGGAACCGGAACCGAGCCCCACCCCCACCGCAGAGCCCTCGACTGCCGCCGAGCCCGCCGTGCCCGCGATCCCGCCCGACGTCCTGCAAGCCAAGCAAGCGCTGCTGCACTTCACCGAGCACGACGCCGCCACGCTCGACCGCGCCCGCGCCACCGTGGATCGGTTCGAGGCCCCGCAGCGCTACGAGGAGCGCGGCGAGGTCGACGGCAAGCCCTTCTACTACGCGCGCGACGTGTACCCCGGGCTCGGGATCACCGTGCACGGCGACGGCGAGCGCATCACCAACGTAGAGCCCACGCCGCGCGCGGACTGATCGATCCCGAAGGCCACCACCATGTCGACCACGCGTTCTCTACCCACCGGGACGAGGCACCGGCTGCAGCTCCAGCAGCGGCTCAGCCTGGCGAGCGTCCCGTCTCACTTCGCGCCCGGCGTCGAGTCGCTCACCATCGAGTATGCGATCAGCGGGCTCACCCCCAACCGCGTGGTGCTGCGCATCACCAGCGCCACCTACCCGGGCACCACCGTGTTCGAGCGCCCGCTGACCGCGGCCGAGAAGGCGCCCACGAGCAGCGCCACCCTCACGTGGGACGGCCGGGCGAGCGCCGGGGCGCGCAACGGGCAATTCATGGGGCCGGTGCACTCGCCCTACCAAGTGGTGCTGGAGTCGGATGCGGGGCACACCGCCAACGCCCCCACCGCGATCGAGATCGTGGAGATCACGCTCACGACCACTGCGAGCGCCGATCACAAGATCTTCATGAACGACCCGGCCCACGAGCTCGAGTGCGCGGCCACGGTCAAGATCAAGAAGAGCGACAACACCGCGGTCGAGACCCCGATCCCGATCGAGGTCGACTACACGTTCACGGATCCGGCGACCGCCAACGCCACCAAGGCCGCCTCGTACAATTACAGCGGCAGCCACTTCCTCGGGAAGGTCGGCGACGCCGCCGCGAGGATGTGGCGGGCCCACGCCGACTGTGCCGCGACCAGCACCGATGCGTTCGCGACCGTGTGCAAGGTCGCCACCAAGACGGCCGCGCCGGAGCTGGGCCAGGCCAAGGTCTACTTCAAGCCCGCGGGGGTCGGCGGCGACGACTACAAGCTGAAGGCCAAGGTCATGGCGGCCGATGGCACCACCGAGCTCGCGCCCCGGGAGAGCGACGTGCTCACCGTGTGGCGCAGCATCGACTTCGCCAACGTCTACACCATGGCCGGCGAGAGCTACGTGGACACGGCCACCACCCACGCCGAGATCGGGCCTGCGTTCGAGACCAACGCGTTCGTCAAGTACAGCCGCCAGCCGGTGAACACCCTCGATGCCGCGCTGACCGTGCGCTACATCGGGCTCTACCAGACCGGGGGCGGCAGCAAGAATTGGCCCGCCGACTTCGCCCCGGCCACGCTCGAGACCAGCCCCAACCAGCTCGCCCCCACCGCGGCGGAGCTCGCCGCCTATGCCGCGACCGGCACCGATGCCGCGACCGTGGCGGCCAAGGCCGCCGCCAAGACGGCGATCGAGGCCAAGGCCCAGCTGTGGTTCAACGCGGTCGTCGACGACTATGTCGCGAGCACCACCGCGTGGTTCAGCGCGGTCACGATCCCCGCCGGCAATGCGCTGCTCGCCGTGCAGTACTACCACCCCAAGCTCTCCAACGCCGGAGACGGCGCCACGACCTTCTGGCCCGCCGGGATCTCGATCAACCTCGCCAATCCGGGCTCGGGGATGACGACCCCCGGCCACCCCGACCAGGCCACCTGGCGCGCGGTGCAGGGCTTCAACCGCGGCACGACCTCGGTCATCTTCAAGAACTACGGGACCGCCGCGCGGCTTCAGATCGTGTGTCGTCACGAGATCGGCCACGGCACCAGCAGCGCGTTCCAGCGCGCGCAGTTCGGCACCGGCGATCACTCGGCATCCGGCCTCATGACCCCCTACGGCGGGTCCAACGCGTTCAGCAACGCCGACATCGACAAGCTCAAGGGGCTGCTCTAGTTGGGATCCACGGCCATGTCGCTCTCGATCACGATCCTCCCCAGCCCCGACCCCGAGCGCACCGAGGCCGACGTGCCGGTGTATGCGCTCGGGCAGCCCGTGGTGCACGCGGCGCGCTTCGAGAGCGCACCGGACGAGCTCACCCTCGACGATCCGCGCACCTCCCAGGCCTCGCTGCTCACGCTGCGCTCGCATGCGCGGCGCGAGCGGGCGCTGTTCGAGCTCAACCCCAGCTCCATCGACATCACCGGGGAGATCACCGCCCCCGTCTCGCACGCGATCGTGCTGCAGCCGGGCCAGCCCATCGACGTGCCGCTCGCGCTGCTGCAGCGCTGCGGCGACTGGTGCCTCGTGCCCGGGTGGTTCGAGATCCACGTGGAGTACCGCGAGGCCGTCGCGGTGCCGCTGCGCTTTGGCATCGAGCTCGCGCCGCCCTCGGTACCGGCGCTGATCGAGCTCGCGCTCGCGCCCGACACCGAGCCGTGGACCCAGCGGCACGCGCTGGGCTTGCTCGCGCGCGTGCCCAACGGCCCGGGCCTGCTGGCCCCGAGCGCAGCCGAGACGGCTGCCGAGGCCGCCGCGCGCCAGGCCGACAATCGCGTGCGCGCCGACGCGTGGCTCGTCGACTACCCCGAGCGACTCCAGCAGCCCGAGCTCGAGGCGTTCTTCGCCCGCGAGCAGCTGCGCGACCCTCCGCCCGCGCCCGCGCCCTAGCTCCCGGTCGCTAGCGGTCGTCGCTCAGGCGACCGCCCACTCGTCCAAGCTGCGGTTGGGGAACGAGAGCGTGCAATTGCCTGCGCTCGCAATCCCCGTGATCATGGCCACGCCGGCCCCGTTGAGCCGGCCCTCGACGACCTGTCCGTCGGGCAGCTCCACGCGGTAGGGCTCGGAGGGCACCGGGTTGTTGGCCCCGTCGACGAGCTCGAACTCGAACGTGTGGGTGGCCGCGACCACCTCTTCGCCGGCCTCCTCGGCCAGATCGGTGAGCGACTCCGGCGGAGCCGTCAGCACGTCGGCGATCGGTCGGTGGCGCCACACGTGGCGCACCAGCTCGAGCTCCCCCGAGGACAGCGCCTCGAGCACCATCGCCCGCGCCTCTTCGGGCGACAGCGTGATGGAGCTGCGCAGCGGGTCGATCTCGTTGAGCACGCGCACGAAGGCGTCGTGGTTGCCCGGATCGTCGAGGGCCCCCTGCACGGCGGAGTGCCGGTTGACCATGTCGCGAAGCGACAGCGCGCTCACGCCACTCCCCGCGCGCACCGGTCGAAGCTCGAACGTCTCCCCGTTGGTGTCTCGCACGAGCTCGCTCATCGCGTCGGAATATAGACCCCCTCCACGGGAGGGGCCACCTCGCGACCCGCAGGCCAGCGGGCCTCAGCGTCGATCCAAGCGAAGATCGACGTCGCGCGTCACGTGCCCGCGCAGCACGTCGGTCGCGAGCGCAGCGGACGCGAGCTCTTCCTCGCGATCGACCGGCGGGTCGACCGTCACCTCCACATCGCCCGCAGGAACCCCCGACACCGCCCAGCGCCCGAGCGAGTCCGTGCGCGCCTCGCCGATGTGGTCCCCGCTCGGATCGCGCACCACCACGTCGACGCCGGCCACCGGATCGCCGCGATAGTCGATCACGCGCCCGCGCAAGCCCCCGCCCTCGGAGAGCTCCACGCGAAGCTCACGACGCTCCGCCCCCAGCCGCTGGACCCAGTGCTCGCGCACCCCGTAGCCGTCGACCCGCACCTCCACCCGCACGCGCGCCTCGGTGAGGCGCGAGAGCGTGGCGCGCCCGTCCACGTCGGTGCGCGTGTGCATGCCTCCGCCCTCGACGCGCGCGCCCGTCAGCGGGCGACCCGTGCGCTCCTCGAGCACCTCCACATCGATCGCCCAGCCCGTGGCGAGCTCCACATCGAGCTGCGCTTCGTCGGCCTCGCCCACCAGCTCGAGCTGCTGCGTGGTGGGCCCGTGCTCCGGGTGATCGACCTCGATCTCGAGCGGACCCGGCGGAAGATCCTCGAACGCATACACGCCCTTGGCGTCGGTCCACGCCACGCGCGTCGCCGACAGCCCATCGAGCGTGCGCAGCGTGACCCGCGTGTCGGCGAGCACCTCGCCGTTGCCGCCCACCACCCGTCCGTGCAAGCGCCCGCGCGC
>JBFIJN010000637.1:0-4240 GCA_041600735.1 Nannocystaceae bacterium
AACGCCGTCAGCGGGCCGCAGGGCAAGGCGCGAGGAGGGAGTTTGTCGGGTCCAAGTGACTGACGAGCAACGCAGCCATGCGGCCCGCGGGCGGTGTTACCCGCTCGCGTGGCAATGAGGGACACCCCCTAGGGGTTTCCTGCCGATTTCTTGTGGTCGCAGTTGGGCGAGTGCTAGCGGTCTATCAAGACCATGGAGCTGCTCGTCTACGCACGGAATTACCGCCGCTTTGGCGCGGGAGCGGATGAGCCCAGCCGTCGCGAGCTGGGAACGTCGATCGGGGAGCGCGTACCGGCGTTCGGCACGGGCGAGTCGCTGTGCTCGTTCGTGGAGGTACGGATGCCCGGGAGCGTGGTGGACCCCAGCACCGAGATCGAGCTGCTGGTGGCCAAGGCGTTCGCGGTCTGGGGACACCCCGGTGGACATCGGGTGGTGCGCTTCACCAATGCTCGCGGCAGCGTGGCGCTGTTGCTCGAGCCGGGGTTCGAGCGCGCGCGAGATCTGTGTCGCGCGCTGCAGCCCGTGCTCCCGCAGGCCCGCATGATGCTCGAGCGCGCGCAGGAGCGCCCCCTCGCCGAGGCGCGCGCGCGTCTCGAGGCGGCAGCTCGGCGCACCGTGCATGCATCGGCGGCGCCGTCGATCGTGGTGGATCCCAACAGCGAGCGTGTGACGCGGCTGCGGCTCTCGGCGTCCTCGCGAGCACCCGCGCGGCTCGACGGCTGAGCGCGGCTCACGGCGCTGGCGTGGTCGCGCTGGCGTGACGCCGGCACCACTCGTACATCGCGACCGCTGCGGCCGCGCTCGCATTGATCGAGCGCGTGGAGCCGAACTGCGGGATCGAGAGCACTGCGCTCACGTGCGCCCGCGCCTCGTCGGAGAGGCCCGGGCCCTCTTGGCCGAGCAGCAGCACGCATGCGCGCGGGAGCTCGGCGCGGTCGATGGCCTGCGCTCCGGGCAGGTTGTCGATGCCGAGGATCGGCAGCCCCTCACCCTGCGCCCAGGCCCCGAGCGCGGCGAGCGAGTCGTGGTGCTGCACGTGCTGGTAGCGCTCGGTCATCATCGCCCCGCGACGGTTCCAGCGGCGGCGCCCCACGATGTGTACGCCGGCGGCCAGGAACGCGTTGGCGCTGCGCACGACGGCGCCGATGTTGGGGTCGCGCGACCAGTTCTCCACCGCGACGTGGAACGGGTGCCGCCGCGGATCGAGGTCGGCCACGATCGCCTCGACCCGCCAGTAGCGATAGCCGTCGAGCACGTTGCGGCGATCACCCTGGGCGAGCAGCTCGGGATCGAGGCGCGGATCGTCGGGCCAGGGCGCGGGGTGAGGGCCCACGCCCGGGCCCACGCCGGGGTGCGGCGTCTCGGGCTCGTCCTCGCTCACTGGGGGCGTGCGAGCTCCTCTTGCACGATCTTCTCGAAGTCGGCGAGCGGCCGCGCGCCGCTGAGCAGCCGACCATTGACGAGGAAGCCGGGGGTGCCGGTCACCCCGAGGGCCGAGCACGCCTCGCTCTGCGCCTTCACCTGCGCGGCGGTCTCGGGGTCGTTGAACGCCTTGCGCCAGCGCTTGATGTCGACCCCCGCCTTCTTGGCCAGCTTCTCGAGCTCGGGATCGGTGTGCTTGCGCTGATTGGCGAACAACAGATCGTGCATCTTCCAGAACTTGCCCTGCGCCTGCGCGGCGACGGCGGCCCGCGCGGACGGCTCGGCTCCCTTGTGGAACGCGAGCGGCAGGTGTTGATAGAAGAGCGCGACGTCGTTGGGGTGGTTGGCGAGCAGCTCGTCGAGGGTGGGCCCCACGCGCGCGCAGAACGGGCAGTCGAAGTCGGAGCACTCCACGATCGTCACGCGCGGGTCCTTGGCGCCCTTGCGCGGCAGGCCGGTGGTGTCGACCTCGCGGCGTACGTCGTCGGCGATCGTGCCGTTGAACGGGCGGCTCGGTCGGGGTGCGGCCTTGTCTTGCGCCGCGTGCATGAAGTGGGCGTAGAGCGCATGGCGGGGAGCGCCAGCCTCGAGCAGGCGCTGGGCCACGACGATCTCGGCCGCGATCTCCTCGCGAAGCTCGGGCAGCGGCCGCGCGCCAGACAGCAGCCGACCGTTGATGAACAGGGCCGGGGTTCCGGTGGCGCCCAGGCGCAGGGCTTGGTCCGCGTCGTCGGCCACCTGTGCGGCCACGCTCGGATCGTCGAGGGTCGCTTCGAGCCGCGCGAGGTCGAAGCCGAGGCGGCCGGCGTGGCCGAGCAGTGCTTCGCGCTCGAGGCTCTGCTGGTTCTCGAACAAGGTGTCGTGCATCACCCAGAAGCGCCCCTGTCGCTGGGCGCCGATCGCCGCCGCCGCAGCGAGGGCCGCGTTGGCGTGCGTGGGCAGCGGATGGTGCTTGATCACGACACGCAGGTCGCTGGGGAACAGCTCGGCCAGCTCGTAGAGCGTGGGCATGAGCCGCTTGCTGTAGGGGCACTGATAGTCGAGGTACGCGACGACGGTCACGGTGGGCTCGAGCGCGCCCATCCACGCATCGCCAGCGTCGTACTCGGCGCGCAGGCGGGTGCCCTCGATGAGGGCGTCGTGCTCACCGCCGACATCGGCGGCGAGGATCTTGGGGGTAGGTGCGTGGGCGGGCTCGGCGACGGCGGGCGCCGACGGGGCCGCGGGCTCGGGCGCGGCCACGTAGTCCGAGCCATGGGCAGGGTCGCTCGGTGCGGTCGCGATCGGGTCGGGTCGGCACGCGGGCATCGATGCGAGCACGAGCGCCAGCAGGGCAGACACCGAGCCGCGCGAGCGGGCGCGGCCTCGCGCCCCGCGGGACTCACTGGAGGACGGCCGCCGCGGGAAGATCGGTGAGGCTGGCATCGCCCCCACGCTAGCGGGCGCTCGTCATCCGCTCAAGTCATCGCGGAACCGGCGCAGCGCGCTTGCGTGCTAGGCCCTGACTACGGCGATCTCGATCGCTCGCCCGCTCGGGCTCGGCTATGCTCCCGGCCCCATGGAGCGCCAGGAGATCCTCGACAAGCACCAAGAGTTCCTGTTCCCCTGCGTGGCGAACTACTACGAGGAGCCGGTGGTCATCACCGAGGCCAAGGGCTGCCAGGTTCGCGATGTCGACGGCCGCGAGTACCTCGACTTCTTCGGCGGGATCCTCACGGTCTCGCTGGGTCACTGCCAGCCCGAGGTGGTCGAGGCCATCGCCGAGCAGGCGCGCCGGCTGGGGCACACCTCCACGCTCTACCCTACCGAGAACCTGGTGCGCGCGGCCGAGCGCCTGGCCAAGCTGACGCCGGGCGAGCTCAAGCAGAGCTTCTTCTGCAACAGCGGCACCGAGGCCGACGAGACCGCGATCCAGCTGGCCAAGATCTACACCGGTCGCCACGAGATCATCGCGCTGCGTCACGCGTACTCGGGGCGCTCGGCGCTCGCGACCACCGTCACCGCGCACAGCAACTGGCGGCCGCTGCCCGCGGCCATCGCCGGCATCGTGCACGGGCATCCCGCGTACTGCTACCGCTGCCCGTTCGGCCTCGAGTACCCCAGCTGCGACGTGCGCTGTGCCACCGATCTCGAGGAGCTGATCCAGACCGTGACCACCGGTGCCCCCGCGGCGTTCATCGCCGAGCCGATCCAGGGCGTGGGCGGGTTCGTCGTGCCGCCGCCCGAGTACTTCCAGGTGGCGGTCGGCATCGTGCGCAAGTACGGCGGCGTGTTCATCTGCGACGAGGTGCAGACCGGCTTTGGCCGCACCGGCGGCAAGTGGTTCGGCATCGAGCACTGGGGCGTCGATCCCGACATCATGACGTTCGCCAAGGGCATCGCCAACGGCATGCCCGTGGGCGCGACGATCGCCACGCCGGAGATCGCCTCCACGTTCAAGGGCCTGTCGCTGTCCACCTACGGCGGCAACCCGGTGTCGATGGCGGCCACCAATGCCACGCTCGACGTGATGGAGGCCAACGAGATCCCCGCGCGATCCGAGCGGCTGGGCAAGGTGATGCGGGAGCGCCTCGAGGGGTTCGCGGAGCGCTTCGACTTCATCGGCGATGTGCGAGGCATGGGCCTGATGCAGGCGCTCGAGCTGGTCGAGGATCGCAAGACCAAGCAGCCATCGCCCGGCAAGGCCAACCAGCTGATGGAGGCGGGCAAGCGCGAGGGGCTGCTGCTCGGCAAGGGCGGGCGCTGGGGCAACACCATGCGCATCGCCCCGCCCATGCTCATCACCGACGACGCGATGAACGAGGGCTGCGACCGGCTC
>JBFIJN010000638.1:0-4232 GCA_041600735.1 Nannocystaceae bacterium
ATGGTTGGGGTTGAGCAGCCCCGCGCTCGGCGTGACGATGCCGTGGCGGTCGTAGTCGGTGTCGTTGCCGAACGCGATGTCGTAGCGGTCCTTGAGTCCCACCAGGCTGGCCATGGCCCACGGCGAGGAGCAGTCCATGCGAATCTTGCCGTCGCGGTCGAGCGTCATGAACGAGAACGTGGGATCCACGACGTCGTTGACGACCTCGAGCTGCAAGCCGTGGAGCTCGGCGATCGGGGCCCAGTAGGCGAGGCCCGAGCCCCCCATCGGGTCGACGCCGATGCGCAGGCCGGCCGCGCGGATCGCCTCGAGGTCGACGATCTCGGGCAGCGCGCGCACGTAGGGCCCGATGAAGTCGTGGCGTTGGGTGGTCTCGGCGGCCAGCGCCCGCGCGAGCGAGACCCGCCGAACCTCGCGCAGCTCTGCGCCGATCAGCGCATTGGCGCGCTGCTCGATCGCCCCGGTCTCGTCGCCGTCGGCCGGACCCCCGTGCGGCGGGTTGTACTTGATCCCGCCATCTTCGGGCGGGTTGTGGCTCGGCGTGATCACCAGGCCATCCGCCAGACCGCGGGTGCGCCCGCGGTTGTGCTCGAGGATTGCGAACGAGACCGCCGGCGTCGGCGTGTACCCGTCGCGGTCGTCGATGCGCAGCTCCACCCCGTTGGCCGCGAGCACCTCGAGCACCGAAGCGCGCGCGGGCTCCGAGAGCGCGTGGGTATCGACGCCGACGAACAGCGGGCCGTCGACCCCGCGCGCGGCTCGGTGCTCGCAGACCGCCTGCGCGATCGCCAACAGGTGCGCCTCGTTGAACGCGCCATGCAGCGAGGAGCCGCGGTGCCCCGAGGTGCCGAACGCCACGCGCTGCTCGGGCCGCGCCAGATCGGGCGTCGTGGTGTAGTACGCGCTGATGAGCCGCGGCACATTGACCAGCGAGGAGCGGGGTGCCGTCTGGCCGGCGAGCGGATGGACCATGGCTGGGAGTAGAGCGCTCCCCGGCGGTCGCTTCAAGTCCCCAACCTCGCCGTTGCGGCTCGTCAGCGTGGTAGCCTCGCGGCATGACATGTCTTGACTCGATCCTACGACCCGTATCCCCTCCGCTGCTGGCCCTGGTGCTCGCGCTGGCCGGGTGCTCCGATGACGGCTTCGGGCCCCCGCTCGACTCCGATCAAGCGGACACCGGCGGGAGCGGCAACCCGACCACGGGCAACGACAGCAACAGCAGCAACGGCGGCACCAGCAGCGCCGACGGCTCGGGAGGCACGGGCAACGGGCCCGGCGAGGGCACCGGCAGCGAGAGCGATGGCACGACCGCCGCCGATGACACCACCGGCGGCAGCCCACCCCCCAGCGCGTGCGAGCAGCCCGACGAGTGCGTGCTCATCAACGACTGCTGCCAGTGCGCGGCCGCCCACGTGGACGACGAGATCCCCGAGTGCCCGCTGGACTGCGAGCAAGGCATGTGCGACGCCCTCGGCATCGGCGACGTGGGCGTGGTGTGCGAGAACGACCAGTGCGAGCTCGAGTCGTACGACTGCTCCGGCAACGTCGCCTGCGATGCACCTCCGCCCGAGTGTCCCCGCGGCACGCTGCCCGAGGTCGGGCCCGCAGGAGGCAACGTGGGCGGGTGCTGGACCGGGGCCTGCATCCCCGTGGCCGCCTGCGATCAAGTGCCCGGGTGCGAGTACTGCGAGGCCGACGAGGCCTGCGTACAAACCGTCACCCAGATCGGGGCCAGCTACTCGTGTCGTGCGGTGCCCGAGGCCTGCAACGGCGCGCCCACCTGCGCCTGCATGCCGCCCGACACCTGCGAAGCGCCGTTCGACACCTGCTTCGACGGGGACGGCGGGATCCAGTGCGAGTGCCCCGCGTGCTGATCCGCGATCCTCGCGGGCCGTCTGCGCGTGCGGACGGCTCGCGAGCCCCGTGCTAACTTCCGCGATCGATCGATGGGTGACGAACCGAACTACGCCGCCTTTGTGCTGCCCATCTTCGCGGCGGCGGTCCTCGCCGAGGTGCTCCTGGCTCGCCGCCGCGGGCGGGCGAGCGAGCTCTACTCGCTAGGCACCGCCCTCTCCGACGCGGGCTGCGGCGCCGTCTTCCAGGCCGCCGAGGTGCTGCTCACCCTGCTCACGTTCGCCCTCTACGGGCTCGTGTACGAGCACGCACGGCTGCTCACGTGGGCCGACGGCAGCCCGTGGCCGTGGATCATCGGGCTGCTCGGCGTCGACTTCCTCTACTACTGGTGGCACCGCGTCAGCCATGTGGTCAACGTGATGTGGGCCGTGCACGGCGTGCACCACCAGAGCGAGGACTACAACCTCGCGGTCGCGCTGCGACAGCCGCTGCTCGAGCCGGTCACGTGGATCCTGTTCGCGCTCGTGCTCGCGCTCGCCGGGGTGCCGCTGCTCATCATGGTCGTGAGCTTCGGGCTCAACCTCTTCTACCAGTTTTGGATCCACACCGAGCTGGTGGGCAAGCTGCCGCGACCGATCGAGGCGGTGCTCAACACGCCCTCGCACCATCGCGTGCACCATGGCGTCGACGCCCAGTACCTCGATCGCAATTACGGTGGCGTGCTGATCGTGTGGGACCGCCTGTTCGGAACGTTCCAGTGCGAGCAACAGCGCCCCACCTATGGCACCACGATCCCGCTGCGCAGCTACAACCCGCTGTGGGGCAACTGGCAGCATCTCCACCGCACTTGGCGACTGTGCCGCGCCGCGACCCGGGTCCGCGACAAGCTGTGGGCCTGGCTTGCCCACCCCGCCTGGCTGCCCCACGGCGTGACCGATCCCGACCCCAAGCCCGACCGCGCCCACTATGACAAGTACCGCCCCACGATCGGGCGCGGCACCACCGGGTACTTGCTCGTCAACGTGGTCGTGGTCGTGCTGCTGGCGGGGCCGTTCGTGCTGATCGGCCACACCTTCACGGTCCCCCAGATCACCGCCGGCGCCGCCGCCCTCATCCTCAGCCATGTCGCGTTCAACGCCATCGTCGAGGGCAAGGCGTGGGCCCCGGCGGTCGACTGGCTGCGCATCGCGAGCGTGGCCGCCGTCGCCGGATGGCTGTGCAGCACGCTGGCCGGACCCGCGGCGGGGAGCACCCTCGGGCTGGGCGTCGCAGGCGGTCTACTGGTGGTCTCGCTGGCGAGCCGCGTGCTGCTGCGCCCCCACGCCGCAGTGCCGGCCTCGGCCGAGTGAACGCTGCGTGGTGAGGGTCCTCGGCATCAAGGACTGCTAGAGTCTCGCCGTGGCGGTCCTGCGCATCCACACTCCCGTGCTCGGCCAAGACGAGCGCGTGTTCGACTGGGATGGCCGGCCCATCACGATCGGCCGCGACGACACCTGCGATCTCGTGCTGCTCGAGCAGGCTGCCTCTCGCCACCACGCCCGCCTCGAGCGCCACGGGGCCGAGATCCGCTTGATCGATTGCGAGAGCGGCAACGGCGTATGGGTGGGCCACGAGCGCGTCGTGGGCTCGCGACCGCTGCACGACGGTGATGTGGTGCGGATCGGCGACACCACGCTCACGCTGGTCCTCGACCCCCACCGTCAGCCCACCATCATCCGCAAGCCCGCAGTCGAGCGACCGCCCGAGCCACAGGCACAGGCCGAGGCAAAGCCAGAGCCAGAGCCAGAGGCCCAGGCCCAGCCACAGGCCCAGCCAGAGCCGCAGTCAGAGCCAGAGCCGGAGCCAGAGCCGGAGCCAGCCATTCCAACGGCGCTCGAGGACCTCGGCTCGAGCCCGACCATTGCGGTCACCCCCGCGTCCGTGCCCGTCGTGGGGTCGTCGACGACCGAGCCTTCGCCCCTCTCACCCCCGCCCGCGGCGCCACCTCGATCGCACCCCGTCGCGGCCAGCTCGCCGTCGGCCTACTCGATCGGCTCCGATCCCACGATCGCGGGCCAGAGCGGGCCCAACATGCTGGGCATCCCCGATCGCAGCAGCCCCTCGGACTACTCGATCGGCGAGGCCACGACCCTCACCCCCAATCGCGGGCCCTCCGCGCTCGGCCACCCGCTCGCCTCCTCCTCCTCCGTCTACTCGCTCGGCCAGGACTCCTCGCCCCACGCCTCCGAGCCCGCCTTCGATCGCGGCCTTCCCTCCTCCGCCTCCGTCTACTCGCTCGGCCAAGACCCCTCGCCCCACGCCTCCGAGCCCGCCTTCGATCGCGGCCTTCCCTCCTCGGCCTCCGTCTACTCGCTCGGCCAAGACCCCTCGCCGCGAGC
>JBFIJN010000639.1:0-4222 GCA_041600735.1 Nannocystaceae bacterium
GGCCGCCGCAGCGAGCGCGAGCGGCGTGAGCTCCACGAGCACCGCGCGCCGCTCGTTGCCGATCACTTCGGCGAGATCGAAGGCCACCGACGACCAGCCAAAGCGTCCCTTGGGCGTGAGCTCGAGCTCGCGCTCGCTCACCACGGCCCCGCGCGTGGGGAACGGGATCTCCTTCCACGGCGCCTGCCCAACCAGCGCCATGGTGGCCGCATCGTCGAGCACCGCCACCCGCAGCCGCACGCGCTCGAGCCAGCGCGACTCGATCCCGATCGTCGTGCCCTGACCCTCGGGCAAGAACCCGGCGCGCGACAGCCCGAGCGCGGGAGCGGGCAGCACGAACGCGACCTCCTCGCGAAACGGGCGCGCGAGCGGCTGACCAAATGCGTCGCGCAGGGCCGGGTCGAGCGAGATCGCGTAGCGACGACCGGGCTCGAGCTCGCCATTGATGCGAACACGCGTGATTCCGTCGGCCCAGCCTTCCTCGCCGGTGACCGTGAGCTTGGCGGGGCGCGGGCTCACGCGCACGTGGCGAAGCGCTCGCTTGGTGATCGGACTGCTGAGCTCGAGATACACCGGGCCGGGGTCGCAGCCGTCGTCGTACTCGAGCTCGCACGAGCGCTCGACCTCGACGCCGAGCGGGGTCTCGAGCTCCACGGCGACGAGCTCGGCCGTGCCCACCTCGTCGCCGGTACCACGGAATCCCGCGCCCACCGACACCTGGATCTGGGCATTCGGTGGCCAGTGGTCCTTCGGCTCCACCACGAACAGCGCGTGAGCCTCTTCGAAGCGCCAGTCGCCCCACGCCTTCTTCTCGGCCGCGCTGGGCTCGCGCACGCGCAGCGGCAGCTCGGTCACCGTCGCCTTGGGTCGATCGCGCGGCCGGGCCTGCGCCTGCACGTGCGGGCGCACGGCCGCGAGCGTGGCCGGGCGATCGACGACGATCAGCACCTGCGTCTTCCAGTGGAGCGTGGTGGCGTCGCGGTCGCTGTGGTAGCGCACGTAGTCGTCGTCGCGCAGCACCTCGAGCTCCACCGTGGTCGGCTCGACCGCGAGGTCCCAGCGTTGATCGAGCACGAGCGGTCGATCGTCGGCAGAGTGCAGCTCGCCGGCCGCGATGATCGTGTAGCGACGACCGGGCGCGAGCTTGGGCGTGAACGCCAGCTGGTAGCCGTCGATCCAGCGCAGCGTCCCCTCGCTCGCGGGCTCGGTGCGCAGCAGCGGGCTCGCCCCCGCGGGCGGTGGCTTCATCGGCTGATCGAAGCGCAGGTAGATCTGCGGCTCGCGATCCACCGCGCCCCGTGGCCCGAAGTCGACGACCCGCGGGTCTGCGGGCCTCGCCAGCGGCGGTCCCTGACTCCACGGGGCCACCCCCTCGGGATCGAGCCGCGCCACCACGACCGCCGCCGGCCGCGGAGGATCCTCGAGCGAGCCCTCGAGCCCCCGCGCTCGACAGCCGAGCCCGAGCAAGACCAGCAAGAGACCAACACCGGCCAAGACGCAGCTGCGCATGTCGTGAGCACTGAGAGGACGAGGTCGCATCTCGACTGAGAGTCGCACGACCCGTCGGGGCTAGCAGCCCCACACACCCGAGCCGCCGCGTCAGCGGTGCGCGATATGGTGCTGCACCACGATCACATCATCCCCCGGCCCGGCCGCCACCCGCTGCACCGCCTCCTTCGCCTTCTTGTAGACGATCCCCCGCCGCTCCCGCCCATCACACGCGGCGCTCGCCTTCTTGTAGACGATCCCCCGCGTGTTCTCGGGCGCATCACACAGCAGCTGCCCGACCGACCCGAGCAATCCCTGCCGCGCCTGCTCCACCGTCTCCCCGCCCTTGGCCAGGCTCTGCAGCCGTGCCTCGAGATCCGACAGCGGCCGACTCGACGCCAAGATCTGCAGGCTCTCCTCGCCCGGGTTGGCGTCGAGCGCAAACGTCCCATCATCGGGAATCGAGACCTCACCGCCGGCCTGGATCGGATTGCGCAGCCCCATCTCCGGCATGGGGAACAGCTGCGAGGGCACGCCCTGGCTCGACATCAGCAAGATGTACACATAGGCGGGGCGGTCCGATCGTACCACCACGCGAAACTCGTCGCCGCTGCGCAGCGGATCGCCGTCGCGGTGCACGAACGTCGCGCCGCCGCCCGAGCTGGCCTCGAGTCGGTACTGTAGCGACAAGCGCTCGGCGGCGAGCTCGGGCACGGCGTTGCTCCACACCGCGTCCCCGGCCTCCTCGCTCGCCCCGGCCCCGAGCGACTGCACGAGCGCCACGTGCTGATCCAGCTGATGGCGCAGGCTCGAGGCCTCGGCCGTGTAGCCCTCGGCCGAGGTCACGCACGCGTTGTAGTCCTTGCAGGCCGACTCGAGCCGCAGCGCGAGCTGATACGTGGAATCGGTGACCTGCCCGACCGCGCGCTCCTCGTAGCGCGCGCCCAGACCCAGGCCAATCTGCCCGAGCGAGGCATTGGCATCGATCACCCGCCCCTTGAGCCCGAGATCCGACGCACAGTCCACCTGGGGCCGCACGCTGCCGTCGGGGCAGGTCACATCCGCCGCCGGTCGCTTGGGCTTGGGGCCCTTGGGCCCGCAGCCTCCGAAACCCAAGCCAAGCCCCAGCACCCCGCCCGAAATCATCACGATCATCTTCGACGTCATCGCGGCAATCCTCCTATGCCCACGCCGACCTGCCATCGCCAGGCCCGCGGAAACTCATCGTCGTAGGGCGCCCGCTCGCCGGCGACGCGCAGCCGATAGATCGGCTTGGCCACGCCTCCGAACAGACCAAGCGCGGTGCGCTTGCCGAGGCGAATGTAGATCGCCCCCTCGCCCCCAAATGTGAAGCCATAGCCGAACAGGCGCTCGCGCTCGCGCTCGTCGCCCGGCTGCGCGCCCATGGCCAGCTGCTTCTCGCGACCCCACGCCAGCCCGGCGCCGAGGTACGGATGCAGCCCCGGGCGCACGCGCATCGTGTACGGCAGCGCCAGCAGATCGAAGCCGAGCACGACCTCGGCGCGGTTGATCGCGAGCCCGAGCTCGCGCGACGAGGCCGGGCTCGCCCAGCGCTGGCGGCCGTAGTCGAGGCCGAAGTACACGTGCGGGCGCGAGTAGGCGTGCGCGCGAAGATCGAACGAGCCCGTGCTGGTGGCCGGCGCGCCCTCGTGTTGCTGATCGAGGATCGACGCGTTGTAGCCCCCGTAGAACAGCACCAGCGGCTCGTCGAATTTCTCGGACCAGTAGTCGCGAAGATCGGTGCGCTCACGCCGGCTGCGATCACCCTTGCGCTCGCGTCGCTCGCCGCGGGCGGCCACCTCGAACTCCATCGGCTGCCAGTCGCCCGAGGGGATGAACGCGGCCCAGTAGAACGGGTGCCGCGTGTCCTTGTCGCGCAGCAGCTTGCGCTGCACGTTGCGCAGCGCCGCCGACCGACCACGGCCGCGACGAAGCTGGCGGTAGTAGCCCACCATCAGCTCGCGCGTGGCCTCGTCATCGACCTGCCACAGGCTCATCACCTGGCTGCGCGCACCGGCGATCACCAGCGCGCGACGCAGCCCGTAGACGCCCTCGCCGTTGCGGACCTCGCCCACCCCGGTCTCGCAGGCCGAGAGCACCACCAGCTCGGTGCCGGCCAGATCGAGGCCGGCGAGCTCCAGCGCGGTGAGGATCCCGTCGCCGCCCTCCGAGGCGCGCAGGTTGGCCCCGCTGAGCGCGAGCCCCGAGCGGATCAGCGGGTTCTCGCTGCGCGGCGGCGGCCGCCACCCGTCGTCGGACTTCTTCTTGTAGACCACGCCGCGCTGGTCCTTCCCGCCCGCGCCGTCGCTGCGCTCGTCGGCCAGGAAGAACCCGTGGGTGGCCACGTGCAGCAGCACCGGGCTCGCCAGCTGCTCGAGCACCTGCTCGGTGGCGCTCGCTCCGGTATAGACGAGCGCGCCCTCGAGGGTCTCGCCGATCGCCTCGACCTCGGCTCGGGTCCCGGGCAGCGGGCGAAACATCTGGTCGCTCATGTCGGCGGAGCGACGGCTGGGCGCGGGCCCGGCCGCATCAGCGCCCCCGGCCGAGAACACGGGTGAGCCCACCAGCACCCGCGACGAGGTCGCCCGCGAGGTCGCCGCACGCAGGCGCATCAGATCGCGACCGCTCGAGAGATAGTCGATCTCCAGCGTCTCGACCAAGTAGCGCCCGCGCTCGTCGACCAGCGCGCTGAACGGCACGAGGTTGAGCTGAC
>JBFIJN010000640.1:0-4201 GCA_041600735.1 Nannocystaceae bacterium
CCCAAAATGGCCCTTCCTTCAGGTAATTGCGGTGATGCGCGCGAAATACGTGATCGACGTGATCGGGGTGATGCAGCGTAACCGCGTGCAGCAACCCGAGATCGAGGCGTGCCACGTCCCCCAGCGCTTGGGTCTGGCGCAATACCGCCAGTGGATTGTAGACGAATTGGGGCAAGGCACCCACGAATGGGAGCCCACGCATCGTTGGAACGTTGGGGGCCATATTGTACCAGTGTGCAACCAGGGAAACCCCGACGCACGCAGCGATGCCCACATCGGAGCGCCCCGTCGTTGCGCGTGGGCGGGCGCCGAGCCGAAAATCTTGCAGAGCGAGTCGCGACGCGGCCGCGCTCGATCGCGGGCGCTCAACCGGGTACGCGGCGACGACCGAGCGCGACCCGGCGCAGCAACAAGTCGAGCACCAGCAGCGGGATCACGAGGCCCCACAGCACGTAGGGCCACAGCGGCTTGGCACGGGTACGACCGTCGGCCTGCCCCGGCGACGCGAGCAGTGCTTGCACCTCGCCCTCGTGCGTGCCGGCCGAGAGCCCCACGAGCCACTCGGGGTCGGGGGCGAGCTGCACCGGCGAGAGCTCGGCGGGGTAGGGGACCGAGACCTGAGCCACGGCCTCGGCGGTGAGGCGCCGCGGGGTCTGGCCCTCGTCGTAGAGCTTGGCCTTCACCAGGCGCTGGCCGCTCTCGATCCCGTGGAGCTCGGCCTCGTAGCGACCCGGGGCCGAGAGCGCGAGCGCCACGCTGCGCGTGCGCTCGGGATCGTCGGTCGCGCGGTTGGGGTCGACGATCTCGAGCTCGCCCACGAGGTCGTTGGCAAAGCCCTCGGGGGCCTCGACGTCGACCACCGCGCGGTAGGCCCCGCGCTCGGCGGCCGAGGTCAGCTGGATCCGCGCGCCGCCCAGCAGCGTGGCGCCCTGTCGCATGGTGTCGCGCGCGACCTGGCTCCAAAACTTGGCAAAGCCGCTCCAGCTCAGCCAGCGGGTGGCCCACCGCGCCTTGGCGTCGCTGGCAAATGCGGCGGTGCGGCCCAGCCCCCGGCGCCCACGCACGAGCAGCGGGTCGCCCTCGTGGGTGCGCAGCAGCACCTCGGACATGCGCTTGGCCTTCACCGGTACGATGCCGCGCAGCCCGGGGGCGCGCGCAAAGTCGAGGCCTCGCAGCGCTTGCACGTTCTTGGCCACGCGGGGCAGCAGCGAGCGCTCCACGATCGCGTTGCGGGTGACCTCGCGGGTCTCACGGCTGAAGATCCGCGGCACGTCGGTCCCGTCGACGCTGTAGTAGAAGCGGCCGCGCCCGCGATTGGCCACGCGTCGCAAGAAGTCCTTGCCCGCGCCCGCACCCACGCCCACGCTCGAGACCGTGATGTCGGCGTCGCGCATGTCGCCGATCAGCGCGTCGATGCCTCCCTCGGGCGACTGACCGTCCGACAGCAGGATCACGTGCTTGACCAGCGCGTTGCTGCCCGCGAGCTGCAGGTAGGCCTCGCGCAGCGCGGGCAGGGCATTGGTGCCGCCCCCCGAGGTGAGCCGCCGAATGTCCCCCGCGATGCGGATGCGGTTCGACGACGGCTGCAGCCGCACCAGCACGTAGGGGCGCGAGTCGAACGCGATCACGCCGATCTCATCGGTGGGATCGAGCGTGCTCGCGGTGGCGCGCGCGGCTTCCTTCACGAGGTCGAGCTTGTCCTCGGCGCTCATCGATCCGCTCTTGTCGATCACCAGCACCAGCGCCAGCTTGGGCTGCTCGCGCTGACGCTCGCCCTCGAAGCGAACCGGGAGGATCTTCTCGAGCGCCGTGCCTCCCCAGCCGCCCACGCCGAACGAGTTCTCGCCGCCGATCATGATGAACCCACCGCCGTGATCCTCGACGTAGCGAGTGAGCGCCAGGCGAGCGAGGCCCCCCACGCGGCCGGCACCCACGTCGTGGAGCACCACGAGGTCGTAGCGCCGCATGCCCTCGTCGGTCTCGGGCAGCGCCGAAGGATCGATGGCGTCGACCTCGAGGTGATCGGAGCGCAGCGCCCGGGCCAGCGCCGAGCCGGCGCCGTCCCCCGCCAGCAGCACCCGCGGGCGGCCCCGCACCTCGCCGGCCACCGCGGCCTCGTCGTTGAGCGGGCTGCGGTTGTCGGCGGCGGCGAGCCCCTCGGTGCGCAGGCGGGCGCGGAACACCACGGGGCCGGCCTCGGTCACGCGGGCGGGGAGCGTCACCTGCTGTTGCCCGCCGCGCAGCGCGACCTCGAGCGTGGGCCCGAGCTCGTTGGGCTCGCCGTTCTTGGCGAGCTCGAGCGTGAGGGTGCGCGGGGCGGTCGACACGAGGTCGATCCGCACTTCGAACGTCTGCCCCACGCGCAGCTCCTCGGGCAGGTGGACCGCCTCCACCAGCACGTCGTCGCGCGCCGCGGGCGGGAAGCTGCGCGTGTGCAGGGCGATGCCGCGGCCCGCGAGCTCGCGCGCGGCCACGCCGAGATCCTCGCGCTCGGCCAGGCTCCCCGTGGCATCGGTCACCAGCACCATGCGCCCCTCGGTGTCGGGGTCGATCAGCGCCGCGGCCAGGCGCAGCGCACCGGCGTGATCCGAAGCGAGGCCCTCGGCTGCGGTGGCTCCCGCGGGGCGGGCCAGCGCCGACCCGAGCTCGGCCTCGCCTTCGATCTCGTGCACGTACGCCCGCTCGGCGTAGCTCACCACCGCGAGGCGGGTACGGTCCTCGCGGTCGAGCCCGGCCTCGTCCTCCGCTCGCACCTGCGCGAGGCCCTCGCCCACGAGCGCGCGAGCTCGCTCGAGCTGGCCCTCGTCCACGCTGTCGGAGACATCCACGACGAACACCACGGTCTTGCCGCGGATCGGGCTCTGCAGGCTCGGCAGCGTCAGCGCCAGCGCGACCGCCATGAGCACCGCCACGCGCGCCAGCAGCTGCAGGCCCAGCTGGACGCGCGGAAGATCCACGAGCGTCTTGCCCAGCATCGCGACGAGCAGCGGCACCACGGCCACGGGCATCAGCCACAGCGCCTCGGGGTGCGCGAGCACGGCATGGCGCTCGCCGGTCGTCGACAGCTGCTGCGCGAGCCAGGGGGGGAGCGGCACCGAGATCGCGCCGGGCTGCGGCCCCCAGGTGAGCAGCGCGAGGCACCCGCCGAGGCCGCAGGCCAGCGCCAGCGCGGCGAGCACGGCGGGCCGCTGCCACAGGCGTGTGCGGTGGGTGCTCATACGGTGACCCTCCGGTGGTAGCTCGCCCACTCGACCGCCACCAGCAGCGCGACCACGAGCATCACCAGCGTCCACAGCGGACCCTGCCCGAGCGGCGCGACTTCGGGTGCGGCCTCGGCCTGCGCCGCGGCAGGCAGCTCGAGCACCTCGAGCTGGTCGTGCAGGTCCGAGGCGTGCAGGCTCGCCTGGTTGACCGCGAGCTCCACCGAGGAGCCCGCGGGCGGTCCATCGGCCGCGGTGATCGAGTAGAAGCCGGGCACCAGCGCGCGCAGCCGCAGCCGACCTCGCTCCACCGGCAGCGTGTCGCCCGCGGCACCCGAGGCCACCTGCTCGGGGCCGCGCACCTCGACCCGGCTCACGCCCTCGGGGGGCAAGCCCAGATCGGCCAGCGCGAGCTCGCGGTGAGCCCCGAGCGGCACGCTGGCCACGAAGCCCGCCTCGCGCTGCTCGAAGTAGCGCAGCAGGTTGTCGACCAGCAGCGGAAACGCAGCGCGCATCGGCAGGTCGGATTGCCGCGGATCGAAGCCGAACACCACGGTGGCGTGCTCGCCCTCGCGCAGCACGCCGAGCGGCTCGCCCAAGCTGCGCACCAGCACCTGATCGCCGGGGACCAGGTCGAACGTGGTGCCCCGCGCGAGGTTGACGTCCTTGAGCACCACGTGGTCGAGCGCGGGGTGGCCCCGATCCTGCTCGGTGAGGAACGGCCGCACGACGTCGGCCTTCTTGGCGATGGGGGAGGGCGAGGTCGGGTGGCGCCAGGGGTCGAAGATCACCACGTGGGCCTCGGGCAGCGTGGCGGGGAGCACCTCGGCGCCCACGTCGAAGAACACCACGTCGGCCTCGGCGAGCTCGGGGCGTCGACCCTCGCGCCCCTCCTGGGGCGAGAGCCCCGTCAGCCGCACGTGGTCGTCGAGCACCAGCAGCGCAGCCTCGAGGAACAGATTCGTGCCATCGGTGACCAGCACCACGTCGAGCGGCGAGAG
>JBFIJN010000641.1:0-4197 GCA_041600735.1 Nannocystaceae bacterium
CCATACCGCTTGAGCTTGCGGTACAGCGTGGCCGAGCCGATCCCGAGCTGCGCGGCGGTGTCGGCTCGGTTGCCTGCGTTGAGCTCGAGCGCGGCGAGGATGTAGTCCTTCTCGATGTCGTCGAGCGGGCGCACGGTGCCCTTGGTGGGCAGCGGGCGGGGGAGTGCCTGACGGACTTCCTCGGGCAGGTCCTCGAGCTCCACGCGGTCGCCACGGGTGAGCGCGACGGCGCGCTCCATCGCGTTCTCGAGCTCGCGCACGTTGCCCGGCCACTCGTAGTGCAGCAGCTGATCGGCGACGCTCGGGGCGAGGCCGGTGATCTTGCGCTTCATGCGAAGCCCCGCGTCGGCGAGCAGCACGCGGGCGAGCGGCAGGATGTCGTCCCTGCGCTCGCGCAGCGGCGGCACGTGCAGCTCGACCACCTTGAGGCGGTAGTAGAGATCCTGGCGAAAGCCACCGCTCGCGACCTCGTCCTTGAGCGCGCGGTTGGTCGCGGCCAAGACGCGCACATCGAACGATCGATTGCGGTTCTCGCCGACTCGACGGATCTCCCGCTCCTGGAGCGCGCGCAGCAGCTTCACCTGCATGGCCAGCGAGATCTCACCGACCTCGTCCAGCAGCAGCGTCCCGGTGTTCGCCGCCTCGAATAGACCAGGGCGATCCGAGGTGGCCCCGGTGAATGCCCCGCGCGCGTGGCCAAACAGCTCGCTCTCGAGCAGCGTCTCGGTGATCGCCCCGCAGTTGACGGCGATGAACGGCCCCGCGGCGCGCGTGGACTCCTCGTGCACGAGCTGGGCGATGCGCTCCTTGCCCGAGCCGCTCTCGCCGGTGATGAGCACGGTGGAGTCGACCTTGGCGACGCGGCGGGCCAGGTCCACGACCTGGCGCATGCTGGGGCTCTTGGCCACGATCCCGAGCGGCTCCTCGACATCGTGGGCCACACGGACCAGCGCGCGGCGGTGCTCTCGGAGCTTGCGCTCGGCCAGTCGCAAGGTCTCGGTGACCCGGTGGAGCGAGACATCGAGGCACTCCTCGAGGCGGGTACCCTCGAAGAACAACAAGTCCTCGGCGCGCTCGTCACCCCACTGCTCGCGTGTGCGTCCCACGAGATGGCAGCCCGCATGGCCCTTGCCCATGCAGCGATCTTCGAAGACGTAGATTTCCTTGCCGCTGCTGCGGCTGATGTAGCCGCTCGTGAGGCCGCAGATCGTCCAGCACACGGGCTCGTCGGAGCGACCGAAGTGCAGCAGGTGCTGCTCCGCCTCGTAGGACGCCGCCAGCCTCACGTCGGTGCTCGAGAGCAGCTCGTTGCCCTCCGTCTCCACGCGAAACAACCCTCCGAGGGTATGGATGCGCGTGCCGGCGCGGCGCCAGTCTTCGTCGCTGTCCCACTTGAACTCGACCTGCATCGCCTCGGCCATGCGCCAGCCGTGGGCAAAGCCGAATTGCGTGAGCACGGCGCGAGCGGCAATGAGACCGAAGTTCTCGACGAGGTACTTTCTCAGCAATCCCATCGCCACCGCGTCGAGCAGCAACGCACGCTGCCCCGCGAAGCGAATGACCCCCCGGTCCGCGTCCAGCTCGAGCAACTCTTGATGATTGAGATCGTCGACGCGCATCGGCTGCTCCCGGTGTTCCCGGTGTTCCCGTGTTCCCGAATTGATGCGGACCATACGTCGAATTGATGGATTCGCTCCCGCTCCGGGCTGCGGCAGCTCTCAAGTAGCTTGATTTGCTGAATCCTGGTGATGGCCCGAGCGCTGCACAGTCGGGGAACAACGCGGAGAGCTGCGAAGAACGGGGTTCGAGGCGGGCTCGCCGCTGCGGCGGTGAGCGCGGCTTCACGAGCTCCAACATGGCTCGAGCATGATCTCCACGAGAAGAACGACATATCCATGGGAACGCAAATGAACGATTCGATGATGACTACGACTCTCACGGGCACCACAATCGCCCTTGGTTTGATGCTGCTCGCGGCCTGCGGTGCTGCGGACGGCACGAGCTCGACGGATGCCACGGGGGTAGCGGAGGGCGGCGACACGGCGGAGGCTGCGAGCGGCGAGGCGGGCTCGATGGATAGCCAGTCGGCCGACGGCGAGGGCTCGACGCAGGGGGCGGGCTCGACGGGCGGCGAAGGCTCGACCGACGGGGTGGACTCGACGGACACCGGGGCCACCACCATGCCGGAGCTCGACGTGAACCTGGGAGCCGCCGGTGACTACGCCATCCTCGCCAAGAGCGGAATCTCCACCGTCCCGGGCTCGGCGATCACGGGAGACGTCGGGGTGAGCCCCGCGGCGGCGACGTTCATCACCGGATTCTCGTTGATCGCAGACGCGAGCAACGCGTTCTCGACCTCGAAGCAGGTGATCGGGAGGGTCTATGCGGCCGACTATGCGCGGCCGACTCCGACGAACATGACGACGGCGATCGGGGACATGGAGACCGCGTTCACCGATGCGGCGAGTCGTGCCCCCGACTTCACCGAGCTCGGGGCGGGGAACATCGGGGGGATGACGCTCGACGCGGGCGTCTACAAGTGGGGCACCGGCCTGCTGATCCCCACCGACGTCGAGCTCACGGGCAACGCGACGGACGTCTGGGTGTTCCAGATCGCGGAGGATCTCACCATCGCGAACGGGGCGAGCATCTCGCTCAGCGGCGGCGCGCGGCCGGAGCACGTGTACTGGCAGGTTGCCGGGCTCGTCGAGCTCGGGACGACCGCACACTGCGAGGGTGTGGTGCTGACGCAGACGTCGATCACCCTCAATACCGGAGCTTCGATCAACGGGCGCCTGTTTGCCCAGACGGCGGTGAGCTTGGATGGCAGCACCGTCGTCGCGCCGGCGCTCTAGTCGAGGACCCGTGGAGGAGCCCGTGGAATCGCACGAGAGCCCCAATGATGACGTGCCGCGACGTGTCGCGTCGGACGTCGACGAAGTGACGCGTCCCGTGGACATGCCCGTGGTCCGCGAGCACGGCCTGACGGGCAGCTTGCTCATGGGCAGCGACCTGCGGCTCGACGCCAGGGTTGGGCGCGGTGCCACCGCGCTGGTCTACCGCGCCACAGGAGCGCGTGACGGGCTTGCGGTGGCCGTGAAGGTGCTTCACGCGCACAGCCCGGACTTGGTGCGCGAGCGCTTCAATCGCGAGGTGGACATCCTGCGGGAAGTCGACTCGCCCGGTGTCGTGAAGATCGCCGGCCGCGGCCAGCTGGCGGACGGTCGGCCTTGGTATGCCATGCAGCTCGTCGATGGCCAGACGCTCGCCTCGATCCTGATCGAGAGCCCCTGCAGCGATCCTGCCCGCGTGGTCGGGTGGTTGCGTAGCGCGTGCCTAGGCCTCGCGGCGATCCACGAGGCCGGCTGGGTCCACTGCGACGTCAAGCCAGCCAACCTGGTGGTGGTGAGCGTGGGCGGCCGCGAGGAGGTCAAGATCATCGATCTAGGGATTGCCGAGCGGATCGATGCCTGCCCCGAGATGCTGTGCGGCACGCCCGACTACATCGCGCCCGAGCAGGCGGAGTTCCGCCCCGCGGACGTCCGCTCCGACATCTATGGCCTGGGCTGCTGTGCGTACGAGCTGCTCAGCGGTCGTGGTCTCGTGCAGGGCGAGACCTCGGCCGCCAAGATCCGTGTGCACGTCGAGGGCGTGCGCCCGCGCTGGCCCCGACGGCATGGCATTCCCTACGCGCTGCGCCGCTTGGTCGAGCGCTGCCTGGCCCGATGGCCCGAGGAGCGCCCCGCCAGCATGGTCGTACTCGAGGCCGAGCTCGAGCGCATTGCGGTGGCGCTCACGGGCAGGACCCCGCGCGAGGCCGACCCGGCGCTGTGGCGGCGAATCGTCGTCCACTCTGCGGAGCTTCCAGACGGGAGAGCCGCTCGGCGCTAGCGGTCGTCGGCGCGTACCTGCGCCAGGTCCACCCCTTGCTCGACGATCCACTGGCCGAACGCAGACATGGCAGCCTCGTCGGTACTGATGATCTGGGCGAAGGCGGTCGCGTCCTCATCGCTGCGCGGGGCATCGATGGGACGCTCGAGCACTGCTGCGAGCCGAGGGAAGCGCTCCACGAGCTCGGGGTGGTCGGCCAGGAAGTCGGCCGCGTTGTTGCTCGGCGTCCCCACGGAATAGCGGAACACGAACTCATCGGAGACGGGCTGGGTCGAATCGGCCAGCTCGGCCAGCGGTGCCGACTCG
>JBFIJN010000642.1:0-4197 GCA_041600735.1 Nannocystaceae bacterium
CCATCGCCGGGCTGGGTCACGCCACCGCTGGCAGCGGAGGTCGAGCCCTCGCCGCCGCTGCTGTCGTCGTTGCCCACGGAGCCGGTGGTGCCCGGCTTCGGTCCCCCAGACTCGTCGCCCGCGCTGGTGCCGTCGGCGGGCTCGCCCGTGTCGCCGGTGGTGCTCGCAACATCGCAGGCATCGCCTACGCCATCGCGGTCCTCATCGGCCTGATCTTCGTTGGCGTCGGTGGGGCAGTTGTCGAGGTCGCCACACACGCCGTCGCCATCGACATCATCGTCGGGGTCGTTGGGGCACGCATCGCAGGCATCTCCGGCCCCGTCGCGATCGGCGTCCGCCTGGTCCCCGTTGGCAATGCTCGGGCAGTTGTCGTCCGCCGCACACAGGCCGTCGCCGTCGATGTCGGCCACGCGGTCGTCGTCGTCGGGACACACGTCGCACACGTCGCCCACGCCGTCCATGTCGGCGTCTTCTTGGCCCGCGTTGGCGAGCGCCGGGCAGTTGTCCTCGTTGCCGCACAGGCCATCGCGGTCGCCGTCGTTGTCCGCATCGAGCGGGCAGATGTCGCACACCGCCCCGATCCCGTCGCCGTCCTGATCGATCTGCGTGGGATTGAAGGCGTCGGGGCAGTTGTCGATGGCGGCACAGATTTCGTCGCCATCGGGATCGTTGCCGATGTCGCCGGGGCACGGATCGCAGGCGTCGCCGAGCGCATCGGCGTCGGCATTCTCTTGCAGCGGATTGGCGTCGTTGGGGCAGTTGTCGAGGGCGGCACAGATCCCGTCGCCGTCGAGATCATTGCCGGCATCGTTGGGGCAGAAATCGCAGACATCCCCGAGCCCGTCGCCGTCGGCGTCTTCTTGGCCGGGGTTGGCGATCTCCGGGCAGTTGTCCTGGAAGTTCAGGTGACCGTCGCCGTCCGCATCGGGGTTGGCGACATAGATCCCGATCTGCATCAGGTGCACCTCGGTGCCCGGGTCGAGCGAGCAGGTGCCCTTGGGCCCGGGGGCACCGTAGGCGGCCTCGTAGGCGTTGCTCGTGCTGTTGGCGCCCACGTAGAGGATCGCAGAGCCGTTCCCGTTGGCCGCGTAGATGTCGTTGCAGTTGCGGCTACCGCCGTCGGGCGCTCCGCAGCCGCAGAAGTTGGTGTCCGCGAGGTGCCAGCCGAGCGAGGTGCCGTTGGCGTCGTCGCAGGTGCCGGAGTGGCCGAGCAAGCCCGCGCCATCGAACGTGTCGGTGTCGTAGCCGATCACCGTCGGGCCCCAGGGGCACGGCTGCCCGTCGAACAGGCGCGCGCCCGCGATCACGGCGCCGCCCATGTCGTAGACGCGCAGGATCAGCTCCTGGTTGATGAACGGAAGGCAGTTGTTCTCCCAGTTCCAGGCCACGTCGTCGGCCGCGGTGTTGGTGAAGCCGGCGCACTGGGTCGACCCCAAGGGCGGCGCGGGATCGACGAAGCGACCGGCCACGTTGAGCGTGGAGCCGGCCGGGTTGCAGTCGAGTGGATCCCCGTTGGTGCAGTCGGCCCGGGCCGCGCTGGGCAGGGCGACCACCGCGAGCAGCACGCACGGCGCCGCGACGGGAACGAGGAACGATGCGATGCGACGGGCGAGCGGCGAGATGGACATGGGAGAGCCTCGAAGACAGGGAAGAGGCGCCAGCGTAGCCGCGAACCGGGTCCGTGGGGGAAGCGAGTGCCTACTCCTTGAACACTTGTACGAGGTTGCTGTACGCGTCGGTCCAGCGCGGCCACGGGCCCTCGTGCTCGGGGATCTCGTTGGGGTCGGCGAGCCGCAGGATGCGATCGAATGCCGAGGCATCGCGCGCCAGCAGCATCCAGTCGCTGGCATACACGCGCGCGTCGTTCTGCGTGTCGTCGACGCGGATCACGGCGAGCTCGAGCGCCTCGGCGATCCCGCGGACCACGGGGTCGAGATCGAGGTAGCGGTTGGAGATGTGCACCGCGATGACGCTGTCGGCGTCCCTCAGGTGGCGAAGGTAGAGCTGCACGGCTTCCACCGTGAGCAGGTGCGCCGGGATCGCATCGCTCGAGAACGCGTCGAGGGCCAGCACGTCGAAGCCCTGCTCGGGCTCGCGCTCGAGGTTGACGCGGGCGTCCCCGATCGCGATCTCCACCGTGCCCGCCGCATCGCGCACATAGGTGAACAGCGGCTCGCTACCCGAGGACAGCGCGACCACGTCGGGATTGATCTCGTAGAAGCGCACGCTGTCGCCCGCGACCGCGTAGCAAGCGAGCGTGCCCGCGCCCAGACCCACGAAGCCCAGCCGCATGGGAGTGCCGCCCTCGCGGCGCGGGTGGGTGTGGATCGCCAGGCCCACCGCGCTGCCGGGGCCGTAGTAGCTGGTGGGCTCGCGCGCGAGCTCGGGGTCGGCGTACTGCAAGCCGTGGATGATGCGACCGTGACGCAGGCGGGTGCGCAGCTCGTCGTCGTCGTCGACGTCTTGGTCCACGCGCAGCACTCCGAAGAAGCCGCGCGAGACGTGCAGGTTGTCGTAGAGCTCCTCGTGCGCGTGCCACACGAGGGTGCCCGCGACCGCGAGCACGTAGAGCGACCCCAGCCCGCGGGCCACGAGCTGCACGCGGCGATAGCGAGAGGCGCGGGCGCCGAGGCCTAGCACCAGCGCGAGCAGGCACGCGGCCACGAGCGCGAGCGGCAGCTCCCACAGATCGGGGAACAGCGAGGGCGCGACGATGCCGGTGAACACCCCGCCCGCGGCTCCGCCGGCCGAGACCCACAGGTAGAAGCCGGTGAGGTAGCGAGGCGCCGGCTTTCGTCGCACGAGCTCGCCGTGGCACACCATGCACGCGAAGAACAAGGTGAGCAGGTACGTGAGCAGCTGCACCACCATCGGTGCGCCCACGCCCAGGCGGATCACCGCGACGGTGCAGCCTCCGCCGATGAGCAGCAGCGGGATCCACAGGCCGCGCCGATAGAAGCGCTCGTACTCGAAGCACAGCACGAAGCTGAGCAAGTAGAGCGCCAGCGGCAGCATCCACAAGAACGGGATCACGGCCACCTCGAGCGAGATCTGGCTGGTGATGGCGAGCAGCAGCACCGAGGCGATCATCGCGAGGAAGAACCACAGCGTTCGCGCGGCCCGATTGGGGGCGGGCCCGTCGGCGGTGGCGCTCGCGTGGGTCGGGGCGGGCAGCGGGGCCGTGCGCCCCACGAGCACGGCCGTGCTGGCACAGCCGAGCGCGAACACCATGAACCCTCCCGACCACACCCAGCCCTGGCTGGTGACCGAGAGCAGCGGCTCGAGCACGAACGGATAGCTCAGCAGGCCGAGCAGCGAGCCGAGGTTGGACAGCGCGTAGAGCCGATAGGGTGAGGCCCCGGGGAAGCAGCGCGCATACCAGCTCTGCAGTAGCGGGCCGGTGGCCGAGAGCACGAGGTAGGGCAGCCCGATCGTGAACAGCAACAAGCCGAGGATCGCGAGCGAGGGCACGTCGTCGGGCCCGGGCTTCCATGCATCCGAGGGGGTGATCGGCGAGGGCCACAGCGCCACGTGCACCAGCAGCAGCGCGGTCGCGAGCGCGAGCGCCACGAGGTGGATGTTGCGCTGACGCAGCGGCTCGGGGTTGCGACCCACGACGTGCGCGTAGCCGTAGCCCGCCAGCAGCAGCAGCTGGAAGAACAGCATGCACGTGGTCCACACCGCGGGCGCGCCTCCGAACCACGGCAGGATCTGCTTGCCCAGGATGAACTGCACCTGGAACAGCAGGCACGCGCCCACGCCGATCGTGGCAGCGAACGCAATTGCGGCAGGCGTGCGAGGTGAGGTCGAGGTCGCCAAGGCGGCGGGAGCATAGCGTGGGTCGACGGGTCGCCAACGGGGTTCGCCGTGGGCTCGCACGCACGCTCGATTTCCCCGGGAACCTGGGCTCGATCACGCTAGGATCCCGCGGTGGCGCCCGTGCTCGAGCCTCGCGTGGTGAGCCCCGGCTTCAACGGTCGGGTCTACGCGGTCGTTCGCCAGTGTCCCGCGGGCTTCGTGACCACCTACGGCCAGGTGGCCACCCTGCTCGGCTCGCCGCGGGTGGCCCGGCACGTGGGCTTCGCTCTCGCCGCGCTCTCGCGCACCGACGAGCCGGTCCCGTGGCACCGAGTGATCAACGCCCAGGGTCGGATCTCGCATCGTGGCGACGTGCACCGTGCGGCCGAGCAGCAGCAC
>JBFIJN010000643.1:0-4186 GCA_041600735.1 Nannocystaceae bacterium
CTACCGCAGCGGCGAAGTGGCCCACATCCTCGACCACTCGGGTGCGGTGACCGCGTTCGTCGACGAGCTCGGGGCCGAGGTCCTCGCGGAGAGTGGCGTGCCCATGTACCGCACCTTCGCGGTCCACGATCCACCGCGCGGCACGCCCAAGCCCATCGTCATGCCCGACGACGAGGCGATCGCCATGCTCATCTACACCTCGGGTACCACGGGCGCGAGCAAGGGCGTCGCGCTCTCGTATCGCGCGATCGTGGCGAACATCAGCGCGCTCACCGAGCTGTGGGGCTGGAGCTCGGCGGATCGCCAGAGCCTGATGCTGCCGCTGTTCCACGTGCATGGTCTGTGCATCGGGGTCCACGGTGCGCTGCTGCGGCGGGTCGACACCGTCTTGCACGCGCGCTTCGATCCGGCCGCGCTGATCGACGACGTTCGCGCTCGCGGTGCGTCGATCTTCATGGGCGTGCCGACCATGTACGCACTCTTGCTCGAGCAACTCGACCGCCACCCGCACGACGCCGAGCCGCTGCGGGACGTTCGCTTGTTCACCTCGGGCAGCGCGCCGCTCTCGGTGGCCCACTTCGAGCGCTTTCGAGCGCTCACCGGTCACGCGATCCTGGAGCGCTATGGCATGAGCGAGACGCTCATCACACTTTCGAATCCGCTCGAGGGCGAGCGCCGCCCCGGCTCGGTCGGCCACCCCGTGCCCGGCTGTGAGATTCGCGTCGTCGAGGACGAAGCCGGCGAGCCCGGGCGCGGCGAGCTCTACGTGCGCGGCAACAGCCTGATGAGCGAGTACTGGGCCGACCCCGAGGCCACCGCGCGCGCGCTCGAGGACGGATGGTTCAAGACCGGCGACGTCGTCGAGCGCGACCCGGATGGCTACGTGCGCATCATCGGCCGGACGTCGGTCGACATCATCAAGAGCGGCGGCTTCAAGATCGCGGCTCGCGAGATCGAAGAGGCGCTGCTCGAGCACCCGTGGGTCGCCGAAGCGGCCGTGTTCGGCGTGCCGGACGAGACCTGGGGCCAGCGCATTGCGGCGGCGGTCGTGCTCACCGCGAGCGCGCCCGACGACGCCGATCTGCTCGGCGTGCTCGGCCCCCATGTTGCGAGTCGGCTGGCCGACTACAAGCGTCCGCGGCAGGTGGTGGCGCTGCCCGAGCTGCCGCGCAACGCGCTAGGCAAGCTGCAGAAGCACCTGCTGATCGATCTGATCTGATCTGATCTGCGGCGACGCACCAGCGTGCTGGGCGAGGTGGGCGTCGAGCGCGGAGAGGTGGCGGAAGCTGACTTGCAGCCAGATTGGGGAGGCGCGGCGGAGGAGCCCGTTCGAACAATCGATGATCGGTTGGGAGCCTCCGCCAACAACCGTCTCGAAGACGAGACCAACATGACCACGCAGGCCAGCCTCCACACGCTCCACACCCTCTCCCTTTCCTTCTCGCTCGGCATCGCGGCAATCGCGGGCTGCGAGGTCGATCTCGCCAGCGACGACCTCGACGAGCTGAACGTGGACTCCGAGGGCGCCGAGGCGCTCGGCCTGGACCGCTCTGACGAGCTGGTCGCCGACCGCGACGATGATGCCACCAGCAGCACGCCGACCAACCTCGCGCTCGGGCGCCCCACGACCCAGTCGACCACGGCATTCGGCGGCGACTCGAGCCGGGCCGTGGATGGCAATACCAACGGTAGCTATGGGTATGGCTCGGTCTCGCACACCGACTACGGTACCAGTCAGTGGTGGCAGGTCGATCTCGAGTCCGTCCAGAACGTACGCGAGGTCATCGTCCACAACCGCACGGATTGCTGCGCGGACAAGCTTCGCAACTACCGGCTGAGCACCTCCACCGACGGCACGACTTGGACGAGCAACGATTCCCCGTACGCCGCCAATCCGGGGATCGGGTTCTCGCTGAACGTCACTGCACGCTACGTCCGGATCACCAATGGCAGCGATCTCGTGAACCCCTTGCACCTCGCCGAGGTCCAGGTCTTCGACGCTCCAGCTTCGGCCCCCGCCCAGAGCTGGGGCGCGTTCGAAGCCGGGGCCTGTGTCGATGGGACACACCGGAAGTTCTCCGCCATCCTCTGGGACATCCCGGGCGGGGTGTCGTGGGAGGATGCCTGTGCTGCGACGCCGGCCCGGGTCGTGCACGACACGTTCGCGAGGCCCACCGCTTGCGTCAACAACGGGTTCAACATGTGGGGAGAGTTCGCGGTACGAGACGGCTCGTGTAGCGCGGTGCCTCCGCCCGCTCCGCTGCCTCCAGCCGTGAACCCGGTCGTGGGGCTCTCGCCGAGCACCCCGTTCTCCGTGGTCTTGGCCTCCGACCCGCAGCTCTACTGGTCGATGACCAACAATGAGTACCCGGGTGCCCCCGAGCGCTGGGGCTCGAGAGACGAGGTCGAGGTGACCGCTCGCAGCCACGTGCGGGCGATGAGGCTGCTCGCGGACGGCAACCAGCTGCCGGCAGGGACCACGCGCCCCGCGGCCGTCATCATGAACGGCGACCTCACGAACTTCGCGCGCAATGATGAGTACGAAGCGTACTTCCGGCTCTATGACGAGACGAAGCTCGGGATGCCGCGCTTCGATGGACTCGGCAACCACGACTACGGGGACAACGTCGTGGGAAACTGTGCGTGCGCGGCTGGCCAAGGCTGTATGTTGTTGCCGGTCGATTACAACTTCTGTGCACGCGACTCCGTGCAGAGGATGAGAGCGTGGATCGAGGGCAACGCCGAGGTCGTGGACTGGGACTACGACAGCATGGCCTACGCCTTCGTCCGCAACAACGTCCGCTTCCTCCAGCTCCACAACCATCCTAGCTACAGTGCACCCCAGATCGGCATCTCCAGCTCCCACGCGTGGATCACGGACCAGCTTCAGGCAGCGCAAGCGCAGGGGCAGCTCGTGGTCCTCGACATGCACATCGTCGACGCCTACGAGTACAGTCTCTCCGATGATGCCGAATTCCAAGACGCGGTCGTGGGCTACGAGCACCTCCTCCTCGCGATCTTCGGCGGGCACATCCACCACTACCAGGGGCAGTATGGCTCGGTCCTCGTCAACGGACGATCGATCCCGGTCGCGTATGGTGGATCCCAGCAACACAACCACTTCACCATGGTCCAGTTCGACCTCGACAAGGTCACGTTCCGCTCGATCGACAGCAGGGACGGGAACGTGACGGTGGTCCCGGGCACCGTGATCGAGATCCCGTACCCGCAGCAGGACATCGGAGCTCCGCGCCTCGACGTGTCGCTGACGGCGGGCTCGCTGGCGGATGCCGCCTCCGCTCGCGCCGTTACCGTGTCGGGCACGTCGCTGGCCGCGGATCATCGCGGCCGCTCCAGCGGAGCGCGCCAGCTCGATGGCGTCGATGATGTCATCACGATCAATGCGAGCGGGTGGGCCGCGGCCAACACGAACACCTTCACTCTCGCGGGCTGGCTCGACTGGGATGGCATCGGCACCAGCCAGATCGGATTCCTGTTCGGGCGCGACATGGAGCGCATGGAGGTGCACACTGGCGGTGACGCGGGGATCAACGGCCTACGCTTCATCCCCGCCGGCTACGGGCCCTCTCACGTCGATGCGCCCGGGGTGCTGTCGCCGGGATGGAATCACGTCGCGTTCACCTATACCGGGACCACCGCGACGATCTACGTGAACGGCCAAATGGTCGCCACGCGGACCAATGTCGGCACCGGGGGGTACCTGCCCATCGATCTGAGCACGGAGAGTGGCGATCTGCGGGTGGGGACGCGGGCCAACGGGAGCTTCTCCCTGGGCGGACGCGTCGACGGGCTCGCATTCTACGATCAAGCCCTCGGCCAGCCCGAGATCGTGAAGCTCATGCTGCGCTAGGCCCTACGCTGCGCTCACGTGACGAAGAGGGCCTGCGACCGAGTCGCGGGCCCTCTTCGTCCCTAGCGGTTCTCCTCGCCTACGAATCGCATGGACGGCGCCGCTGACACCCGGTCGGGCCGCGCACGGGCGAGCAGCTCGTCGCACGCCGATGCGCAATTCATGCCGCTAGTACGGGCCGTCGAGACGCTACCGCCGCGCCCCGCGTCGCTCCACCTCGCCTAGACTGCGGCGGTGCAGCCCTCCGATCACCGCGACGTCGTGGTCGTCGCCGGAGCCTCTGGATTCATCGGGCGCTCGCTCGGGCCGCTGCTC
>JBFIJN010000644.1:0-4169 GCA_041600735.1 Nannocystaceae bacterium
GGCGGCAGGCGCAGCGCATACTCGCCGCTCGCGTCGGTCTTGGTCTTGTACTCGCCGTTCACGACCTCGACCACCGCTCCGATCACCGGGTCGCCGGTCGCCGAGTCGCGCAGACGGCCCGAGACCACGCCCACCGGACCGCCAGTGGCCTCCACGGTGGCGGCCTTCACTTCTTGCTCGATCGCGCCGTCGTCCTCCGAGACGTCCTCGATCTCGAACGTCCAGCCGCCGTCGTCCTCGGGCGGCGCCGCCGCGGCCGGCCCGCTGCTCGCCACGAGGGCGAGCATCACCAAGGCCTGCGCAATCCGAAGGCTTCGCTCGTTCATCTCGATCACGCTCACTGAAGCTTCTTGGTCACGAACACCACCGGCGAGGCGCCGCCTTGGCGCGCCAGGTCGACCCCGCGCAGCACGTGACCCACCGAGGCTTCGTCCTCGCCATCCACGTACAGCACGTTGTCGGGCCGGGTGTTGAACATCCGGTGCAGGCGCAGCGAGAGCTCGCCGGCTTCGATCGCTACTCCATTGACCTCGTAGGTCGACTCGTCGGTCATCGTCAGCACCAGCGGCGCGAGGGGATCATTGACCTCGTCGAGCTGCGCTTGCGTGTCGTCGGGCTTGGGCGGCAGTCGCACGGCGAACGCCTCGGTGATGATCGGCGCCAAGATCATGAAGATGATGAGCAGCACCAGCACCACGTCGACCAGCGGAGTCACGTTCATCTCGGGGTGCACGCGGCCCTTGCGACCGCCCCCAACGCTCATGCCCATCGCGCTAGCCCTCCCCTTGGGCGGCCTCGCCGGCTTGGTTGGCTGCGCCGGCCTTGCGGGCAACGCCCACCGCGAGCGCCACGTGGACCAGCCCGCCCGCTTGCAGGGCCCCGAACAGCTCGCGCACCGGGCGATAGGCCAGCGCCGCGTCGGCGCGCAGCAGCACCCGCAGCTTGGGGTTCGCGGCGGCCTGCGCCAGCACCTCGGCCACCGCGGCCTCGCGCGAGAGCTCTTGCGAGCCCACCAGGTAGTGTTCTTCGCGATCCACGGTCACGATGATCGGCTCCTGCTCGTCGCTGAGGCGATCGGCGGCATCGACCTTGATGAGCTCGATCGGCTTGCCCTCGTTCTGCACGTTGGGAATCACCAGCATGAAGATGATGAGCAGCACCAGCACCACGTCGACGAGCGGCGTGACGTTGATGTTGGGCGTGACGCTAGTCTTGCGTGCGGCGCCCACCGGAGGCCCCCTCGAGGAAGTCGACCAGCTCGCTCGCCGCGTGCTGCATGTTCATGTCGAAGCGATCGAAGCGAGCGGTGAGGAAGTTGAACACCAGCACCGCAGTGATCGCGACCACCAGGCCCACCGCGGTCACGATGAGCGCCTCGGCGATGCCCGCCGAGACCGCCTCGAGCCCGCCGCCGCCCGCCGCCGCGATCCCCTGGAACGCGGTGATGATGCCGATCACGGTGCCGAACAGCCCGATGAACGGCGCCGTCGAGCCGGTGGAGGCCAAGATCCCCATCCCGCGCCGCAGCTCCGCATCGAGCTGCTGCAGGCGCCGGTCGAGCTCGCGCTGCGCCATCTCGGCCGAGCCCACGCCGCCCGGGTCCTGCTGGTGGGCGAAGAACGCCTCGAGCCCAAAGCCCATCAGGCGCGGCAACGGAGTGCGCGCGAATTCCTGGCCGCGGCTGAGGTCGAGCAGCGTCTCGAACTCGCGGGAGTCGAGCAGCGAGCGGGCCTTGGCCGCGAAGCGGGCCGAGTCGATCCCCGCGCGACCCAGCACCAGCAGCCGCTCGATCGCCACGAACACGCTCGCGGCTCCCATCACCACCAGGCCTACGGCCACCAGGCGGGACAAGAAGCCCATCGATCCCCAGATTTCAAGCAGTGAAAGCTCCATGATGATGATCTCCTGTGCTCGTGCGGCGCTCTAGCCGGCGGTGAGGGTGAAGGGCACGGTGACCTGGTGCCAGACCGTGATCGGTTGGCCATCGAGCATCGCCGGCTCGAACGTCCAGGTCTTCACCGCAGCCACCACGGCGGCGAGGAACAGCCCGTCCGCGCGCTTGCCCTCTGCTTCGGTGGTTGCGTTGTTGGTCTTGCGCAGGATCTTGGCCCCGCGCACCGAGCCGTCGCGGTGCACGTGCAGCTTGATCACCACCTTGCCGGTGATGCCCTTGTCGCGCAGCTCGGCCGGATAGGCCGGGGCCTCGCCCGACTTCTGCTTGGGCGCGGTCGCGCTCTCGGGGCGATCGATCGGCTGCGTGGGATCGATCGTCGGCTTGGCCTTCGGCTTGGGCGGCTCGATCGGCTTGGCCTCGACCGGCTTGGGCTTGGGCCGCTCGATCGGCTTGGGCGGCGCCTTGCTGGGGGTGCTTCCCGCTCCACCGGGCGTGCCTCCACCCCCCGGGCTCACCTGCACCGTCTTCTCGGCGTCGCTCTCGCTGGCGGCCTCGCTGACCTTCTTGTCCGGCGGCTTGGGCCTGGGCTTGGGCTTGGGCTTGGCGACCACCTCCACCTTGGTGTTGGGGGGCGGCGGAGGCTCGGGCTCGGGCTCGGGCTCCGATTCCTCATCGATCGCGAAGTCCTGGATCTCGGCCTCCAGCTGCACCTCCACGATCGCCTCGCGCGGGGGCGGGTAGGCCCACCACGCGACCGCGAGCGTGGCTCCCATGAGCAGCACGCCCCACGCGAGCGCTCCTCCGCGGTGACGGCGGACGAAGAGCTCTCCGAGGCGAGGGTCGAATCCACCAAGCATCTGGCGGGCGGACTATGGGATCGGCCGATGTCCCTGGCGTGTCTTGTTCGTCTCAGCTTCGTCACAACCGCAAGTGTCACCGGGAAGTCACGCGAGCCGCGATCGAGCGCACATCGTTGCCGTTGTTTTCGCCCGCGTGACTCGAGCGTCACGCGGGCAGGGCAACGTCCGGGGCTCATGTCGAAGACGATCTTGATCGTGGATGACGAGAAGGATCTCGCTACCACCGTGGCCTACGCGATGGAGCAGGAGGGCTGGGGGACGCTGCTCGCTCATGACGGCCACACCGCGCTCGGCCTCGCCGCCCGTCGCCCCGCGCCCGACCTCGTGCTGCTCGACCTCATGCTCCCGGATCTCTCCGGCAACGAGGTGTGTCGCACGCTGCGCTCGCAGAGCCACACCCAAGACATCCCCATCGTCATGCTCACCGCGCGTACCGAGGAGATCGATCGCGTGGTCGCGTTCGAGGTCGGGGCCGACGACTACGTGGGCAAGCCATTCAGCGTGCGCGAGCTGGTGCTGCGCGTGAAGGCGATCTTTCGCCGTGCCGAGCGCCCCGAGCCCGGCGGCCCCGAGCTGCGCTTTGGCTGCCTGCGCATCGACACCGCGGGCCACCAGGTGTGGGTCGACGAGGAGGAAGTCGTGCTCACCGCGCTCGAGTTTCGCTTGCTCTGCACCCTGCTCACGCGCCGCGGTCGGGTGCTCAGCCGCGAGACGCTGCTCGACGACGTCTGGGGGCACGACCCGGGGCTGCCCACGCGGACCGTCGACACGCACATTCAGCGGCTGCGCAAGAAGATCGGCGCGGCCTCGGCGTACATCGAGACGCTGCGCGGCACCGGCTACCGGTTTCGCACCTCGCCCGAGACGAGGCGCTGAGGCACCCCGGAGGGCCGTTGGCGGGCCGAAGCGGGGTCGCTGGTACGCTCGCCCGTGGTGCCTGCTCTCACTCGGCGGACCGGCCTGGCGTGGTGCTTCGCATGCTTGGTCGGGGCGCCCGCCAGCGTCGCGGCAGCCGCGGGTGTCGCTGGTGCAGCGGCCGCGTCGGGTACCCCGAGCGCGGCTCGGGACGGCGTGGTCGTGATCGCAATTCCTCGGGCCGATGCCGTGCTGCGCGAGCGAACGCTGCAGCCCGCGCTCGCGGGGCACTTCGCCGATACGCAGTTCGTGCCCGAGCTGCGCACGCTCCCCGCCGGCGACATCCTCGCGCACCTCGAGTGGGCCGAGGGCGAGCCCACCGGGGTGACCGCGCACGCGGTGCTGTGGATCGAGACCGGGCGCGACGGCGCGCAGCAGCTGTACTTGTTGCAGCCGAGCTCCGGGCGCGTGTGGGTGCGCTCGCTGCCGATGGCCTCGGAGCCCGAGGTCGCCGCCGAGTCACTGGGGGTCATGGTGCGCGCGCTGGCGCTGGGGCTCGA
>JBFIJN010000645.1:0-4128 GCA_041600735.1 Nannocystaceae bacterium
AGCGCGAGCGCCTCGCGGCCGGCGATCACGAGGCGCTCGCGCTCGAGCTCGCCCGCGCCGATCGCCATGCGCTGGCCGGCTGGGTGCGCGAGCAGATCTGGGACTTCGAGGGGGCCCAGGCCGACTACGCCGCAGGGGGTCACGTCGTCGAGGCGCTGCGCGTGGCGCTCGAGTCGGGCCGCGCCCCCGCGATCGATGCGGCCCTGACCCTCGTGGAGGCCGCGAGCCCGGCCGAGCGCGCGGCCGCGCTGGCGCTGCTGCGTCAGCGTCGGCGCAACATGGAGGTCGCGCGCCTGCTCGCCGCCCGCGAGGCCCCGGCGCAGGATCAAGCGCAGGCGCTGCTGCTGGCCGGCAACCGCCTGGGGGCCGCACGGGCGCTGGCCGCCGCCGGGCGCCCTCGCGATGCTCTCGAGGCGCTCGCCATGCGCGAAGGCGCCGAGAGCCCCACCGCGCTGGCCCTCGCCGCGCGGCTCTCGTGGGATCTCGGCGATGCCGAGGGCGCCGCGCGTTTTGCGCAGTCCGCCCTGCGCAAGCGCGGCACCACCACCGACGCGCACCGCTCCGAGCACGCCGACTGGCCGGAGCTCGCCGCCCTCCTCGCGCGCGCGCTCGGCTCGCTCGGCCACGATCTCGCGGCCCAGCTGGTGCTCCAGCGCCATCACGCCCAGCCCAACGACGATGCCGTGCCCGGGCGCTATCGCGTGACGGGCCTGCTCTCGACCGGCTTCGCGGGAGCCGCCTACGTGGGCGTGGACCGGCTCACGCTGCAAGAGGTGGAGATCCATCTGTTGCTCGCCGATCAGCCCGAGCCCATCGATCCGCGCGTGGCCGCGGCGGTCGATCGATTCTTGGCCGCCGCGCTGGCGGCCGCGGAGGTCGGGCACCCCGCGATCCGCCCCGTGCTGCGGGCCGAGCCCGAGGCTGGCCTCCTGGTCCTGGCGCGCGCCGAGGGCCCCCCGCTGCGCCGTGCGATCCGCCCGCCGGGCTTGGTCGACGCCGTGCCGCGGGCGCGCGCGATGGTGGCGTTCTTGATCGAAGGCCTCGCCGCCGCGCACGAGCGTGGGTTGGTGCATGGCTGGGTGCTCCCCAGCCTCGTCGCCACCGATGCCCTCGGCCGCCCTCAGCTGCCTCCCTTTGGCGCCCACCACCTTGCCGGTCTCACGGCCACGCGCACCGGGGGCCTCGAGGAGCTCATGGTGATGACCGCCCCCGAGCTGCGCCGCGGCGCCAAGCCGAGCCCGGCCAGCGATCTGTACTCCGCGGGGATGCTGCTGCATGCGCTCTTGATCGGCCGGATCCAGCCGCCGCGCGCGGCCGCAGGGGGCGAGGCCACGTCGAAGGCCCCCCGCGAGGCGGAGGACGACCGCGAGCTCGAGATCGGCGCGCTCGAGCGCACGCTCATCGCCGCCATGACCGCCGAGGATCCAGAGCAGCGGCCCACCGCGGTCGAGGTGCTCGCCCAGCTGCGCACGCCCGTGCCCGATGTGCGACAGCTGAGCTCCGCCCCCGTGGCCACCGCCGTGCGGGCGACCAAGGAGCGCTCGGCCGGAGCCCTGCTGGTGGGCGTGGAGGCCACGGCGGCCGCGAGCTGGACCCCGGCGCTGCTCGATGCCCTCTGTGCCGCCTCCAACCCATGGATGCAGCCGATCCTCGACCGCACCGAACGCACGCTCGTGCTCGCCCCCTGGCCCGAGCACGCGCGCGGGCTCGACGAGGAGGTGGCGCGCAGCATGGACGACTGGCGGGAGCTCGTGCCCGAGCCAGCGCTCGAGCTACCCGAGCCGCTGCGCAAGGCCATCGAGGAGCGACTGCGACCCGCCTCGGTCGTGGTGACCGCCGCCGGCTCGCGCATGCTTGCGCTCGACGATCTACTGTCACGATGATGGTTCGAAGTGGAACACTTCGTCTCACACGACGACGATCAACCCCACATCATGAGCGACTCAGCCCGCGGCCTCGGATGACTTGGGCTCGGCACTGGCAGACCCCGACTTCTCGGCGGCCTGCCACTGCTGCCAGCGCTCGTAGATCCCGAGCCGCTTCATGGTGTCGCGCAGCGCTCGGCGCGAGGTGTCGAGCGCCTGCGCGGCCGCGGTGATGCTTCGGTGGTGTCGTAGCACCACCACCAGCATCACCCGATGCGCCGTGTCGTCGATCGTGCGGCGCGAGGGCAGCCCCGCCCCTTCGCTCAAGAACAGCTCGATGCCGCCTGCGCACCAGTCGATGAAGGCCTCACGGGCCGCATTCGTGGGCCCGCGGACGGCTGGCGAGCGGGGCAAGAGGTCGTCCGCTTGGCGAGAATAGGCGCGCAACATCCACGCATGAAGATGCGTAGGATCGAGGTCGGCAAGCCAGCGTGCGCGCGGCTCGACCTCCGAGGATTGCAAGGACTCGGACATGAGAGGCTCCTTCGACGACGAGGATATGAACGAATCAGACCCGACACGAACCCGTGCCGCCGATGCCGAGGAGTTTCGTACGAATGCGATCAGTGTGCAATGGAGACCATCGAAAATTATAGCGTAGCACGAAAGGAACCATCGTTCTGCGGACCTTTCCGTTTCGACTGAGTCATCGAGTTTCACCTTTGCCACCTCACCTGATCCTCATCGTGTCACCGACAGCCGACAGCCGACAGCCGCCCCGGCGCACACCCGACGGGTCCCGCTCGCCGATAACTGGTACATTCTCACCCGCAATGGCCACCCCGCTCCGCTCCTCGAGCATGACCGTCCCCACCCTCCACGCCGGGCTGCTGGCGATCACCCTGGCGGCGCTGGCCTGCGGTGACGACGGCTCCGCCTTGGGGTCGGCCGACGGCACCACGACCGCCGCCTCGACCGGTACGCCCGACACCGGCAACTCCGGGCTCGACAGCACCGGCGGAACCGATTCCCCCACCGCCGGTGAAGAAGAATCCACCGGTGGGGATCCAGGCGCCGACCTCGAGGGTCAGTGCCCCGACACCACGCTACGGCCGCGCCCCGCCGATCCCTCGGTGCGCGGGCCCTGGACCGTGGGCGCTCGCACCGTCGAGATCGAGGGACTGCAGGCCGAGGTCTGGTATCCCGCCGAGGATCCAGCGGCCGGCCTCGAGCCGGTGGTCTACGACATTCGCGACGCGCTGCCGGCCTCGGAGCAAGACAAGATCTCCGACGAGGACAACCCCTGGCAGACCTGCGACTGCTACCGCGACCTGCCGCTCGACGAGGCCCACGGCCCCTACCCCGTCGTCTTGTTCGTGCACGGCACCGCGGGCTTTCGCAGCCAGTCGCTGCCGCACATGGTGCACTGGGCCAGCCGTGGCTTCGTGGTGATCGCGGCCGATCACCCGGGACTGTGGCTCGCCGACCTGCTGAGCCTGGCCTGCGGCCAGGGCAGCGTCCCCCAGGATCTGCAGGGCAACCTCGACAGCCTGATCGCCGCGGTGCGCGGCGAGGTCCCGGGGCTCGAGGCATTCGGCGACCGTCTCGACGCCACCCGCATCGCCACCAGCGGGCACAGTGCCGGCGGCGGTGCGGTCGCGAGCACGGGCGACCGTGCCCAGGTGGTGATCCCCATGGCCGCGGGCGGGGTCGAGCCCGGAGGCGCGCTCGCCTCGAGCCTGGTGCTCGGGGCCATGTCCGACTCGGTCGTCGCGTTCTCCAACCAGGTCGATGGCTACGAGAACACCCCGCCGCGCAAGCGCCTGGTGGGCATCTCCAACACCGGGCACCTCGCGTTCTCGGAGATGTGTGCGCTCCGCAACGCGGCCGGCGACGACCTCGTCACCATCGCCGAGGCCAGCGGCGTGTGCGGAGTGGGGCTCGCGGGCGGGCTGTTCCAGTGCGACGAGAGCTTCGTGCCCGACCCCGACGGCTGGGACATCATCCACTTTGCCAGCGCTGCCGTGCTCGAAGAGACCCTGCACTGCGAGCCGCGGGCCGCCGAGGCGCTCGCGCGCATCGGCGAGCGCTATCCCGTGGTGCTCGAGTTTCGCGAGGCGCTCTAGGGGTGTCCCTCATTGCCACGTGAGTGGGGAACGCCGTCAGCGGGCCGCAGGGCAAGGCGCGAGGAGGGAGTTTGTCGGGTACAAGTGACTGACGAGCAACGCGGCAATGCGGCCCGGGGGCGGTGTTACCCGCTCGC
>JBFIJN010000646.1:0-4101 GCA_041600735.1 Nannocystaceae bacterium
GCGGTACGGGGTCATGAACCTCGCGATCTCGATCACGCGCTCCTGCTCGGTGCCCGCGCCCTCCACCACGCCGATGTAGCCGGCGCGATCCCACCAGTCGCACGCGCCATCGGGACAGCCGAGCCCGAGCTCGAGCGTGGCGCTCTGGTACCCGAGCGAGGCCTCGGGAAACTCCACGTCGACATCGATCGAGCGCAGGTTCTGCCCGGGGTCCCAGCCCGAGAAGAACACGTGCGCGTCGTCGAACGCGGTCACGCTGCCGTCGGGCCCGGGCTCGATCGACGGCGGGCCCTGCGTCGTGGCGCCGCTCGAAGAGTCGAGCGAAGCGGTGCTCTCGGCGGACGCGGCGGTGGTGTCGTCGTTCGCGGCGGTGGAGCCCGCCTCGCCGCTGGAGCCCGCGCTCTCCTCGATGGGGGTTGGAGACGAGGTCCCGCACGCGAGCGCCAGCCCGGCGAAGCCGCAGAGGAGGAACGAATGGCGCGCGATCAGCATCGTCTGCCGGTCGAGTGGGCCCGCTGCCTCCCGCGGTTGCATGTCGAGCGCAGCAACTTCCGTGAGGATACACATGCCCTCGGGCGGTTGATACGATTCGAGGGTGAAGGGGCCGCCGACGGATGCGTCCGTGAGCGCGTTGATGCGACGCGATGGCGCCCGCGCGGATGCGCTCGAGGAAGGCCTCGCGCTGGCCTCGGTCGAGGCCGCGCTGTTCCAGCGGCGGCCGACGGTTCCGGTGCTCGCCCGCTACGTGCTGCTCGACAAGCTCGGTCAGGGAGGGCTCGGCGTGGTGTTCCGCGCGTACGACCCCGACCTCGACCGTCGCGTGGCGCTCAAGCTCATGCGCCTGCAGCCGGGAGTTCGCGACCCCGAGGCCTCGCTGCTGCTCCGCGAGGCTCGCATGATGGCGCGTCTCACCCATCCCAACGTGGCCACCGTGCACGACGTGGGCATCTACACCGAGCGCGATCTGGGGCAGGTCGCCGATCACGGCGACCTCGGCATTCCACCGCGGGGTGTGTTCCTGGTGATGGAGCTGCTCGAGCAGGGGTCGCTGCGCGACGTGCTGCGCAATGACTCGCCGCCGCCGCGCCGGCGGCTCGCGATGTTGCTCGCGGCGGGGCGCGGGATCGCGGCGGCGCACGCCCTCGGCATCGTGCATCGCGACTTCAAGCCCGCCAACGTGCTGGTGGGAGCCGACGGCGAGGTGCGGGTGGCCGACTTCGGCCTGGCGCGCTCGGAGGCCGATGATCCGCGCGAGGACCCCAGCGGCGGCACGCCGGCCTACATGGCGCCCGAGCAGCTCCACGGCGGCTACGTCGACGCGCAGAGCGATCAGTATGCGTTCGCCTTGACCTGCTGGGTGGTGCTCTACGGTCGCTATCCGTTCGAGGGCGATCGCGTCCGCGGACCGCTGCCCCCCGCGCCACGCCTGCGCGGGGTACCTCGAGGCGTGCAGACGGTGCTGCGGCGCGCGCTCTCGCTGGATCCCACCCGCCGCTACCCCGGTGTCACGGCGCTGCTGCAGGCGCTCGAGCGGGCCCGCGCCGATCGGCCGCGCCGCGCGGCGATCGGCCTGGGCGTTGGGCTGGCGTGCGTGCTCGGCGTGGTGGGCTTGCGCAGCGAGCTGCCCGAGCCCGTGTGTAGCTCGGCCGGCTCGGCCATCGACGAGGTGTGGAACGACAGCGCTCGCAGCGAGCTCGAAGCCGCGTTCTTGGCCACGGGGCAGCCATTTGCCGAGGAGTCGTGGGCCTCGGTGCAGCGCACGCTCGACGCCTATGCGACGCAGTGGCGTGAGGCCTCGCGGACGGCCTGCGAAGACACGCATGTGCGTCACGTGCAATCCGAAGCGCTGCTCGATCTGCGCGGCGAGTGCCTCGAGCGTCACCGTCGTGAGCTCGACGCCGCGGTGCGACTGCTGCGTGAGGCCGACCCGCGGATGCTGGCCAACGCGGTGCAGCTCGTGCACGGCCTCGGGTGGATCGCGGCCTGCGAGGATCTGGAGGCGGTCGCGACCGAGCGGCGGCTCCCCGACGATCCCGAGCAGCGGGCCATGGCCGTGCAGGTGGCGGCCGACCTCGCCGAGGCGCGCCTGCTCGAGCTGTCGGGGCGCTATGACGAAGCCGCGACGCTGGCCCAGGGCGCGCGCGATCGGGCCGAGCAGCTCGACGACGTCCCGCTGCTCGCGGCGGCCGATCTGCGACTCGGCAGCGTCGCGGCCGGCCGCGGAGATCACGACACCTCGCGACGCCTGCTGCTGCGCGGGATCCAGACCGCCGAGGGCGCGCGCCAGGACGAGCTCGCCGCCGATGGCTGGATCCGCTTGCTGTGGGTCGCGGGCGTGGAGCTCGAGGACACGGAGCAAGGCGACATCTGGGTGGGCTTCGCTCGCGCGGCGCTGCGGCGGCTGGGCGGCGACCCGCTGCGCGAGGCCGAGCTCGTGCACAACCTCGGAGGTCTGTACTACCGGCGCGGTCGCTGGGACGAGGCGTTCGAGCACTATCAGCGCGCGCTCGAGGTCCAGCGCGCGCAGCTCGGCGACGATGCGCCCGACGTGGCTCGCACGCTCAACCATATTGCGAACGTGTTGTTGATGTCGGGAGAGCCGCGTCGCTCGCTGAGCTACTCCAAGCGCTCGCTCGCGATCCGGCGCGAGATCCTGGGCCCGCACCATCCACTGGTCGCGGCGTCGCTCAACAACATCGCGTCGGCGCACATCCAGCTCGGGGCATGGCAGGATGCAGAGCTCGCGCTCGACGAGGCGCGGGCCATCACCGCGGGCCGCGGGCTACCCGAGGAGCAGGTGGCCCGCGAGCTCACGACACGGCTGGCCAAGAAGCTGGCCGCGCAGGAGCCCACCCGTGGACGATGACCTCGCGCTGCTGCTGCGCTGGCGCGAGGGCGATGCGGCGGCCGGCAACGAGCTCGTGCGCCGCCACTTCTCCGCGGTGTACCGCTTCTTCTGGAACAAGATCCCCGAGGGCGTGGCAGATCTCACTCAGCAGACCTTCCTCGCCCTCGTGGAGAGCCGCGAGCGCGTGGAGGCGCGCGTGGGTTTTCGCGCGTACCTGCTCGGGGTGGCGCGGCACAAGCTCGTGCATCACTTGCGCCGTCGCTACCGCAAGGACGCAGTGTTCTCCCCTACACGGGTCTCGGTGATCGAGGTGCACCAGGACTCGACGAGCTCGCCCACCCATCGGCTCGCGGCGGACGAGCAGCGTCAGCTCGTCGATCGCGCGTTGTGCTCGTTACCGCTCGATCAGCAGATCGCGCTCGAGCTGCACTATTGGCACGAGCTGAGCGTGAACGAGATCGCAGCGGTGCTCGAGCGCAGCCCTGGGACGATCAAGAGCAGGCTCCACCGCGCACGGCTGCAGCTCAAGTCACAGGTCGAGCGGCTCTCGCGAGATCCTGCCCCCGTGCTCGCGCGACTCGACGAGGAACTGGGTTCCTTGGGCGAGGCCTCGCAGACCCGGGCCGTGCGGTTGGAGTGGCCGCCAAAGTAGCCGGCGGGTTACCCTCCCGCCTGGTCATGCGTAGCACTATCTCTTCATTGTCCACAGCCTCTGTCGTCTTCCTCGCGAGCCTCGCTGGAGGCGATGCCTCTGCGGCCGTGGGCGGTCCCGATGCGTTCGGATATTCGTTCGCAGATCAAGCCGACGGCGCGGTCTACAACTACATCAACATCACCGCGACCGGGGCGCTCTTGGCCAACGCCGACGACACGCTCGCGCCGGCCACCAATCTGGGGGCGCCGTTCAACTTCTATGGCGAGGTCGTCACCCAGCTCCGCGCGAGCACCAACGGCTTCCTCACCAGCACGCTGGGTACCGACTCCAACCTCAACAACGTGTGCCCCCTGCCCGCGGCGCAGGCCGGTGGTGGCTTTCGCATCGCGGTGCTCCACGACGATCTCATCACGTCGGTCTACTACCAGTACTTCACCCAGGCCCAGGCCGCGGCCGTGGGCTATCCCGGCCAGGCGGCGGGGATCAGCGTGTTCCAGTGGACCGGCCAGCACTTCGGCGGTGCGGCCAACGGGGTGAACGTCGAGGCGATCCTCTTCCACGACGACGATCGCATCGTCACGATGGTGCAGACCGACGC
>JBFIJN010000647.1:0-4076 GCA_041600735.1 Nannocystaceae bacterium
GAAGACCGCCGCTTCGACGGCCGCCGCATCCGAGACGCCGCCGGCAGCCTGGAGGATCGTCACCATCGCCAGCAGTGCAGGCGGCACCGGCGGCTTGCCCTTGGGCGTGTCGGCATAGATCTCAGCGAGCTCGGCCTGGAAGTCCTCGGGGAACAGCTCGTGACGATGCCGTCGCAAGAAGGCGAAGAGCCGACCGGTGCGCTTACACCGCGCACAGATCATCTCCTCCACCTTGGTCAGCTCGATCGAAGGGCTCCATCGGATGTTCTCGTAGCGGGGCATGACCCAACCACGAGATCATGATCGGGCCCCAGGGTCGATCCCCTTGGCGCTATCTGATCGCCGCTCTAGCGGCGACTCGACCGGCGACGATGCCGACACGGAGCCGCTCGTCGACGCCGACGTCTCGGAGCCCGCGCTTGCCCTGGTCGCGTTCGGTGGCTTCGGCGGACCTCCCCAGCTCCAGCGCTTCTCCGCCGAAGACCTTCCCGCCGCCTTCCTGACGCGGGCCGCCGATGACTTCGCCATCGAGGGACCGGAGCCCCTCACCTCGAGCAGCTACATCGCCGAGCCGGCGGGCTACGGCCACTACTGCAGCATGGTGTGGCCGGGCGGCGGCTGGGCGTTCGCGTCGTACACCAACGGTCAGCACCCGTGCCAGTACTTGCGCGACACGTTCGGCAACGGCACGGTGCGCAAGGCCGGCCTGTTCAATGCATCGGGCACCAATCATGCGGTCGTGTGGTGCGACGCCCAGACGTGGGGCCCGGCCATCTACCGCGGCGAGAATTCGGGGCCGCTCACCGCTGCGTTCAACGCGGCCGTGAGCAGCAACGAGCCGAGCTGTGTGATCACCGTGTCCCCGCTCCTGCTGCCGATCTTCTCGGCCAGCCCCGGCTCGTTCACGAGCGCGGGGACCGGGGTGGATTTCGCCCGTGAGGGCGCTCCGGTGATGGATACGGGCTTGTTTGGCGCGACCGGGGCCGACGACGACCCCGCCGCCACCATCGTGAGCTACAGGGGCCACGCCAAGCCCAACTTCGTCAACGACCACGATGGCTGGGACTGGGGGGCCAGCGAAGGCACCGACCTCGATGCGATGGCCAACGGCTACGTGCTGCGCAGCCGCGACTATCAGACGAGCGCGGTCGCCTGCGGGTCGGCGATGGCCGCCACCGTGGCCGCGCGCCAGACGAGCAACTGCATCAACCGCGACTACGCCCCCTACTGGCCAGCGCCGTGCACGGGCTGGAATGATCAATCGCAGAGCTGCCAGAATGCGTTCGCCGCAGGGAACTACATCGACTATCAGAACGCGGGCTGGGACGGCAACCTCCAGGGCGAGGTCTACATTCGCCACATGATCCAGACCAACCCGTGGGAGTACCGAGAGAGCTTCGTCGTCGGCTACTTCCACGTGAAGCGCAACAACACGCCCGCGGTATGGAGCACCGTGGGGCCCGGGACGCAGGTCGCCGACGTGGGCAACGGGGGCTGGACCTCCGGACCGCATCTTCACATGACGGTGATCCGCGAGACCAACGTCGGGACGGCCGACATCAAGGACCGCTGGTTCACGGCCAACGCCGACAACTGCACCGGATGCGCGGGCGGCTCGCACGACTTCCATCGCTATGCCGTCGAGCCCTTCGGCTGGTCCGCCTCGCTCAACGTCGATCCTCGCGGCTGGATGACCACCGATGGCGCCATGAGCCCCTCGCTGTGGAAGTGGAGCTACGCGCTGCTGCTCAGCATCCCCCCGACCGGCGGCTGGGGAACCTGACGCGCGAACGCAGCCGCTCGCGCGCTACGTCCAACCGTGCCGCCGTATGGCCTAGCGTAGCCGCTCAGCAGCAATCCCAAGCGCTTCCAGCTGTGCGGCCGTCACCGAGGTCGGCCCGGCGGCGATCGGCCGCCCAGCGAAGAAGTCCTCCGCCAGGCCCTCGATCTCCAGCATCGCACGCAGCTCCTCGGGCTCGAGCCAGTAGCTGGAATCGAGACTCCAGTACCCAGCCGCGTCGTCATCGGGGTGGTCGAAGTCGCAGCCGCCCTCGAGAGACCGGGAGGAAATACGGGAGCCGATGCTCGCGCGCGGCTCCGAGTCGATCACTTCGTAGTAGAGGCAGCGCCCGCCGGGATCGAGACGAGCGGAGGAGATCAGATCGTAGCCGATCGGCGGCCCTTCGCCGCCCCAGGCCCGGAGCGCTTCCACGCTGGGCTCGGCGTCGAGGCTGGCGTAGCGGATCAACGAGTACACTATCCGCGCCTCCCCGCCGAAGGACTCGCTCTCGTAGTAGCCAATGCACCCGGTGTCCTCGTCAACGTTGTCGCCCTCCCCGCAAGCTGGCCGCTCGTCGGCCGTCGCGAGCAGCACATACAGCGATCCGGACCACCCCAGCTCTGCGTGGGCAACCCTGCCTTCGTGGGGGAGCGGGAGCTCGCGAAGCTTGCTGCGCTGGGCCACCGACCAGATCTCCACCGCACTGCCACCCTCGCGCACCAGCGCGATGCGATCGCCCTCGCCGCTCCAGGCCAGGTCCTGCACCGCAGCGCAGCCCTCACAGCGCAGGCTCCCGCGCATGGCCTTGCCTTCGAGCGTCACCGAAGCCCCCGAGAGCCGGGCCACCGCGAGGCCATCGGGCGCCACGACCACCTCCGGATCGGACCACAGCGCGCATCGATCCTCGGGGATCGGACCAAGGAACACGCTGTCGGCTCGCCAGGCCTGACACTCGGGTCCCACCGCGATGCTCCCGGTGGGATCGAAGCCCGCGGGTACGTCGGTGAGGGCCAGCTGCTCCACCACGGTGATGGGGATGGCCCCACCTTTCGATACGGCCTGCTCGAGTCCCTCGGGCCCGGGGACCGCGGGCGTCCTCGCTCGGCAGCCGGCGCCGACCAGCAACGCAATGATTCACACTGGATGTCTCATCGATGCTCCTTGGATGGCGCGGGCAGAGTGCCTGTGCCGAGGGTGATTTCGCCGACCACGACCCCGGCGGACTCGTCCTCACCACCTGCGGATCGCGAGAGGCGGTGGACGAGTGATCGCGGTGGCCATCGCGCTCGGATCGGGATCAGGCGCGCCGCTCTCGACCTACCCGCCTACGGTCCAACCGCCTCGATCCGCGTCGCCAAGAACCGCAGCTCCCGCGCCCCGTACACGAATTCACCCTCCAGCCGATATCGCTGCCCCGGATCCACGTCCCCCGTCTCACACGGCGAGGTGGGAATCACCTGCGACCCCGCAGGCCGACACACGAACGGCACATCGAGCCCTTCGTGGACGAGCACGACCGTCATCGACCTGGCATCGTCCACGTCGAGCAGCTGCCACCGGTAGACGCAGTGCGCAGGCACGCTCTTGCCGCAGGCCATGATCTCGTAGCGCAGCCGCGCGAACAGGATCACGGTCTCGCCATTCCAGCGCGCGGGGTGGCCCGCCATGTCGTTCACCCCCAGCGTGGCTGGGGCACCGGGCGGCACGCCGGGCGGCAGCGCGGAGGGCTCGCGATCCACCGCGGTCACAGTTTCACGCGGCGGAGCCGAGTCGAGGGGCGCCGTCGATCCCGACGCCCCCGACTCGGGCGTGGCCTTGCACGCCGCGAGGCTCGCGATCGCGATCCCCATCACGACCGACCACCCCGCAACACCGCCAGCGAAGCCCATCCCACCTTCTACCGCCCCCGCCGCCCAAGATCACGCCTCCATCACGTGCGCCGTAGCACCCCCCCTCAGGATCTCCCCCCACATCCGTCTTGGCCCAGGCCGGCGACGTCACTGATGACCACGACGACATCGGCCCATTCGACCGTCCTGTCTCGCTCTTCGATCCGACTATGACCACGTAGCTCTCGCCTTGGACCTCCCTCGTGAAGTGGCTCGATCCCAAGCTCGATCTCGTGTTCAAGCTGCTGTTGACCCGCGAGCCCGAGCTCTTGCGCGACATGCTCGCGTGCATCCTGGCGCGGCCCATTCGGGGCTTCGAGATCCTCGACGCGGACATCCCCATCGAGCAGATCGGCGACAAGGCGATCACCTTCGACATTCACGTAGCCCTCGAGGACGGCGCGCGC